>LCPQ01000019.1 GCA_001003705.1 Parcubacteria group bacterium GW2011_GWA2_48_9 | reverse complement strand
ACCGTACAGGTACAGGTACCGAGTCTGACCAGCAGGAATCTGGAAGTCAGACGTGAAGGCACCGTCGAAGTCGAATGTGACTTCGCTGCCCGTCGTCGCAACGAAGGTTTCGTTGCTGTCCAAGACGTTACCGTCCTGGTCACGAAGCGAGAGCGTGTCTGCGCCGTCGTCGTCGTCGCTTGCGTTGCTTGCGATCTGGACGACCAAGAGACCTACATCAGCGGAAGTCCCAGCCGTTCAGCTCAAACATTTGTCATCGCGAAGCTCCCATTCCTGAAAGATCAGGGTGCGTTCTTTTGGCTAACCGCGAATGAAAAAGAAGAAGAAGTGATTTCACAGCTCTTATCCTACTGGCGACCCGACCTCCCAATACTTCATGGGAACGAGAGTATGAGGCCAGATCAGTTACTCATCTTATTGCGAAATGAACCCTTCTTCTTTATCGTCCCGGCCGAGCGGACACACGAACCGCTACCACATCCTGATGAGCTTTTGAATTCACTGATCCAATATGAAAAAGGTGCGGCAACTTCTCCCTCTGATGTGGCTCAAGAGCTCGTGAAGCGCGGCTACGAGTGGAATGTCGTCGCAGACACTCATGGCACATACTCAAGACGTGGCGGTATCATTGATGTTTACCCGTTGGGAGCGAAAGGTCCGGTCAGGATTGAATGCGATGAACGATCAATCGTAGTTATATCTTCGATTGATCCGCTGTCTAAGAAAACCGGTGCCCCTATCCCCTCGCTGGAAATCCCCCCTGCGAAACTTCATTCAAGCTACCGTGCAGACGCATGGATGTATCTGAAGCGGGCAACGCACCCATATGTGATTCTCGATTCTCCTGACGAATTGGCTGAGCGCGTACCGGAATGGGATGAAACATACGAACAGGTTCGTCAGCACAAGCAAATCATCTGGGAAAGTTTCAAAACCCGGCAACGAGACATCGACATGCGGTTTAAACGGTCACCATTGTACTACAACCGCTTGAATACGCTCGCTCAAGACCTCGTAAAACTACAGAACGAACAAACAACCATTTATATAGCGAGCAATAAAGAAAAGGAACTGAGAGTGCTTTTCGAGGAAAAAAAGATTTCAAAACGAATATCCTTCTTGCCCGAGCCGCCTTCATCATTTACGGGTTTCGCAAATGAGGAACAACGTTTCCAAATTTTGACCAATATCGAAATTTTTGGGAATACCGAAACATCAAATGGTCTCCCGAAGAGAGTCGAGATGGCGTTTATCACCGAACTGCGCCCGGGTGATTACGTCGTGCATATTGATCACGGAATAGCGCGATTCCGCGGGATGACGAAAAATGTTGTCGAGGGTATCAGCAAAGAATATTTCGTGCTCGAATACGCGGAGAACGACAAGCTCTATGTGCCCATCGAAACAGCTGAAAAAATCAGTAAGTATATTGGCCTAGCTAATCCGAAACTTCATCGTTTATCAGGCGGCCAGTGGTACCAGATTACGCGGAAAATCAAAGAAGAGGCAAAGTTGCTCGCTCACGATCTTTTGAAGCTCTATGCGCGGCGCGCAGCGAGTAAGACTACGGTGATGGGTTCGAAGACAAAAGAAGAACACGCCCTTGACCAGTCATTTCCTTATGAGGAGACACCGGATCAGCTCCAGGCTATCGTTGATGTCGATAAGGATTTGACGAGAACGAAGCCGATGGACAGACTGATCTGCGGAGACGTAGGATTCGGTAAAACTGAAGTTGCCATACGCGCAGCATTGAAGGCGGTGATGAACAGAACACAGGTGGCGCTACTATCGCCTACCACTATCCTTACCCAACAGCATTTCGACACCTTCACGGAGCGACTGAAGAATTTGCCAGCGAAAGTGGCCATCCTGTCGCGATTTGTTTCGGAGAAAGAAGAACGTGAGACTGTCGCACGCATCACAGCAGGAGATGTTGATATAGTCATTGGCACGCACCGACTTCTATCTCCAGACATCACATTCAAAAACCTTGGGCTTATTATTATTGACGAGGAGCAACGCTTTGGAGTGCAACACAAGGAACGTCTAAAAACGCTTCGAACTCAAGCACATATTTTGACGCTCACAGCGACTCCCATTCCGCGCACGCTCAATATCGCCTTATCTGGAATCCGAGATGTAAGTATCATTGAGACGCCACCAGAAGGACGCCTTCCGATCGAAACTATTATTGAGCGCCATGACACGAATCTGATTGTGCGGGCAATCCGCCAGGAGCTGGAACGCAAAGGACAGGTATATTACCTATATAATAATGTAGAAACGATTGATTTCGCAGCTCGCGAACTCAATAAACTCATTCCCGAAGCACGTATCGGAGTGGCACATGGCAAACTATCTGAAAGGCTCCTCTCACAGGCCATGCGGGATTTCGATACTAAAAAAACTGACATCCTGGTTTGTTCAACTATTATTGAGAATGGGCTTGATCTGCCGAACGTCAATACCCTCATCGTAGAAAACGCCACGAAGTTCGGCCTCGCCCAACTCTACCAACTGCGAGGGCGTATTGGCCGGGGTGTGCGCCAAGCTTATGCGTACTTTCTCTATGACCGGAAAAAACTGACAGGTACGGCCAAGCGCCGGCTTCATGCGCTCCTCGAAGCAAAAGAGCTGGGAAGCGGGTTCCAGCTTGCCCTACGGGATCTGGAAATTCGAGGCACCGGCAACATTCTCGGAAAAGAGCAACACGGGAAAGTATCAGCTATCGGCCTGGCTATGTACACGCGCCTCCTCTCACAGGCAGTGAAAGAACTGAAAACAGGCGCCATTGAGACAATTAGAGATGTAACCATAGACCTGCCTGTTGAAATCGGCATTCCAAAAACGTTTATGCCGGCTGAAGGCGAACGCCTGGTGATGTATCAGAAAATAGCCAACCTGTCTTCACCCGATGAACTTTCTGTCTTTAAAAAACGTGTGACGTACCGCCAAAAGATTCCTAAGTCATTTGAAAATCTCTTTGACGTCCTGGAGATTAAGCTGATTGCCCAGAAAACCGACATCGTGACTATAGATACCGTCAGTATTCCTGGACCGACACCCGACAAGCATAAACGGATCATCATAACGTTCGCCCACCATCTAGATACAAAAAAGCTGGGGCAACTCCTTGAACGGAATTCTCACTGGCAGTTTACCCAAAATCAGATAAAGATAGACCTCGAAACGCTTGGTGACGCATGGTTACAAGTACTCAAAGAAGAAATACGGCTGTGGCAGCTCGAGCGCCAAACGACAGCTGTACATGAGAAAAAAGCTGCCCGCACATAAGTTACGAGCAACTTTTCCGTTTGCGAGCTTGTTTGTGTTCTTCTCGAAGCCGCGGTATTTCTACTGCGAGCCAGCGCAAAAATTCATCCGCGCGTCCCTCGTGCGTGTTAGCCAGGCACGACAGCCAGCGTCCCCATAAAACTCCATGTGGAACGAGTGATACACCCGTTTTCGTCAGCTTGACGTGCGGGGTACGACGAATAGCGGTGAGAAGTATTTGTTGGACAAGCTCGTCTTTAGGGAGTATGAATCCCATCGACGCCCCCTTGTGTTTGAGGTACCAATATTTGTTTCTCAAGACTACCATACTGTCACACTATCCCCTATGTCAACTACTGATCTTCCCTATCTGATAGCATTTTCAACCATCCCATCTATCGGAGCGGCCACTATCGTTCGGCTTCGTTCATTTTTTAAAACGTTCGAAGAAGCGTGGAACGCTCCAGCCAGGGAATATCAAAGAGCGGGAGTACCAGAAAAATCAGCGATGCTACTCGCTGATGCGACCAAACACTTGGTTCCATCCGAAGAACTAGAAAAAGTGAGACAAGCGGGCATTAACCCTATTGCTATTGACGATCCCGCGTACCCCCATCTTCTCCGTGAAATACCTGACTCACCCCAACTTCTGTACTGTCGAGGCAACTTGCCGGGTATCCGCCCTACTGTTGCCATAGTTGGTACGCGAAAAGCGACTGACTATGGCCGTGAAGTAGCGAGGCGCATGAGTCATGAACTTGCAATACGCGGTATCAGTATCATCTCAGGTCTGGCGCTTGGAATCGACGCTACTGCTCATGAAAGTGCTGTGGACGCATTGGGCCATACGACAGCTGTCCTCGGATCGGGCCTTGATCACGTGTATCCCGTAGCTAACGCTCAGCTTGCACGCCGCATCGTGGAAACGGGTGGTTGTCTCATATCTGAATTCGCGCTGGGCGTCCAGGCACAAAAGTTTCATTTCCCCGTCAGAAATCGCATTATTGCCGGCCTTTCACTCGGTATTGTGGTAGTCGAAGGAAACAAGGACTCGGGGTCGCTCATTACTGCGCGCCTCGGACTTGACTATAACCGTGAAGTGATGGCAGTGCCGGGAGATATCCTGAGAACAGCTTCGACCGGTACGAATGACCTTCTAAAAGCGGGAGCTCGACCTATAACATGCGTTGACGATATTCTCGATGCATTGTATCTCGAACATTTTAAAGAGAGGCATACGGGGGTTGACAAGCCAGCGACGTTCGATAACAATCAACAACATACACAACTGACTGACAATGAAAAAGCGTTGCTCTCTGTACTCGAACGCGAACCGAAACACATTGACGAAATCGTGAAGATGAGTAAACTGCAAGTCAGTATTGTGAATTCAACGCTTTCCATGATGGAAATGCGCGGGCTCGTCAAACAGCTTGGCGGAATGAAGTATATTCGTATTATCTAAACTTTCATGGGAAAAAATCTCGTCATAGTCGAATCCCCTACAAAAGCCAAAACGATTGGCAGATTTTTGGGCTCCAAACATTACCACATCGAGTCTTCCTACGGGCACATTCGCGACCTGCCGAAAAGTAAAATGGGTGTCGACATCAAGAAGGATTTCGCACCCACTTATGTAGTTCCGAAAGACAGCCAAAAAACCATCATAAAGCTTAAGAAATTAGCCAAGGATGCGGAAATAATCTACTTCGCTACTGACGAAGACCGCGAAGGAGAGGCTATAGCTTGGCATCTCACAGAAATCATACAGCCCGAGAAGAGCAAGATTAAACGAATTGTATTCCATGAGATCACAAAAGAGGCCATCGAAGAAGCGCTAAAGACTCCCCGCAACATAGATCCGCATCTCGTAAACGCCCAGCAGGCCCGAAGGGTTCTGGATCGGCTCGTCGGATATGAGTTGTCACCTTTTTTGTGGAGAAAAGTCGCTCGAGGTCTTTCAGCTGGTCGCGTTCAATCAGTTGCGGTCAGGCTTATCGTCGAACGTGAAAGAGAAATCCAGGCATTTAAAGCGCAAGAATTCTGGACTATCGAAGCTGTATTTGAAAAAGAGGGTGTGTCACCAGCGATATCTACAAAATTATTTTCACGAAACGGTGAAAAAATCGATAAACTTGCCATCGAGAACGAAAAGCAGGCGCACGAGATTCTTTCAGCACTCGAGGGCGCGAAATACCGCGTAGCGTCCGTAACCAGGCGAGAGGTCAAGCGATCCCCCCTGCCGCCGTTTACCACGTCGACGCTCCAACAAGAAGCGAACCGTAAGCTTGGATACTCAGCAAAAAAGACCATGCGGCTTGCACAGCAGCTCTATGAGGGCGTCGAGCTAGGTAGCCAGGGATCACTTGGCCTCATTACATACATGCGTACTGATTCGCTTAATCTTTCGAATAAATTTCTTACGGAAGCCCGCGGATATTTAGAGAAAACGTTCGGCAACAATTATGTCCTGCCGGAACCCAGAATGTACAAGGCAAAATCCCGCCTGGCCCAGGAAGCCCATGAGGCTATTCGCCCCACAGAAGTGGTGAATGATATGGCGGCAGTGCAACAATACTTGGCACCGGACCAATTTAAACTCTACATGCTTATTTGGAACCGCGCTGTCGCGTCACAGATGCCACAGGCAATAATGGATTCGACAACTATCGATATCAATACGGACAACGATGCGCATACATTCCGCGCGACGGGATCGATAGTCACTTTCGACGGGTTCTTAAAAGTGTACCCCGATAGTGTGAAAGAAAATCAGCTACCTGATGTAAAGGAACACGACTCGGTGACAGCAAAAGAAATTAAACCAGTACAACATTTTACCGAGCCGCCCGCGCGATATTCTGAAGCGGGCCTCGTGAAGGCACTTGAGGAAGACGACATTGGCCGTCCTTCTACGTATGCGTCGATCATCAGCACCATCTTGGACCGCGGATACGTCATGAGGGATGAAAAACGCCTGAAACCCTCCGATATCGGCATGTTAGTGAATGACCTCCTCGTAGAACATTTTCCGACTATTGTTGATTTCAAATTTACTGCGCACATGGAAGACGATCTCGATGAGGTTGCCCAGGGCCAAAAGGAATGGGTGCCGGTGATTAAAGAATTCTACGGGCCATTTAAGGAAAATCTGATGCACAAGGATAAAACTCTGACCAAAAAAGAACTAACTGAGGAAGCGACTGAACATATATGTGAGAAATGCGGCCGTCCAATGATAATCAAGATGGGCCGTTTCGGAAAGTTTTTGGCCTGCACTGGCTACCCGGAATGCAAGAATACGAAACCGCTTGGTGACGACGGTACACCACAGCAGCCCAAGGTAACAGATGAAAAGTGCCCAACGTGCGGCAAGCCGCTGGCGGTGAAACGCGGACGCTTTGGAGAGTTTTTCGGATGCACTGGATACCCGGAATGCAAATTCATAAAAAATATCGAAAAGAAAACGGGCGTTACCTGCCCGCAGTGCAATAAGGGCGACATTGTAGAAAAACGCAGCCGCCGCGGCCGGATATTCTACTCATGTAATCGTTATCCGGAGTGCAAGTTCGCTCTCTGGTCTAAACCCACAGGGGAAAAATGTCCGGAATCAGGAGATCTGCTCGTGTATGCGGCAAAAGGCAAGGTAAGGTGTTCCAGTAAAGAATGTAAGTTTGAGAAAACCGTTGATGCCTAATTCGCTGGATATAAAAAAGCACCCTCGGTCCGCAAAGAACAAAACGCGAACCGAGGGCTTTTTGTGGCCTACCCTATTTCTTGGAAAAAACAACGGGCGGGTAGAGCCACAGGGTGAACGCGATTGAGCCAATGAAAGTGACCCTCACGCGCAGGTGACTGCGGCCAATTAATGCGCTACAGCGGGATCGGACATCAGACGGTCAGGACCGGTGACGTCAAAATGATGACAGCAGCTAATGTAAGTTCAAAGAACGTGACTCGAATCATGCTATTATATCTTGCTTTTTTTGTCAATCCCTATAAAGGAAAATCCCCGCGCGCGGATGCGTGCGGGGAAAATATTGCTCCAAGATGAAAGTGCGGGATGAGAGGTTAGCGCGGGTGTGCGCTAGGTGACGTACGAACCCGTGATGAACGGATTGGGATAGGCGGTATACTCCACGACTGCCCACGGACAACACGTCGATGTCGACACCTGGCCGGAATTGACGGTCGCATTCTGTCCACTATACGGCATCGGGCAGCATCCATTGCCGGCGTCGAGACCTGCCACGCTCGTCATGCTCCGCATCCAGGGGTTCTCGGCCGTATTTGTTCCATAGGTCGCGTCGTTTGACGTAAACATCTTCTCGGTATTCATCGTAGTCGCCACGTAATTCGGACCATTCGTCATCGCGTTGGCCGTGTTTGCGTAGCATGTAGTCGTCGTCATCGCGGAATCCACTGTGCTCTCGGTCACCTTCTTGATCACCAAACAGCACAGTTCGCCATTGCACGTCGTACTCGCCGGAGTCCCCACGTTCTTCATGGCCTGCATCGGGATGATGGCTGTGGTCGTCTGTGTGGTGACCGCGGGATTGTTCGTTGCCAGAACCGGGGAAACAGCGAAGTACATACCAGTGGCGACCAACAAGACTGCGATCGCCAGCAGCGTGGAGATGGGCTTCTTGCTCATCTGTTTTACCCTCCGAATGTGATTGGTTCAACTACACGAATTCACGACTCTTTGCGGGTCACTTTGGGCTTGTTCCCTCCTTTGCCACCTCATAAGTGACTTTCTCGCCGTTTCAATGAATTCTAACGGCCAGAATTGTGAAGTTGGCTCGTACGTGATAAATCAATGTACAAATTAATACTATGAATCTATCACTCGTAACAGTTACTGTCAATAATAAAATTGAATGTCTACAAGAAAACGCTCCGAGCTTGCCGAGGGACAAACCTGCTAATTAGCAAATAATATCCTTATGCGCTCCGATATACTTATACGCCGACGTCGCCGCCATTGACCCCTGCGCCGCTGCTGTAATATCTTGGCGAAAATCCCCCGCCCCGTCAGTAATATCACCCGCCGCATACACGCCTGGGATATTCGTGTGCATAAATTGATTGACGTGGATGTACCCCTTTTCATCCAGATGCAATCCCAGCATCTTTGACAGTTCCGTCCGCGGTGTAGCGCCAATTTCGACAAACATGCCTTCTAATGGAAGCTCAACGGATCCGTTTAACGGTTTCGATAAAACCACCTTTTCAAGTTTCGCATCGCCAATGATTTCCTGCACTGCAGTATGATAAACAACTTCAACGTTATCCTTATTTTTTAACTGATCGAGATTCATCGGCTCTCCGACCAGCTTATCACCACGAATAAGTAAGTAAACCTTTTTCGCAAATCGTGCCGCAAGATTCGCTCCCTTAGCTGACGAATCGCCGCCGCCGACGATTGCAATGGTCTTACCCTTATAGAGAGGCGCATCACAGGTCGAACAGTATGAAATCCCTTTGCCGCGGAGATGATCCTCGTTCGGCAATCCTAACTTCTTACGAGCCGATCCTACTCCGAGAATGACCGCCTTCGACACAAATATGTCGTCTCCGACCGTAGAGTAGAAACAATCTTTTCTTTTCTCGATTTTCGCTACTTCCCCGTTAAAAAGTTCAGCACCTGATTCCTTTGCATGCGCTTCCATGTTCTGGATCAGGTCGAAACCGTCGATAGCGATGGTACCCGGCCAATTTTCAATAATCGAAGCGGTGGCCGTTTCACCTCCCGGCTCTTTTCCTCTAATAACGGCGACTTTGAGTAAATAACGACCGGCATACATGCCAGCTGATAACCCCGCAGCTCCTCCCCCGACTATGACGAGGTCGAAATGTTTTTCATGCGACATAGATGATGATACTAAATACGCGAAAACTCATTCTCCTTCTCAGCATACGGTAAAAAAGGGAAAAAATCAATAATTGAACTCTTGGTATATTCTGGGGTACAATAGGGGGCACTATGGATCGTATCGAATTCTTCCGTCAAATCGAGCAGGCTATTCCGCGAGACCGCATGCCGGACATCGAGAAAGCTGTCGCGTTCGCTGAAAAGGCGCATAGCGGCCATCGTCGTTTGACCGGGGAAGAGTATGTTGAGCATCCGCTGCGGATAGCGCTTATTTTAGCAGACTGGAAACTTGATTCGGAAACGATCATTGCGGGCATACTCCACGATGTCATAGAAGATTCGGACTTTCAAGCGGAGGATATCCGCAAAGAATTTGGTAAAAACGTGACATTCCTTGTCGAGGGTGTGACCAAACTCGGCAGGCTCGTATACCAGGGTCGCGAACGGTACGCCGAGTCTCTCCGTAAACTTTTTATAGCTATGTCATCGGATGTCCGCGTGATTATGATTAAACTCGCCGACCGCCTGGATAATATCAAAACGGTTAGTGTATTTAACAAGGAGAAGCGCACTCGGATTGCACGCGAAACTCTGGAAATTTACGCTTCAATTGCTAATCGCCTCGGAATGGGTGAAGTGCGTGGACAGTTGGAAGACCTTGCTTTTCCCATTGCATTTGAAAAGGACTACCAGCGACTCAAGGAAACGGTTTCGGAAACATACGAGCAACAGCAAAAATATGTTAAGAAAATCATCCCCTATCTTAAAAAACTTCTTAATGATGCGGGCATCACTGTCGTCGACATCCACGGCCGAGCAAAGAAACTCTACAGTCTTTATAAAAAACTTCAGAAGTACGACCATGACCTTTCCCGAATTCATGATCTAGTGGCTGTCCGGATCGTCGTTCCCGACGTGGCCTCATGCTACATGGCGCTCGGGGCAATTCATGGAGAATTCACCCCCATTAAAGGTAGAATCAAGGACTATATCGCCCAGCCGAAACCAAATGGATACCGTTCCCTGCATACCGATATTTTTGGACTCGACAATAAGATAGTGGAAATCCAGATTCGCGATTCAGAGATGCACCATGCAGCTGAATACGGTATTGCCGCACACTGGCATTATGTCGAGACGGGAAAGCCAAAAAAAGGTACACCGGTGAAAAAACGGCTTGAGTGGATACATGATTTGATTCAGTGGCAAAAGAGCATGCAAGACAACGACAAATACATTCAAGGTTTAAGGATAGATGTTTTCCGTAACCGAATCTTTATTTTCACTCCTGGCGGTGACGTCATCGATCTTCCTGAAAACGCAACAGCACTGGACTTCGCCTATGAAATTCACACAGATTTAGGCAATCACGCGAGCCAGGCAAAAATCAATGAGAAAATATCTAAACTAACGGCTTCGCTGCAAAATGGCGATATTGTAGAAATTATCGAAGATAAACACCGAAAAGGACCGGCACGTGACTGGCTGCCGTTCGTACAGACCGAAAAAGCGCGAAGTGCTATCAATGGCTGGTTACGAAAGCAACAGTAAGTGGTGAATAAGGCAGTCCCTACTCACTGGGTGTGCCAGGTACACTATCGGAAAGCTCCGCTGCTTTTTGCTGAGCGAACGTGTTAGCCGGATCTATTGTCAGCACCACCCGATATTCTGCAAGTGCTTCTGCAGACATCTGGAGCTGTTCATACACACTCGCAATGCCGAGATGCGCTTCCAGATTCTGTTGAGCTTGCGACGATGCCTCCGCGAGAAGCGTAACCGCCTCATCTCGTTTGTCTTGACGTTCGTACACTCCTGCGAGTGTCAGGGTAATTTGTGTTACGTTTGGGTAACGTTCGTGGAGTGTCGCCAGTGACGAAACGGCGGTATCAGTATTTCCCTGTACTTCATCCACCAGTGCAATAGAGATAAGTGCTTCAAGTAAGTCAGCTTTGAGCGCAAGCGACTTTATGAGAGCCTGCTTAGCATTGGTGAGCACTTCTCCGACGTCGGTCCCTTCAGCATTCTGGGCATACGCGAGATATGACTGTCCAATTGCAAGGTACACGAGGGGATTGCGAGTATTGTACTGCGTTGACTGTTCATAGAGTCTGGCTACTTTGAGTTCGCTATCCGGAATGATGGGAATGAGCAGTTGATAGACTTCAGCGGAGGACTGGTAGACGCGTGCATTATGGGGATCTTTTTCAATAGCGCGCCCAATATGTTCGATGATCGCATCACCTGATGCCTTCACAGCTGCTAAATCCACATTCGTACCATTAGCCGCTGCTGTGAGGGCTTCGAGGGCATATGCGCCAGCAAGGATAAGCTCCGGTTCGGAGGTAAACGAATCCCAACGTACACTTCGTTCCGCGAGCGCGCGAATCTCTGCGGGTGTTGTCGAGCCATCGAGGGACTTTTCTATAGTAATCACTCGCAAGCGACTCCCATTCCACACACGGACTCCCTGAACAACAATAATAAGAGAGCACAAAACGGCAAATGCGGTAATAAAACCCATAATGGGACGCTCATGATGTGAAAAAAACGATTGTATTCTGCGCATAAATGTTTGAGGGTGCGAAATTTCAGGCGTCATAAGTGCCAACAGTAACCACCACAACACCCATAGTGAGATCTCCCATACGGCTATACAAGCCGTAAATGTCAACGCTATCCAGCCAGCAAAGAGAAGTACGTCAATTTTTTCTTTATTCGAATCCGTACTCTGGAGAACGAAACGTGTTATTTTTACAGCGTGGAATCCGATAAGTGTCAGGAATGCGGCTAATCCTGTCACCCCTAATGTGATAAGCATCTCCAACCACAGACTCTGAGAATGCGCAAAACTCGCCTGCCAAAGAACACTTTCATTAAACTCACCAGGTCGAAATCTGCTGAAAACGTCAGTAAATGTCTCGGGACCCGTTCCAAAAAGCGGGCGGACAGCGAGAGTCTCGGAAGCAAATTGCCATGAAGTGGCTGTATCCATGGTCAATTCCTGTGGAGGTATGCGTTGCGTCCAGGAAGTGATCGGTATCACTAGAGCAATAAGTGAAATAAGAAAGACCGCAAAAAATATTCTCATCTCCCGCTGTCGATAAAACAGTGACGATTGTAACGCAGATAACATTATAAAAACAGTCAGTCCGACTAACAAAACAATCCATCCATCAGATATGTCGTATACGATTAGTAAGACGATTGAGAGGAGAAGGCAAGCTGCTGAAAAGATACGGCTTCGACGATCTGATGAACACATGAATCGATAGAGACAGAGGAGCGACGTGCCGCTAAAAAAAAGCGCGACTGAGCGGGGAGATGATGAAAGCGGCTGAAACCAGTAGGTATGAGCGCCTTCCCAAGGAAAAAGATTCACTCCGCTGATTTGCAGCAGGCTGATAACCGCAACTAGGCCAGATCCTGCGAGGAAACTGTCAATGACACATAAACGTTGTTTTAAGTCGGTAACGACCTGTGTAAAAAGAAAGACAAATAATGCACCGGAAATCATAGCGGGAAGAACCATGGCATGCCCACCGGCAGTACCAATAAAACTTCTCAGCGGTCCGATTGAAAATACAGAGCTGATGATTCCCATCGTTGTAAAAACAACAACTGAAGTGAGTAAAGATGTCCAGCGAGTTTGCGCCGTTTTCCCGCGCATGCGGCCCCAACACCACAGAGTGAACGCAATCAGTACGAATGAAGAAAAGAAGAATACTTTCGGGAGGCCATATGGATCGGGAAGCGCGGGGTAAAAACTTGCGGGAACCAAAAAAACTGCGGCGGCTAATAACGCCCGCATGCCCTCATCGACGCTTTTCGGAATCACTTTTAAAATGTACTTGATGAATGGAGACATAGCCTTCGTTTCCAGTGTTACTTACGAGTAAGTTTTTCTATAAGTGCCCGAAACTCCTCTTCGGAGTAACAGCGGATAGTAATGGTCCCCTGTTCACCATTTCGGACTATTTCAACTTTTGTTCCGAGAGCGCTGCGCAGTTGATCCTCGAGTTCGGTAATATTGGGATCGCGCGGTGCTTTTCGATAGGATGCCTTTCGGTGCGGTCGGGCGTGGTGTTCAGCGGTTCGCACGGAGAGCTCCTCGTGGATTATCTTGCGAAAAAGGTGCATCAGCTCCTTTTGATCGGTAATGCCGAGCAGCACTTTCGCGTGTCCCTCGCTAATCAACCCATCAATTACTGCCTTCTGCATTTCTTCAGGAAGCTTGAGTAAGCGCAAGGAATTCGTCAGACTGGCACGCGGCTGCCCCACTTTCTTCGCCGCCTCTTCCTGCGTAAGATTGAACTCCTGTATGAGCCGTGCATATCCCCACGCGCGCTCGATAGGATTCAAATTCTCGCGTTGAATATTTTCAATTAAGGCAAGTGCAAGCTTCTCCTGCTCCGATGCTTCACGAATAATCACGGGAACTTCTTTCAATCCCATGATGATGGCCGCGCGCAGACGTCGTTCTCCCGAAATGAGCTGGTAATCGCTGTCTGTCTTACTAACTATTAACGGCTGCAAAATACCATGTTCGCGGATAGAGTTGACGAGGTCTTCGATTGCATCATGTTCGAAATGTTTGCGGGGTTGATGCGGATTTGACGTGACAGTTACAGGATCAACATAGTCAATTCTCTCCTGCGGACCGAGAATTTTTTTGCTTACCCCAATTTTTTCTGCGGAGATTTTCCGCGGAATCAGGGCTTCGAGACCTTTGCCGAGGCCGGCGTATGCATCAGACATAGGACGGCGGGTGCATATGAATATCTTGTGCGAGGCGTCGGTACGCATTTGCGCCAGGTGACACAGGATCGTACTGAAATACCGTTTTACCGTGACTGGGCGCCTCGGCAAGTCGGACATTGCGCGGTACTACGACACGGAACACTCTGTTCGGGAAATTTTTGTGCAGGTCGTGAAAGACAGCCTGAGACAGCCGATATCGTTCATCAAACATGGTCATCACTGCGCCAAGCACTTGGATGTCCGGCTTTAAGTTTTCCTTGATAAGCTCGATAGTTTCGAGAAGCTGGCTTAATCCTTCCAACGCATAGTACTCTGTCTGGACTGGAATCAGCACTTCGGATGAAGCAACGATGCCGTTCACCGTGAGCAATCCGAGCGATGGCGGACAATCGATAATAATATAGTCAAAACTGTCGACGACATCCTCGAGTACGTGTTGAAGCCGGAATTCCCTCTCTGCCACCTGCACGAGTTCAACTGTCGCTCCTGCGAGATCGACTGTTGCCGGAGCAACATGCAGCCCGTCAACGCTATGGGGATAGATGACATCTGGCAAGCGAGCTTTCCCGGCAAGAGCTTCATAGATCCCATACGGGATTTCTTTGATATTGATCCCGAGCCCGGAGGAAGCGTTCCCCTGAGGGTCGATGTCCACTAACAATACTCGGTTACCAAACGAAGCTAGGGAGGCAGCAACATTTATAGATGTCGTCGTTTTACCGACTCCACCCTTTTGATTCGCTACAGAAATAATGCGAGACATATCGTGTCTTCAGTATGAAAATATATCAATAGTATACCGAATAGAGCATGCTTTGACAAACGAGGCTACAATCAGTACAATGCGATGTACTTTCGTGCCGCGGTGGCGGAATTGGCAGACGCACAGGACTCAAAATCCTGCGAGGGCGACCTCATGAGAGTTCGATTCTCTCCCGCGGCATATGGTCGCCTCCGGCCATGTTTTTCTGGACGAAGGCACAACCAGCGTAAATAAAACTTAATCCTCAAGAAGCCCAGTAGAACCGGACCTCTGGAGCATTTTGATATCTCAAATCCCGAGCAGTTGACAGAATGGCAACTTCGTGATAGCCTAGGTTGTTCTAACTTGCACCTTTCCATCAAAAACAAGCTAGCAAAGTCATACCTCGAGAGTTTGGGGACAGCCTTTCGTCAAGATCATTACCTCTCGTTGAGATTGCCGGAGGAATGTTCCCAAACCAAAAACACCATGTGAGGAGGATGACGTGACTGAAAAAACACCTGCAATCCTTAAGGCGCAGGCACTGATCGAAGATGCGCTTCGCAGACGCAACTTGCCGGACGGCCCTGGCGTTGCAACTCTCGACTACATGGGGGAAGAGCTCGCCAGAAGGTTCGCAAACGCAGTGGCTTTAGATGTAAAACGAATGACCACGATCATCAAAAAGCGGGTAAGGGTCGATCGCAGTCGTACCCCTAAGGAGATGCTCTCCGCCGCGCGCTATTTCCATTTGACAATAGATGTTCCAACGGTTGAGAATGGTCTCACGCGCAACTGTACGGGTAATCTCGAGCCAGCCGATCCATATTCGCTAATTCAGGCGAATACAGACGACTGGACATTTTCGTCCAAGCACCCAAACTGCACCTTTTGGCACAACATCGACGAGCGGGTAAAGAACGACTACCCTATTTGGATCACTTTTCTTCGTTCGAGTAGGGAAGGCAGGGCGACCATTTCGAGATGGAGTCGGAGAGGTCGACTCTGGTTCGCGGGTGTCCCGAAGAAGTAACACCCTGTACTCAGAAATACCTATGTTTCCGTACCTCCCGCGTGAGCTTGTCTCGCGCGGGAGCTTTCTTTTAGGTGAGTGCTCGTTCACGTCGCGATATGCTAGCCATACCCGCCCCCGGCCACTGACGCACTCCGTGGTCAACGCTACGCTGGGTTCATTGCCATTCTGGATGTTCGCATCTGCTCCTGCATGACAAAGGTTCGAATAGCTTCCACTAGACTGCACCACAGAATGATGGCTTGACCTTTTCCTTCGATTCGGGTAGCTCAGCTGGTTAGAGCGTGGGACTCATAAGCCCAAGGTCGTGGGTTCGATCCCCACCCCTGCTACCAGGCAATCAACTTTTTAATTTCCTCGAGACCTACCCAGTGGCAAGTAAGGTTAATTTTTCTAGTGGGAATCGAAGGGCAGCAGCGAACCCGAGTGTAACGAAAGTGAGCGCCGACGAATGCGAGCGTGCGCAGCATTCGGCGCTGCCCGGGGAGGATCCCCACCCCTGCTATAAGCACGCTAGAAAATAACTACCAAGACCCTATATCTAAAAGTTAAGGGTGTTTTCACATGTGGGGATCGAAGGGCGCGAGCAAGTGCAGCGCCCAGGCGCGAAGCGGATCCCCACCCCTGCTACCAGGCAATCAATGTATTAATTTCTGTACGGCCTATTGAGTGGTGCTCGGTTCTGATCTCCGCTTCGTGAGTACAACAAACACTACCGCTACTATCCACACTCCGATGGCAATGGTTTGCGTCCCTGTGAGCGCTCCGAATGAGAGGGCGTCATTACGAAAAAAATCAAGGACGAACCGGATAAGATAATACAGGGAAAAATACATCAACGTCACGACCCCGGGGTGCGGAGTGAACTTTTTTTGAAAAGAATACACACAAAAAAATAGCAATAAACACCAAAGCGACTCATACAGCCAAATCGGGTGAAAATACAGTGCTTGCATAAATGCTTCTGGGCGGTGCGCCAGGTCAATTGGCACTGCCCACCATGCATTACTCGGAGATCCGAGTACTTCCTGATTGAAATAATTTCCCCATCGCCCGATTGCCTGCGCTAATGCCGCTCCAGGGATTACCACATCGGTGAATGCCCAGAATGACATCTTGTGTCGCCTCATGGTGAGAAATGCTGCTAGTAGCCCTCCGGTGAGGACTCCATGGCTTGATATCCCACCTTCCCAGACTTTCACCGTTTCGACAAGACTGCTAAACGAATGGAGATAACTTACAACAAAAACAAAACGCCCAAATACGATACTTAGAATAACCGCAAGAAATGAAAAATCCCATATGGCCGTTTCGGGAATATTTTTCTTGCGGGCGACATGCAAAGTCACCAACAACCCCGCTCCAATAGCAACTACAAGCAGTAAACTATACCAGTGAATACCAAAAGCGCCTGCCTGGAGTACGATGGGATCCGGGTAGGCGCTTCCAAAAAACATGTTAACGACTTACTTGGCCAGTTCAGCGTCAATCACTGAAGCAAATTGCTCGAAAGGTACCGCTCCTGATACGAGAGTACCGTTGACGAATGTCGCCGGCGTTCCCTGAACACCAATTTGTGTCCCTTCAGCCGTGTCACTCGCAATCTTGTCTGCATATTTTCCTGTGTCGAGACAATCATCGAACTGGCTCTGCTTCAATCCGATTTCACCCGCTGCACTCTTGAAGCTCGCGAGACTTAGCTGGCCAGCATCATTGAGTTCAAATAACTTATCGTGCATTTCCCAGAATTTACCCTGTTCAGCCGCACATTCTGAAGCCTCAGCAGCTTTTTGTGCCTGTGGGTGGAATGACAATGGATAATGGCGGTAAATGACTGCCACGTCGTCACCGTACGTATCCGTGACCTGTTTTACCGTCGGTTGTACGCGTGCACAAAATGGGCACTCAAAATCCGAGTACTCTATTAACTTGACCTTCGCATCAGTATTGCCGCGGATATGATCGGTATCTTTCACTTCAACTTCCCGTCACGGAGCATCGAGAACGTCAGAGACAAACCAATGATACTGACCACCGCGATGCCGGTCATCAGTCCCATGAAAAACGTTGCCTTTGGGGAGGCGTTGAAGATGCCGTTCTCCGGCGATGAGCTGCCTTCTTCTTTCATATGAGTTCGTTTAAGTTAATTTTGTCTTAGTAGTATACAAGGATACTGGAGCATGTCAAGAGGCAAGGAGTCCTTTATTGCGTCAATTCGATAATGTCCTCAAAAACTGAGAAGGGCACTACCCCCGGAACACGCCTGTTGTTAATGAAAAAAGTCGGAGTACCGGTCACTCCTGCCTCTACTCCTGCATTATAATCTTGGGAAATTTCATCCAACAAGCTACCTGCCTCCATACAAGCGGTGAAGGCGTTCATATCGGCCCCAATTTGTGTAGCGTACCTTGCCAGGGCATCGCGGCTCAGATCGCTCTGATTGATAAAGACTTGGTCGTGGAATGCCCAGAACTTTTCGACGCTTTGTTCAGCAACACATTCGCCGGCAAGAGCGGCATCGAGTGCATGCGTGTGTTGCGAGCTAACAGGAAAGTCGCGCCACTGAAAACGTACTCGGTCACCGTACTTGGTCATTACCTCTCGAATAACTGGAAACGACTCGAGGCAGAATGGGCACTCGAAATCCCCGAATTCAACAATTGTTACTGGCGCGTCAACTGGTCCAAGACTCGGGTCGTCGGCTGTGAGAACGTTCGCCGACTCTACATTGCGTGCCTGAACGGTCGGATCGACCGTCAGCTGCAGCTGTGCAATCGCATTGACATTGCCGCTGTGAAGCGTTTGGTAATTCCGTATTACCAGTATGGCAAACGATGCGATGATAAAAACAAAGGAAAAAATGATGGCTAAAAACCACCAATGGAGGATCAGTGGCGGTTCGCGGTGTTCGAGTGGTGGCAATTCTATCGGCATATGTTCTTATTTTTGTCCTTGCAGTGCTTTTTGTAAAGCGACGAGCCCGAGTGTCGCGCATTTCATGCGGGCCGGATTTACTTCCGTCTGAAGAAGTTCCAGCACCTTTTCAACATTCAATACATTCAGCTCGTCCTCGGTTTTGCCAAGAAGGTTTTCATACAAAATCGACGCTGATGCCTGACTGATAGCGCACCCCGAGCCCTCCCACTTCAAATCTACGACCTTCCCGTCGGCCATTTTAACATAGATTTCAACCACATCTCCACATAACGGGTTCGGTTCACGATGCTGAAAGTCCGCGCCCTCAATCTTTCCCTTGTTGCGAGGGTGTTTGTAGTGGTCGAGGATATTTTCCTGGTACATGTCCATTACTGGTTCGTCAAAATAAATTCTGGCCAGGGTACTTGTACACGATAAACGCAATTCCCAGAATAGTGAGTACTATGAGAATACGAATGATCAATCGCAGTACTTTTCCCACATCCATGGGCCATTCTTTTTTGCTAAGCTTCTCTTTCTGAAAAAGAACCTGGTAGGAAACGATAGCAATGGCCACAATGATTGAAGCTCCGACAACATATATGCACCACCTGATCCACTCTGGAATATTCGCAGTGAATAATAGCAAGTAGACAAATCCGAGGAAAATGAGCAGGTCTACTAAATACTTAACAACCCGGGTGGCTGTGTCTTTTGCCTCAGATGTATTTCCTGGGCCTTGAGTTATTGTACTATTGTTTTCCATAGCTTCCAGTCATAACGCCGCACTCACCCAAATATCTCCTTCACCTTCAACACTGTTTCCAAAAACCTATCAGCCTCTTCTTTCGTGTTGTAAAGATAGAAACTTGCCCGGGCAACGGCATCTACACCATGTGCGGTGAGTGCTGGCTGTGCGCACAAGTGTCCTGCGCGGATGGCTATTCCCGCATCATCGAAAATTGACGCCATATCGTGGGGATGTGCACCTTTCAGTACGAATGAAATAGCCGCGCCGCGGTCTACCGGCTCTTTTGGTCCAACGATCCGGACACCCTCAATAGCCCGTAATTTCCCCAGCACGTACTTCGCCATTTCTTGCTCATGTTCCCAGATGTTCGCCATGCCAACTTTATTGAGATAATCAACCGCAGCCCCTAGACCAATCGCCCCCGCGACGTTCGGCGTGCCAGCTTCAAACTTGTAGGGCAAATCATTCCATGTAGCTCCTTCTTTCGTTACTTCCTTTATCATATCGCCACCTCCCATAAAGGGCTGCATTGATTCAAGAATCTTTTTCTTACCATACAAAATGCCAATCCCTGTGGGACCGAGCATTTTGTGGCCCGAGAAGGCGAAGAAGTCCGCATCCAAATCTTGGACATCAACAGGCATGTGCGGCGTCGATTGGCAGCCGTCAATAACAACCACCGCGCCCGCTTCGTGGGCTAATCGCGTCATCTCCTTCATGGGGTTCAGTGTGCCCATCGCGTTTGACATGTGGACAATACCGACAAGTTTCGGTTTCCGCTCCAATAACTTCTGGTAGGCACCCTGATCGAGACGACCTGTTTCGGTGTTAATGGGAATATAGAGGAGTTCGGCACCGACTTCTTTAGCGAGCATTTGCCAAGGCACCATATTAGAGTGATGCTCCATTTCACTGACGATAATCACATCGCCCTTGCCGACGTATTGCCTGCCCCAAGTGAAACGAATGAGGTTGAGAGATTCTGTCGCATTGCGCGTGTAGATGATTTCTTCAACCGAGCTGGCGTTAATAAACCCCCTCACCTTCTCACGGGCGGCTTCATACGCCGTCGTTGCCTCTTCCGATATAACATAAATGCCACGGTGGACGTTCGCATTATACTCACGGTAATATCCGTCGGTGGCTTCGATCATGGCGAGCGGTTTCTGGCTCGTCGCCGCAGAGTCTAAATAGGCCATCGGTTTGCCGTGGACTATACGGGAGAGAATCGGAAAATCTTTTCTGATTTTTTCTACATCTAGCATAATTTTCTCTGTATCCATCCTGAACTCAATTCAGGATCTCGTGTTATCAACCTCGGGATTCCGAATCAAGTTCGGAATGTCTTGTTAGTCTAACTCTCGCGACCTCTGGTACTCTTTCCATCACCTTCTCCAAAAATCCTCCAATAATCATCTCACTCGCCTGTTCCTTCGATAGTCCCCGCGACATGAGGTAAAAAAGCTGTTCATCATTTATCTTCCCTGTTGTCGATCCATGCGATGCTTTTACATCGTTTGCGAGGATTTCCAGCGTGGGTAGCGACTCGGCAAGCGCGCCATCGAAGAGAAGTACATCGTCTTTAAAATACGAATTGGTCTGTTGGGCATCTTTGCCCACCCGGATGAGCCCGGTGAACACACCGCGTGACTGGTCCCGATATACCCCGCGGAGAAAAATATCCCCTGTGGTAGACGGTGCCACATGGTCCATAACGACATGAAACCCGTGGTGCGCTTCTCTGGTTCCGTAAAATATACTCGATACCATTGCTGATGCGCCGCCGCCTTTCAACTCGATCCACACGTCTGTTTCGATTCGGGCCCCGCCTGTTACGTCGCTGATAACATGCAAATGCGCGTCTTTCTCCAGAATACCATGAATGCGGACACGAGAAAATTGCTCTGCTGTACCCTTTGCGATAAGCATCACATTCACCTGTGAACCCTCTGCGCAGGTAATAAAAATATCCTGGTCCCCTGTTTCAGCATGGTATTCGACAGTTTCCTTGCTCCCCTGAGAAAATGTTTTCGTTATCGTCTTCAACGCGAGGAGATCGTCCGGAAATTGCCGCAATGGATCTTTCTTTGGTCGGGAAGTTGTTTTGAATATATTCATCGTTACGTGTTTTCGACAGTCCCCAGTTTGCGAGTTATGCGTGTTCCGCGAGTTAGTATAATGAAAAATGAACCCGTAACTCGGCAACTCGCAAACTGTTAACTTTTAGCCAACACTCCCCTCCATCTCCATCTCAATAAGCCGGTTCATTTCAACGGCATACTCGAGAGGAATTTCTTTCGCGATGGGCTCGATGAAACCGGATACGACCATGCTCATCGCTTCGGCTTGGGAGAGGCCGCGCGACATGAGGTAAAAAAGCTGTTCTTCGCCGATTTTTCCGACAGTTGCCTCGTGTTGGATTTGCGTATCCGACTCGCGGATGTCCATCGTCGGATACGTATCAGATCGTGAGTGTTCATCCAAAAGCAGCGCATCACAAATGACCGTAGACTTACACCCCTTCATGCCATGAGGGATGGTAACCATGCCGCGATATGAGGTATGGCCGGAAAGCTTGGAGATAGATTTAGAGACAATCTTTGAACTGGTATAGGGCGCGCCATGAAACGCTTTGCCGCCAGCGTCTTGGTGCTGGCCCTCACCGGCGAACGCGAGAGAAAGAATATCTCCCTTCGCACCCTTGCCGAGCAAAAACACTGAGGGATACTTCATTGTCACCTTGCTTCCGAAATTCCCGTCCACCCACTCCATCATTCCTTCCTCATGGACGAATGTCCGTTTGGTAACGAGATTGTAAACATTCTTTGACCAGTTTTGTACCGTGGTGTACCGGACACGAGCGCCTTTTTTCACAATTATCTCAACGACTGCTGAGTGCAGAGAATTCGTCGTGTATATCGGCGCCGTGCATCCTTCAATGTAGTGGACATAGCTGCCTTCTTCGGCAACGATGAGCGTACGTTCGAATTGGCCGGCGCGCTCGGCGTTGATGCGGAAATACGCTTGCAGCGGAATTTCAACCCTCACGCCTGCGGGTATGTATACAAAACTGCCACCAGACCACACGGCAGAGTTCAACGCCGCGAGCTTGTTATCGCCTGCAGGAATCACCGTCCCGAAGTATTGTTTAACCATGTCGGGATGCTTCCGCAACCCGGAGTCCATATCGAGAAAAACGACACCCAGATCTTCCAGCTGTTTCTTCAATGAATGGTAGACAGCTTCGCTCTCATACTGGGCCATGACTCCGGCGAGGAACTTCCGTTCAGCCTGCGGAATGCCGATGCGGTCATACGTTTTTCGAATCGACTCGGGGAGGTCTTCCCATTTGTTCTGTACTTTATCTGTGGGTCGGAGGTAATAATAGATACTACTATAGTCGATGTCGGAAAGATCAGCTCCCCACGTCGGCTGCTTCTTCGCAAAGAAAATATCCAACGCGCGTAAGCGTTGATCAAGCATCCACGCGGGTTCATTTTTGTAATGTGAAATCTGCTCGACCACCTTCTTTGAAATGCCGGGTTCGGACATAAACGAATAATTGATCGGGTCGGCGCCGGATTGTTGGGATGCGATATCCTTTATTTCAGGTTGTTTGACGTTGGTAGACATGCTATGTGATGTAGGTAGCGGCCTTATATTCCCTCATACCCCGTTTCCTCAATCTGATGCGCCAATTCCGCTCCACCAGACCTTACGATTTTTCCGCCCACTAATATGTGCACATGATCGGGAGTAATGTATTTCAAAATCCGTGAGTAGTGAGTAATGAGCACGATGCCTATCTCCGGGCCTCGGAGCGCATTGATGCCTTGGGCAACGGCTTTTAACGCGTCAACGTCGAGTCCCGAATCTGTTTCATCTAATATGGCGATAGTAGGCTCAATAATCGCGAGCTGAAGAATTTCTGAACGTTTTTTCTCACCGCCGGAGAATCCTTCGTTCACTGACCTTTTAGCGAGTAGGGGGTTCATGCCCAGGAGTTTCATTTTTTCTTCAAGTATTTTTCGGAATTCGAGTACCGGTACTGGTTTGCCTTTTTCCCGTTTCAAATTATTGTAAGCGGTGCGAAGAAAATTCTGAAGACTGACGCCTGAAATTTCTGATGGATACTGAAAAGAGAGAAATATTCCCTCTTTCGCGCGCTTGTCAGGCCCGAGTTTGTTCAGTCTGACGTCTCCGAGCTGCATGGTGCCCTCGGTAACCTCATAGCGGGGATGCCCCATCAGCGTAGAGGCGAGTGTTGATTTACCGGACCCGTTAGGACCCATGAGAGCATGCACTTCTCCCTGTTTCACCTGAAGCGATATGCCCCGGAGAATTTCTTTTTCTTCGATTGAAACGTGAAGATTGTCTATCGTAAGTGTTTTCATGATGTGTGGATAGCTGATAGGATTTCTTCATTCGAAGGCATCCCTGACCGGTAATATGCGATGAGGCCGTCTCTACCTATGACAACTACGGTACGTTTAATAACTTCTGTTGAAAAAAACTTCTTAATGGCCCCGTAACTTTTTGCCACCTTTTTATCAGTGTCAATGAGTAACGGCACCGTCAACTGGTGCTTCGCAGAAAAATGAGCGTGACTTTCCGCATCCGCATGGTTGACACCAAACACAGCGGCTCCGGTTTTCATAAATGTTTTCCAATTATCACGGATGGCACATAGCTGTTTCGTACATCCGGGTGTGTCGTCTCCGGGATAAAAGATAAGCACTACGGGTTTTACCCCATAGTAGTTCTTCAAAGCAACCATACCTCCCTGTTCGTCAGCGAGTGAAAAAAGCGGAGCGGGATCTCCGACGTGGACACCCATCATCCCTACGATGTTACTTTTTCTCCGGATAGACCTGGTTCCCGTTATCGTCGAGGACGATAATTGCCTGCGTGGGGCAGGCTTTTG
This sequence comes from Parcubacteria group bacterium GW2011_GWA2_48_9, assembly GCA_001003705.1. Classification (GTDB taxonomy): domain Bacteria; phylum Patescibacteriota; class Patescibacteriia; order UBA10025; family UBA10025; genus UBA10025. The sequence continues at coordinate 46,137 of LCPQ01000019.1, read as the reverse complement.
CAGAATCGAGAAGAGTCTGGTCATCAGCACCTTTCGGGTTCTTGATGATGGCCTTATTTTCGTCATCGAGTTCGTACACATCAGGCGCCACAGCTATACAGCTGGCGGCACCTATACAGAGATCGCGTTCGACATGTATTTTCATAGTCATGTATATTTTTTATTATTTATTGACCAAGGATGGATCAAAGTAGATGCACGTATCACGAAACATGCACCGTGCGCATTCCGCGACAGAGAGTGGGACTCGTAGAGAAAATTCCTGATGCGCATGACAGAGAATTTCTGGAAGCACTTTTGTGGTATCCTGTTCTTTCCGACAGGACCGGCAGATACCTGAAAACTCCACCATAGTGTTACGAACGGCATACCCCTGTGTTGAAAGACTCTCACGCTGTCGAGCAAACTCTTCGGGCAGGTCAAAATCTTCAATCCTCCCACATCGATCACATCTGAAATGAAGATGTGAATGCGTGTGGCTGCTATAACGCGCTACATGATCCGGTGGGACCATTTCTTCGATATAGCCGTGCAGTGTCAAAAACTTCAAATTACGATATACCGTACCGAGACCAACCGAAGGTAGTTTTGATTTCACCCTCTGATAGATTTCCTCTGCTGTGAGATGGCGATCGACAGACCGAAGGTGTTCCAAAATTACCCGGCGTTGATTGCTGGTACGAAATTGACTGAGTGGTTTTTTCTCATTCTTTACCATATGCTAAGCAGATTGAGAATGATTCTCACCACCTCACCTTACCAGAAATGACTCCTAATAGTCAAGAAGTCCTTACTGAATCGAGTAAATATGGGTATGTTGAAGCGCTTCCAATGCGAGTTTGATGCGGTTCGAGCTGGATGCATAGAGGGTAAAGAGACGATCCCCCGCCCTACATCGCTCTCCGAGACGCTTATTGAGAAACAACCCCGCCTTCTTATCGTAGGGAGCGCCCAATACCCGTGCGACGTCGTTTATTGCATGATTGTTCATTTTACTCACAATGCCAGGGATACCTGCGCGTACACGGTATCGCTTGACGCCTACCGTGACGTCCTCGGAATCGACATGCGCATCGCCGCCTTGCACTTTGATGATTTCCTGCATCTTCTTCCATGCGCGTCCTGAAAGTAAAATGTCACGAGCGAGAGAGGAACCCGTCCCCTTCTTCGCAAGTCTGGTTAGCTCAAAAATTGATCCTGCAAGACTGATTGCTTTGTCTTCCAAGTCCTTCGGCCGCCACTCTTTCTGCTGTAATACGCGCAGGACGTCACGCGCCTCAAGTGCCGGGCCCATGCCGCGCCCGATCGGCTCGCTCGAGTGTGAAATTACCACCTTCATGGTTATACCAAACCGTCGTCCGAGATAACGGAACTTTGAAGCAACCCAACGAGCATCGTGTAATGTATCTATCTTGGCTGTCGGTCCCCACGGCACATCGATGACGACGTGCGTTATTCCCATCGCAACCTTCTTGGCCATGATGGACACCAGCATTTTCGTATATGGCTCCATGGAGATGGGACGAGAAACGTGGATAATCTCATCGTCTGCGGGCGCCAGATCAAGTCCGCCTCCCCATACCATACAGGCTTTTGTCTTTTGAACGATTCGTTTAATTTGGTCAGTTTGGAAGCTGACAGGAGCGAGCACTTCCATCGTGTCTGCAGTTCCAGAAGGAGATGTGATGGCCCTTGAAGACGTCTTTGGAATTGTCAACCCTGCGGCGGCGACAATCGGGATGACGACCATCGTGGTCCTATTCCCGGCGAGACCGCCAACCGAATGCTTATCGCATACAATGCGGGCGGGGAAACGGATTTGCTTTCCTGTTTCCGCGATCGCCTTGGTAAGAAAATACAGCTCGTGATCCGTATAACGGTTCATGAAGCTCGATGCCACAAAGTAGGTCAATTCAATCCGGCTCAACCGGTTGTCGACAATATCACGGACTATCGAGTGTATCTCTTCATAGCTCAACCTTTTACCGAGCAGTTTTTTCTTTATTGCTTGGATGGACGGAGGCCGGGACATCTCACGAATTTCTACTGCATCACCATTTGCGACTTTCTTGCCCTTTTGCTTCCACAAATCTCTGAAGAGACCGATTTGGCCTGCGTTGACTTTTCTCTTGCTAAAAAAAGCGCGGGCAATGACGCGCTCGCCGCCTAGTACAAGCTCAACGAGGTCACCAAGCTGGATACCAAAAATGCCGCCCTCTTCTTCTCGAAGAACAACGATGGGTGGATGACTGTCTGATGAGAAATCTAGTTTCTTTGCGCGAAGAAAAAGTGACATAGAGAATGTCTCTCTACATCAGCCGCCGTTGGCGTGCAATACCTATGACACCCAGAAACATTGCCACCAGCACGACCGTAATGATCAGCAAACCTATCGGGTGACTCGCAAACGGCAAACCGACAACATTCATGCCGTAGTATCCCGTGATGACCGAGAGTGGGAGCAGTGCGACAGAAATGACCGTCAGCGTCTTAATAGTATCATTCGTCCGCTGGGAAATCAGCGACTGGTTCGTCTCATGGAGCCCCTCCAGTGTGTCTCGGAAGGATTCTACCGCTACGACCGATTTCTCCACCAAATCATGCACGTCATCGAAGTAAGCTTCCAAATCCCTCGAGAAAAATTCCTGCCGGTTTACTACCAGTTTGCCGACAATCTGCGCTTGTGGTTCGAGAATTCTACGGAGCTTAAAAATCTTCCGTCGCAAATACGCGAGATTATAAACAGTGTCTCTTCCCTGATCAGCGTACACTTGCTCCTCGAGATCGGATACCTTTTCACCCATGGCATCAACTATTGGGAGCGACTCCCTAAACATCGTATCGAGGATTTTGTAGAGCAGGTAGCCCGAATTATTCTTTAAAGGATCGTATGCGACGGCTCGTTTACTCTTCGATACGAAGCTCGTCCAGTATTTCTTCAGGGAGGGTAACACTTCATTCGTCACGGTGATAAGATAGTGTCTCCCTGCGAATACCATCAGTTCATGCACACGGACTTTGCGCTTTCCTTCATCGAGATAAGGGAAATGAAAAACGAGAAAAATGTAACGCGGATAGATATCAAGTTTCGGCCGCTGGGTAACTCCGAGACAGTCCTTTATGTCCAAAGGGTGGAACTTATAATGCTCGCGCAAAAACTTCGCGTCATCTTCGTTGACCTGCTCGACGTGCATCCATGTCAGTTTGTTGATTGTAACTACTTCTCGGGACATAGGGTTGAATGTAGTATAAACTGTTTTTTTGCAATCTCCAAGGGTGTCGTAATCCTGCTGGCTCGCTAGCTTGCTGACGTGCTGACTCGCTCAACCCGGTTAACTAATCGACTAATTAACTTTCTTTATCTCGACTTCCCCACCCCTACCCTCTTACACCACGGTCTGATCGCACAAACAGAACAGCGGGGTGAAATCGGTGCACAAACGTTCTGGCCCCAGGTGACCAATAACACATTTATGTCCTGCCAATACTTTCTAGGAAGTTTCTTCCGTAGGGCAAATTCAGTTTCATGCGGGGTTTTGGTTCGTACGTATCCCAAGCGGTTTGAAATACGGTGAACATGCGTATCTACGCATATGCCGTCTTTGCCGAAACCCAAGCTCACCACCAAGTTTGCCGTCTTGCGGCCAACACCCGGCAATTCGACGAGCTTCTCTATGGTGTCTGGTACCTTTCCCCTATACTTCTCGAGCAATACCTGGGCGGTTTTTTTCATACTACGCGCTTTCGTATGGTAAAACCCCACCGGGTAAATCAGTTTTTCAATGCGTGAATGGGAAAGGGCGACAATCTTGCGAGGCGTGTCCGCAACGCGAAACAACCTTTTCGACGCCGCAGCCGTCGTTGCATCCTTCGTGCGCAGACTCAACATCGTCGAAATGAGAATGCAAAACGGGTCGTGTCCTTTTGCCGCGACAACCTCAACGCTCTGTGCCTGCGATGCGGTTTCAATAAAAGAAAACGGGGGCGGATTGGATCCACCCCCAGGTCGTACCGGCAACTCGGTAGTAGCAGCTTGCTAACCGCCGTCGCCGACCCACATCTTCGTCGCGGATTCGTTGGCCACCATAGACCAAGTTGAACCGCGACACGGCTCGGTGTTCACAACCCTCGGATTCGGATAGTCCACCATCTCGGGACTCCGACTGCGCTGGTTTGTGTAACATCGACTTTTCATGTGTTCCTCCTGTGTGACAGGATGAACCGCCACGAATGAGCAAATGACGCCTCAAGAGGTCAACGGGGAAAATTGGCGCCTAGTAAAAGTATATACTAAAGTCCGCGGTCATGAAACCTCTTGATGAGTGGGCGACCTCCTGATACAATCATTTTGATATGAAGAAAACGAAACAGGTACGACTAATCACACTGGGAATCCTTTTTCTCCTCGCCATCGGGGGTACTGTCATATTTGTGCTATGGCGGGGATCCACAGAAGTACTTCAAGTGTCAAATGTGAATCTTTCACTGAATGTTAACGGGCAACTCCCAACACCCAGAATCCCTCTCGGAACGGGTGAACCTAACCACATTAGCATTCAGGACCGTGAGATAGAGGCTCCAGTGATCTATGTGGATGAAGTCAGTGAACCTGTATTCCAGGAAGCGCTGTCCCGAGGTGTCGTCCATTATCCCGAAACGCCGAATCCGGGTGAACCGGGCAATCCGTACATCTTTGGCCATTCGTCGGACTATTTCTGGAAGCCGGGGGACTACAAAAAAGTTTTCGCCCCTCTCGTGGACATTCCCCTCGAAACAGAAGTACGCATTACCAACGATAAAGGCGAACTTTTTATCTATAAAGTGATTGAAACGAAAGTAGTGGGCCCGAAGGATACTTCCGTCCTCGATCAATACAACAACGAACGGACCATGCTGACGTTGCAAACTTCATACCCAATCGGAACGGCGCTGAAACGCTATATAGCCGTCACTGAACTTGACGAGGAAGCAACATACGGACCAGCCGAGTAGCCTTGAATAGACAGAAATCACGGCCCGTAGAATAAAAATACGGGCTTGCCGGCTTGCGAACATACTGGCTTGCTCTATTCCTTTACAGACATCTTCACGCCACGTGCTATATGGTGTTTTTGAATTAATGAAGCATCGATACCGCGCGCTTTTGCCGCCTCGCGTATCTCCATGGGCAGGTTAAACCAGACTCGCTCCTGGAGTACTTCAAGTTCTTCGACTTCGTCAGCGCCGTGCTTGCGGAGAAATTCGATTACCGATTGGACCAGCTCTTCGGGTGCCGACGCGCCCGACGTCAGGCCCACTACCTCAACACCCTTCAGCCAAGATGTTTCAATGTCATTCGCGGAATTAATCCGGTAAGCGGGCACGCCTTGGTTCTTCGCCACTTCAACAAGACGGTTCGTATTGGAGCTCGCGTGTGAACCAACAACCAAAACTAACTGTACGTGTTTGGCAAGTTCTTTCACAGCGCGCTGGCGGTTTGTCGTCGCGTAACAAATGTCGGATGAAGGAGGAAACAGCGCCCCGGGGTATTTCTTCCTGATTACGTCGAGGACTGTCTTCGTATCATCCACGGACAACGTTGTCTGCGTCAGGACAGCAATTTTTTCCTGCACAGGCAACTTCAATGCATCAACATCTTCAACCGTTTCGACAATCATGGTATGGTCTGGGGCCTCGCCGCTCGTACCGCGGAGTTCGACATGCCCCTTGTGCCCGACCAAAATAATCATGTAACCCTCTTTCCCGAACCGTTTCGCCTCGAGATGAACTTTTGTCACCAACGGGCACGTTGCATCTATGAGGTTTAATTTGCGCGCCTTGGCCTTTTCGTAATCCGAGGGCGGACTGCCGTGCGCGCTAAAGACGGCGTGCGCGCCCTCCGGAATCTCATCGACTGATTCAATAAAGATGGTGCCCTTCTGTTCGAGATCCCGAACAACGTGGTCATTATGAACGATGGCGTGTTTTACGTAGACCGGCTTTCCATAGACCTGCAGCGCTAATTCAACGACATCGATAGCCCGATCAACGCCGGCGCAAAAACCTCTTGGTTTAGCGAGAATAACCTTCATAAGCGTGAACAGTGTAGCAAAACGGGATTTAAACGTACAGCACGGGCGTCCCTGCCTGTGATGACATGTATAGTGTCGATCTTTCTTATTTGTCATCCTGAGCGAAGCCCCGCTGTCGCGGGGCGAAATTGAAGAATCTCGTGCCTTGCGCGCACCAAAAATTGGTTCGCGAGTTCTCGTCGACGAACTCTCCTACATTTACGGACTTATCCACTTTTAGCAAAATTGTGTTGGGAGTAAAATGTAAGTAATAAAACTGCTCCGTACCTAAGGAGGGACTCAAATGCGTTTCTGGGTTGTTTGCCTTTTGGTGGTGATCGGCTATCCAATCATGATGGTGGGCTTACTTGTTTTCTGGACTGTCATGGCTATTCCATGGACAATCCAGATAGTGTTCTTCTACCTATATTGGAAGCTTGGAACTCGTCATGAGTTTGCCGGGAAAACCGGCGCAGTGTGAAATGTCGGATTGGGGAATCCGACGTGGTGGCAATACATCCGGCTCCAGGGGGGAGGAGCCGGATGTTTCTTATCCGTATTTGTCAATTTACCACGTAACGCAAAACGGCCGATGAACGATATCCAGCCGACGGTGAGGGTCATCTCGCGTGCACTAAAAATGCGTTTGGCAGTAGTCTCCCCGGCCCTACCTGGTACGCGCCGTCAAAATACATGGCGCTAGTTCCCCCGCCATCTAAATTCATGGCGTGATCTACGTCTAATGCCTCGAATATGGCTGCCAAATCGGGCACTGTAGTGCTCTGGGCGATAACCATATAGAGTGTCAGTCCTTTGACACCGATGCCTCCGCGGTTCCCTTTCGTATTTCTCTGCTTATCATCCATGGGTTCGAGATTGACAACGTTCGTCCCATTTAAAATAAGTGCCGGACCATTCGATATTGCTGCCTGGATTTTCGTACTGTATCGTGATTCAAACTGTTCAACACTCCAGAAGTCATTTGTGCGGTAAAAGAAATACGGCGTGTTGTTCGTATCGAAAATCATGATGGGACCGGTGGTATACGCCAGGCGCTCTTCGTTAATAAAACGATTAATTCGGGAATTATACACTGGCCACAGATATGAATTTGTCTCATTCGCGCAGGCGGCATAATCAGGCGGACAAAAATAGGTACCGTGCATTCCAGCAATCCCCTGGTGGGTTTGAATATAGTCTGCGAGTGATTTAGCCGGACAGTTATCAGTACAATTTGATTCATTGGCTGTGTCCGTCACGACCTCGAGAAGGGAATTCGAAAGGTCAATCGTAGTGATATGGATACCAAAACTGCCGCGTGCAGTATCAATGATGCGGTGTTCGTAAGTATTCAACGGAGCGCCGACGGCTGAAATCAGTGCTAAGTTTGCGTTTGAAATACCAAGGCCGAGACTTTTCATTATCTGGAATGCATCATCCGGACGGCCCAAATAGTATCGATGGGTATCCTTTGGATACACATACCACGCTTCACCGTTCTCTTCGACTTGTAGGAGAATCCGCCCCGCGAGCCGTAAGCGCATCCCCACATTGCCGGGCTCCGTGCTGCCAGCCACCGGGATTTGCGCCAGGTCTGTATTTGTGATGCCCAGTCCGCGTTCCCGCATGATATCAAAGGCGTCTGTCGGCCGCCCTAGATAGATCCGCTGTCTCAAAACAGGATCTACGTACCATGCTTCACCGTGCGATTCTATTTGCAACACAATCATGCCGGCGGTATGGTCGATAACCGCCGCTCTCACGGGAGCAGCAACAAACACGGTAGCCCAAAGAAGAATACAGATTGCGAATACCTTCCTCATCTAACGATGGCGCAGAGAAAAAATCTGTTTCTTTGCTTTTTTGCGATGCTTTTTTATCGCGACTTTTCGTTTCTTATTCATATACGTGCGCTTAGTGTTTATGAAGTGCTGATCGGTGTAACAACCGGGGTAGTGCCGGACGGTTTAGAGCGGCGCCTATTCCATGAAACGACTATCATAGATCCTCGAAACAGAATAATGAGCGTTGCTATAACTGATATCGCTAGTCGTGGCGGTGGCAAGCCGTTCGGATCACGCCACCATTCACTCCAACTATCCCATTCTACGGCAATCGCGCGAACAATCAATAGAGTATACGCAAGATAGCCTAGCCGGAGAAGTTGTCGCCACCTCTGTGTTCCTAGCCAACGCATCATCGGTGCGTTTGATATGATTGCCATTACAGTGAGAATTGCCATAGATGACAATCCAAAAATGAAATCTGCGGTCCCGATATTCTCAAAAAAACCATAGAAGTACCTGTCGGGATCGATAAAAAGCAGCATGACACTATAGAGAAGCGCGAGCCAGAATCCGACGAGACCGAAGTATTTCCGATAGCCGATTTTTGTATCAAGAAAATCAAAATAATAAGCAAATCCGCTCATGACAAATGAAGCGCCAATCATCAGCGCTGCCGTTCCCGCCACGGCTTTGCTCACCGTGGCTAAAGTCATCACACCATCATAGATGTAAACATATACCGACAAGACCGCGAAGCATCCCATTGCCAACACGATGCTCCCACGCCACATTCGAAATACCACTGATTGTGAGAAAATCGATTGTTTTTCCATAATAATCAGTATATCACGGCCCGGGCAGAAAACGGTCTAAGTAGGCGACGCTTACCTGATTTGTTAATAAATCGCATACTTGACCAGCCAAAGTACCCTATGGAAATCTCGATTTTTGACCCCTCCTTTCACATTTCCCCCGTATTTGCTATACTTCCAGCTGGATTTATAAAGTAACCTGCAAAAGGCTCTATGGCAAAAGGAATGAGTAAGTCCCAGCTTATAGGGAGCCTCGCTGAAAAGACGGGAATGTCCCGCAAGGATGTCGCAAACTTCCTTGATACAGTGGCCCAAATGGCCTACAGCGAGGTCAAGACTTCGGGAGAGTTCAGCCTCCCCGGTTTCGGTAAGCTTGTCAAAAAGCACCGAGCCGCGCGTCAAGGCCGCAACCCAGCGACTGGGCAGACGATTCAGATCCCAGCCAAGACGGTCGTGAAGTTCCGGGTTGCCAAGGTTGTGAAGGACACCGTCCTCTAAACCTGGTTTTCAAAACCAACAAACAAAAAAGACCGAAAGAAAGTCGGTCTTTTTTGGTATTTCAATTATGGGAGCAGAGTGTCGAGTGATTTGCCTGTCGTTAATGCATACACTAGGACAGTAACCAAAAGCGCGAATACTACTATAAAGATGATTATGACCGGTCGTGTCTGTGAACTCTTGCGTGCAAGCTCACGGAAAACGGACGCCACCGCGTTTTGGGCATCAGCAAACGACCAACCATTAAGAACGAGGCCACTAATAATCAACTCGACTGATGCACCGTCTTTCCGACGGCTTTTTACATAACGAACGAGTGCGGCTTGATGATCCATAGATATGGACAGTATCTCACGAGTCGACCCGTGAATCAACTTGAATGGACGTTAGTGGGAATCCATCGAGAGAAACTGTCGTATTTCGAAGTTCATGCTTCCGTTCCTGCCATTGCTCATAGGACAGGATCCGCTCCTGCCAGGTTTCGCCCCGGCGTTCAAGTACTCCCGTTCCGACCCAGAAAAAGACTGACGAATTTTTTGTAGTTCCGAGCGGGATGGCGTTTGAAATCTTTCGCGGGAAAATGCAGATTTTGTCATCACCGCGTGTGAATGCTTTTCGTCTCGGCAGTTGGCGATAGACGTTATGAAGAATTGCCGCTTCGAGAATCTTTGCCTTCTTCTCTTCGTCAGACAAACCTGTCCAGTCATGGATTCCTTTCCATTTGATATTATGCCGTGAACTTGCGATATGGGCTTGGCGAGTCACCTCATCCCAAGAATCCCACTCTGCTTTGCCTCCCGCATACTTTGCGTCCAGTTCTTGTTCAAATTCCCCCGGAGAGTAAAAGTCGCGGACATGGAGCAACCTAAAACGCATGTTCGAAGGAAGATAACGACGAAAAACTTCAATAAGCTGTTCAAATGACTCAGACCATTTTTTTACTTCTTCTACCGGATAGTTGTTCAGGCGCGGCACAATGACATCATCGCCAACGAATGAAAATTCACAGCCGGGCGCGTACGCGGCGGCGATCGGGGCCATGTACGCCGCATAATAGGCAAGTGAAAACACTTCTGCCCAGTCTACCCACGGTGCGGAAGGGAGATTCCAGCGTTTGTATGCACCAAATGGAAAAGTAAAATGGAGTGGCGTACCAGATGCTAAATGAGCGTGAATCGCCTTTTTCACATGTTCTCGCGTCTCATCATCGATACTCCATTTGCGAAATGACTTACGGACCAACTGAGTGTAGATAGACCCCTCCGTATCATGTATAAGCAACTCACGATCGTGCTCGGATAGTGCATACGCTCCGCATGTTGCAAGAAGTTCACGAAGATACGATTCGGGTGTCATGAATACATGATACAAGAAGTACTGGTGAATATTCAATGGTGCGTAAACCAATCAGCTAGATAAAAGCCTGTAAAAATGACATACTACCTCCACTATGCGTCTTATTTGGAAATATCTCCGTGACTACAAGAAAACGCTGGTTGGTGCGCTCGCCCTTGCAGCGGTCAATCAATTTTTCTCACTGCTCGATCCCCAGATCTTCCGGCTACTAATCGATAACTACGCGACAAAAGCACTCGTGCTTTCCCGTGATGTTTTTTTGCGCGGGGTGGTACTTCTCTTGCTTGCATACGTCGTAACGGCACTTATCTCGCGCATCGCGAAAAATTTTCAGGATTACTTCGTTAACGTCGTTGTTCAGCGCCTCGGCGCGCGCATGTACGCCCGTAGCGTTGAACATTCTTTCTCACTGCCCTACAGCATTTTCGAGGACCAGCGGTCTGGTGAACTTTTACAGAAACTGCAGAAAGCCAGGAATGACGCGCAGGGACTGATAAAGAGTCTCATCAGCGTCGTGTTTCTCTCACTACTCGGGATCCTACTCGTCGTGGTATACGCAGTATACGTCAACTGGCTCGTGGGAATCGCATATTTCCTCATGATGCCTATCCTCGCGGTAACAATCTTGATTATTAGTAGACGCATAAAAAGATCACAAAGCGAAATCGTACGAGAAACCGCTTCACTTGCAGGATCTACCACGGAAACGCTTCGAAATGTAGAGCTGGTAAAAAGTCTCGGGCTCGAGAAGCAGGAGATAGGAAGGTTAAATAGCGTCAACGAGCGTATCCTCAACCTTGAGCTCAAGAAAATTATCCTGATGAGGAAACTAAGCTTCTGGCAGGGAACCATGATCAATGGACTGCGGTCCGGGCTGCTTTTACTGATGTTCTGGCTCGTATTCCAGGGAATGATAACTATCGGCGAATTTCTCAGCCTGTACATATATTCATTTTTCATATTTAACCCGTTATCCGAAATTGCAACGATTTCTACCCAATATCAGGAAGCGAGGGCGAGCAGTGAACAATTGGAGGAAATACTCCGGATACGACCTGAAACAATGCCAGATCATCCAAAAGAAGTCGGAGTGCTCGAATCGCTTATTTTTTCAAACGTTGTATTCCAATACGCTGCATCCGATAAAGCAGCTCTCGATAAGGTAGACTTAACGGCCAATGCGGGAGAAACTATTGCGTTTGTAGGACCATCGGGATCTGGCAAAACAACCATTGTTAAACTGATCGCAGGCTTATATAAACCGTCGTCGGGAATGATCACGTTTAACGGTGTAGATATCCGGGATATCGATCTCGAAGTTTTCCGTCGTCGCATCGGCCTCGTCTCGCAAGACACCCAACTCTTCGCAGGAACTATTAGGGAAAACTTGCTTTTTGTTAACCCGAGCGCGAGAGATACGGAATGCTCCGCGGCACTCGAAGCCGCTTCAGCGAGCAATATTCTCGAGCGGGGCGGTAAAGGATTAAACACAGTTATCGGCGAAGGTGGCATCAAACTCTCAGGAGGAGAACGTCAGCGCTTGGCAATAGCGCGAGCGATCCTCCGAAAACCCGACCTGATTATTTTTGACGAGGCGACAAGTAGCTTGGACTCCATTACTGAAAAGGCCATTACTGAAACAATTCAGCGCGTGGAAAAATCGCGCCCCACGTTGATGACTATTCTTGTTGCGCACAGGCTTTCTACCGTCGCTCATGCTGACCGTATCTATGTTCTGGAAAAAGGAAAAATCACCGAGCAAGGAACGCATACCGAACTTATTAATCGTGCGGGACTCTACGCAGCACTCTGGAGGGAACAGATCGCCAGCAAGCATGAACAAGGTAGCTCTTCGGAAAAAAACTTGCGAGAAACCACTGCAACGGCGTAAGATACATTCGAAGAAACATGACCAATCTCACTATCGTTAGGGGTGATATCACAAAAGAACACGTAGACGCAATCGTCAACGCTGCAAATACCTCACTTCTGGGCGGCGGAGGGATAGATGGCGCCATTCATCGTGCCGCTGGGCCAAAGCTGCTGGAGGAATGCAGCCTGCTAGGTGGTTGCAGGACTGGTGAAGCGAAAATTACAAAGGGACACAATCTTCCCGCAAAATATGTCATTCATGCTGTCGGTCCCGTGTGGCAGGCAGGTAAATCCAATGAAGCTGCGCTACTCGCCGACTGTTATAGAAGTTGCCTGGGGCTTGCAAAAAAGCATGAGATAAAAACTATCGCCTTTCCGGCCATTTCTACGGGTGCATATGGTTTTCCGAAGCAGGAGGCCGCAGAAATCGCCGTACAAACCGTGAATGCGTTTGTCGCTCAAAATGACTGCTTCGATGAAATACGATTTATTGTTTTTTCTGAAGAGTCTGAACGAATCTACCATTCAGTACTTAAGGGCTAGGGCACGTACATGACCCGCGCACTCTCTACGAATACTATGGAATCAACGTCATTACAACCCGCAAGCGCGCCAGCTGGAAAATTTCTCTCGCGTTTCCTCATCATCACCGTGACAATCTGCATTCTCATTTCCCCCGGGTACATATTCTTTTCAGAGCGCGGAGGGATAGGATTTATTGAAGGCGTTACAGTCAAGCAACTCCTGCACCTGATATTCCCCTTCTTCGGACTGTACGCGTTTACCCTCGTCTGGGGACAAATCATTATTGGAACGTGCAAACCCCTTATCAAAAAAATATTCCCGGGAATCGGGCGTTTCCATCGTCTGGAGGGGATTTTTGCATTCATCTTCGCCCTGATACATCCCGTTCTCCTCATCGGGTCATTGGGGGCGGTGACATATTTGAAGTATGAGTTTGTTGGCCCGAACAAAAAAATCTTTGTCTTATTGGGTGTGACTGCGTTGCTCTTGCTCATCGTCACCGTCACTACGGCGCTTCTCATGCGTCTCCCCTGGCTTCAAAAGCGATGGAAAAAACTCCACTATGCGAACTACGCCGTGTTCATCCTCGTGTTTATTCACTCATGGAATCTGGGAACTGATATCCAGGGTTCGCCACTTCAGTACTTGTGGATGTTCTTCGCGGTGAGTGCCGGTTTGGGCACTCTTTACCGGATCTGGAGAGCGATAGTGAAAAGACGTACTGCCATGTCAGCACAGAGCGCCACCGCGTCCGAACCGACTAACTCGCTCAACCCGCCAAACTCGTAGACTTGCTCAACCCTCGGCTAAAGTCGGGTAGAAGTGACCCGCTCTCCGCTCCCGTTCAGGGCCTGATGCCCCTCAGGGCCGATGGCTAAGATTTTTTTTCCAACAAACCAACTCGCTAATTCGCAATTCGTTACCTCGTCAACTACTTACCGGCTGGGCTTAATAATTGTATAATCATCTCCTGACGCTGTAAGCGTGAGAGATTTCGTTTCACCTAAATCACCAAGCCCATGCATCTTCAGATACTTATCTGATAGTGTATAGAGTGTATTTTCGATATATAAGCTTCGTTTCACCGTCGTGTCGTAATAATCGTATCCATACCAGTACACGCGGTTATTGTCATCAGCGGTCCCGTCAGAATGGTCTATTTGCCCTTTCAATTCGATTCCTTCGGGCGTTACGCTAAACACCATCGCGCTGCTCTTCGTGACGGACCCATAGATATTGTCACCAGCGCTTTCATATAGCACGACTGGGACCACCAAAAGGTTTTTCTCTTTTGAAAAGAGAAATGCCTTATGGTCGTCAAGCGCGTACGAAGTGCTGCCGGCGTCACCCATCTCATAGGTATCGACTTCACGCATGGAGTCCGGGTCTGACACATCAAAAAGCGATACTTTCAAGCCCTTCACGCGTCCGTCAGTATCAGCCTGCTTTCCGAATCCTATGAGATATTGGTCATCGTACGGATGGAGATATGAAGAGAAACCCGGGACCTTGAGCTGGCCGATAACCTGCGGATTGCGTGGATCTTTCAGATCGATGACAAACAGCGGATCCACCTGCCTAAAGGTTACGAGGTAAACTCGTCCCTGCATGAACCGCGCAGAGTAAATTTGTTCATCCTCTGCGAGTCCTTCAACTTTTCCGACCACATTTAAATCTCCATCAAGAACATAGACATTGCTGTATGATTTTTGTGAAGCTTCATCGGTCCCAAGCCACATCCATGTCTGGCCTCTCGTGGTAGCAATTCGGAAATACCCGTCGCGTTCGTCCATGGAAAACTGATTCAGGACGTGGCCGGTAACTTCCCCACTGCCTTCGTAATTCAATTTCGAGCCATCTACCGAAATTTTATGGATAACGGTCTTTTCCAGCTCTTTTGAAATATCTGTGTATTTCTGGCGTAGCTTCTCGTCAACTTGATTTTGGATCGTTTCTTGGCCTGATTCTGAAAGTGACTCCAGATATCTGCCGATAATTTCGTATACTTTTGACTGTTTCTCCTCATCGTTGAGAAGCGTCGATGACGCGGCATCTATCTCGCGAATGCGATCCTGGTCTTTAGCGCTCAGCATCGGCACCGCTACCTCTCTCATTGATTCATACATCAGCTGCCATTCGCTGACATACTTTGTGTAGACAAGGTAGAGATTTTCCTGCGACATATAGAGGTTCTCGGCGGAATTCGTCAAATAGACATCACTCGCTACCGCCTCGGCATTGTCCTTCACATTAATAGCAGCAACGGAGGTAAACGCATAACTCTGATATGGCGCGTCAATGTACCAAACATCGGGGCAATTGCATCTGGCTACGCCGGGTTCAGTCGACAATGCTTTACCATCTTCGAGAATCAATGGTACCGGAGCATCGTCGTAATAGATGGCACTATTTGATGTAACAAAATAGACGTAGTCACCGATCATCCGTGCATTGGTCGCCCACCCCTCGAATTCCAGGTCGCGTTCCTGTGTCGGATTCACTGGATCTGATACGTCAAATACTTTCAGAAACGTGTATGAGGACGATGGGCGCGGCAAGAGGTCATACACCGGCTGTTCATAGATAAGATCGTCCTGGCCGTAGATAATCAGCGAGTCGCCATTAATAAAAATGTCTTGTGGCGTAGATTCCAAGACAATCGTGGAGAGGATCTTCGCACTGTCTGCGGGGAATGCGTCGACAATGAACACGTTCTGCTTTGATACGACGTATACGTACTTTCCGTCAGTTTTCACTATATCGGCTTCGTCTACTCCCTCCACTTGAATATTCGTTGTCGAGTAATCATCCGATTTTTGAGCTGAATCCAACTCCGCGGTTCCGAGGCCGAATTGTGGCCCCAGGGTTGATGTAGGAGCTTCTTCAATCATCACGTCTGATCGAAACCCCGACACACCTAGTGCATCGTACCCGTATCCCGAATCCGCTGAAGCGGCGTTCGCTTCGAGAAATGCGCCGAGCTCTCGGTAGTTATTAAATTTTTTAAGACTCGATTGCGCAGCTAATTGTTCGGCCAGTGAACCGGACCGGGAATATATGACGCCGTCGCTCCCGTTGGTAATTGTCCTTCCCCACGGTACACTTGCCGCATCCCATAAAACCCAGTACACCGCCGCAACGGCGATGAGCGCAAAAAAAGCCATAAAGCCATAACGTGTCCCATCTTGAAACCAGGCCACTCCACTTTTTTGTGGGCTGGACTGTACGTCACTTACATGAGAACTAATGTCATCTTCCTTCCAACCTGCCTGGCGCAATTCACTCATAATTTGCACGTCACCATGACCGAGTTTTTTTCGTTCTCGAATAAATTTGTCTAACTGTTCATTGTGTCTAGGATCCATAAAGTTTTAGTTATATGAGTGAGTATACCTTAAAAGGAATAAGTGGTAAATGTGCTATGTAGAGATGGATATGCTGGTAGTAACCACTTTCAACAATCATTGGGAATAACAAAAAAACTCCTTCCCTTAAAAAGAAGAGTTCCTGAAATACATGTATGTTATTGTCTGAATACGCTCGACTCGTTACGGCGTAGTCGCGCCTACCTGAATAGCGAAAATATAGATGCTGCCGGCGATAACTATGACGGGCAGCGCAAATCTAAAAAAAACTGACAATACTACACGTTTCATATTTTTGTTTTTACTTTTTCTGCCTTAAGTATAGTGTATTTTGACGCATTTGTCAACCCCGTTAAAAATTTTACCGATATCCCATCTTGACTAATTATAGTTTAGTTTTACCAAACCACCTTATATAGTACTGGGAGTTTTTTCGAAAAATTCCTAACGGGGTCAACAATGCTTTGAAAGTGGGGTTCTTGATATTTTTTATTTCAATGTCTCGCGTGCATCCTCTAAGTCAAGGAGGGCATCATCGTAGATTGTTTTGTCTTTATTGATCGACGGTGTTGCTGATTCGAAAGTGGGCGGAGAATTTTTTTCAAGGGAAAGAACAAATTTCCAAAGCAAAAAACCCGCAATACCCGCTATAAGGATACTAATGAAGATTTTTTTCATAACGCGAAGGAACCAACATATTGATACAAGAACAACAGAACACTGACACTGCCAATAAGCAATAAGAGGGTATCAACAAGTCCGCCTGTTTTTACTCTTAAAAATCTCGGAAGAGCGCCAAAGTTCTGCTTCCACGGCCAAAAGAATTCTATACCCGACTTCGTCAATGCGTCAGCGAGTAGGTGGCTCGTATATCCTAACACTGCGACGAGCCACAAAGCCACTGATGTATGCGGAATCAGGAAACTCGCCCCCGCAGCAACAACTGCGATTGCGACAAGCGAATGCAGGGCGCCACGATGTCCGAAGATGGCCGAGATAATAACAGCGATCGGCATGAAGGGTTTGATGGTAACTTTTGTTTTTCCAATATATCCGCCGAATTTCAAGTGCTTTATCTTAGATTCTGACGCATCGAGATCGGGAAGGAGCGCGGTGAACGCGCCGATGAGAAAAAGCCACGGCTCAATGACCATGCCCATCAGAATGGGAATCCAAACCGTATTCGCACCTATAACGGCGTGAGTTGAGCCGCGCATATGGGGGTATCATAACTAAAAACCCCCGGATTGTCGCCAGGGGTTCGATCGTTTATATTGCTTTCTTGAACTTCTGCTCGACGTTCTTCCAGTTAACCACATTCCACCATGCCTTGATGTAATCAGGTCGGACGTTCCGGTACTTCAAATAATACGCGTGCTCCCAGACATCGAGACAGAGTATCGGCGTACGGCCCATCGAAATCGGCGTGTCCTGGTTTGGGGTCTTTTCAACAATTAACTTACCACCGTCAACCGACAGCCATGCCCCCCATAATTTCCCAGAACATCGCATGGTTCACATGCCCGCCGCCATGGTTTCGAACGGCAGGACGGATATCTTCCGGTACTAAGTCTAGACCCATCAGCAACGATTCAACGGTTTCAACTTCCATTTCAGGATGCTTCGCCAGCGCTTCATTTAACTTCGTCGTGTACGTGACATGATGCTTGTCATGGTGGAGCGTCATTGTCTCTTTGTCGATGTATGGCTCCAATGCATCGTAGGCGTACGGGAGAGTCAGCGTCGTAAATTGTTTCATAACGCTATTAATTAATGATAATCGTTCCTACTTACTATAGCAGGTGTCAACACCTTGAACAACCCTCTCTCATTCGGTCATCACCCGCTAGGATAAAAAGGAAGTGGCCAATTTTCTTTTCCTGTCATTCCGAACTTGTCTAGGAATATATGCCTATCTACTCCTAACTAACGATATCCTGAAATGAATTCAGGATGACATGAGGAAGCTGCTTCGACCGTTCTCAATCAGCTAACTAGTCTCCTAATTACCTAGTTACCTACTACACCCTCTTCTCCTCAAACCCGAATGTGAAGTTCGCAAGCACGATCAATACAGCCGCCCACCCGAGCATCCAGTAAATATCCGTGGTGATAGCCGCCCACCCGGCGCCATTCGCCATTACCTCACGAAGGGCATTTGAAAAATGGGTCAACGGCATATACTGCACGACACTTTGCAGCCAATGGGGCATGGATTCCATCGGGAAGAACGTGCCGCCGAGAAAAAACATCGGAAACACGATGAGGTTAGCGATAGCAGGGACGGCTTCGACAGTCTTCGCTATGCCGGAAATGGTAAACCCGAGGCCGAGGAACATGATGCTGCCCAGTATCAGTACTGGTAGGATAAGCCAATACGATCCAATAACATGGGTATGGAATGCAATGATGCCAATAGCGATAAGGATGGCAGACTGCACCACGGCAACTATCAAGCGGGTAATGACGTTTGCAGTCACGAACTGGTATGGCTTCATGGGCGTGGCGAGAAGCCGTTTGAGAATACCTTTTTCCTTGTAATCAACGAAGACGAATGAGACTGAGAAGACGGCCATCTGCATGATTGATAGCGCGACAATCCCGGGAAGCAAGAAATCTATGTAGCGGACATTACGAGCGCTAATATCTTCCACATTGAGCTTAAAAAGCTCTGGGGCCCGTGAAACAGCGATTGTCGTCTTGTCTAAAATTTGAGTCACGACTGAAATGGCTGTCTGGGCCTGCTGTTCTTTCCCGGCGTTTTTAAGAACAGTAACAATTTTGGTCTCCGGAACCCCCTGCCCACCCGGGATAAGGTCATCCGGGAGTAGCATGACAATTGATCTGTCACCTTCCTGAAGTGCGGCACGTTCATCTGCTTCGGCTCCTACTTTCACATCGAAGGCTTCGATGATTTTCATCTGATCGACGAACTGCTGGGTTTGGGCTGTGGGATTCGAAAGAACGACACCTACGTCGATCTTTGGAACCTTGTCGAGTCCGATCAGGCCAAAAATGCCCATAATGATAGTCGGCATGAATAACGTGAAAAACATAGCCTGCCGGTTGCGGACAAACATTTTTATCGCTGAAATGGTAAGTGCGCGGGTAGTCATAGTCATTCGCGCAGTGTGCGGCCCGTTAATTTCAAAAATACGTCTTCGAGCGTGGCCTGGTGAAGCTGCATATCAAAAATCTTAAACCCTGCAGACTGTTCGAGCTGGAAGAGGCTCGTCAATACGCGCTGCGGATCATTCGTGGTAAGGCGGACTCCGTGATCCTCGACGACCACGTGCTGAACACCAGGAAGGTTTTTAAACCTGTCTTCATCGACATGGTGGTCGACGTGAAATTCGACCTGCGACCCCACTCCGCTCTGTTTGAGAAGATTGATCGGGCTGTCCATAGTGATGATCTTCGCGTGGTCCATGATGGCGATACGGTCGCACAAGATCTCTGCTTCTTCCATGTAGTGGGTGGTTAAAACAACCGTCTTCCCTTGCAATTTAATTGCGTTTACCAAATCCCATAAATTTCGCCGTGCTTGCGGATCCAAGCCTGTCGTCGGCTCATCGAGAAAGATGATTTTCGGATCATTCACGAGCGCAACAGCGATTGATAACCGCTGCTTTTGGCCACCGGATAATTCCTTCACCTGGCTTTTCCATTTTTCGTCCAGCTGAACGTCCTTCAGGAGTTTCATTCCATCAACGGTCCGGCTGTAGAGAGCCCCGAAAGTTTCCACCAACTCTTTTAAGTTCAGGCCATCGAAAAAGGACGACGACTGGAGCTGGACGCCTATTAAAGATTTCACTAGACGGGGATCCTTGTGAACATCATGTCCGTCAACCAGCACTTCTCCGGAAGTGATCGACTTCAGCCCTTCAATCATTTCGAGCGTCGTCGTCTTACCTGCTCCATTGGGCCCTAGAATTCCGAACGTCTCACCGCGTTGAACAGTAAATGAGATAGCGTCAACAGCGGTAAAATCGCCGTATTTTTTCGTGAGATCCTTTACTTCGATGATATTTTCCATACTTTTTACACGTAAAAAACAGTATACCTAAAAAAAACCGTGGCAGCAACCCTGCACTCCAGCACCGCCTTACCCGTCAACAAGCACCAGCGTATCGGGATGCTCGGCAAGCCACCCCTCCCACGTAGCCAAGGTGAGATTAATGGAATCCAATTCCATTTCTGCCAGTTCGCCTTCGGTTGCTTTCCCCTCGATGATGCGCCACGTGGTGTCAGTTTCCAAGTCCTTCGCAACATAATCATCTTCGAGGAGCGTACCCCCGAGCGTCTGGAATGTGAGAACCCGTCCGCTGACAAACCTGTTATAGGCAATTCCGGTCTGGCAAAATTCACAAAATATTACGACTATCGGTTCGCCGCTTATCAGAGCATTTGCGATCGCATGGTGGCCCATCACCGAACGGGGAAACGCCGCGGCGACACCGTCCACTACCACTCCTACTACCATTTCGTCCCGAGGGACCTCACCAGCCGTTTCTTTTTGCACCAATGTTGCTGACACTATCGCATCAATACGTTCTCTGACGGTAACAATAGCTCCCGCCATCGCCTGAGCGCCTTCATCGTCACGGATAGTGAGTTCAAATGTCCACTGCCCGACATCATCACTGGTAACTGGGATTTCAACGGAGGGGTATTCCTTTCCGGCGTATACCGTTTCAGCTAAACGGTCTTGATGCTCCGGCGGTGCTGATACGATACTCCACTCATACCATGCAATATCACCGCCATCAGGGTCATGAGCGTCGAAACCGCTCAACAGAATAGAACCCTTCGGCGTCACACTCCATCTGTTCAGTGTCTGTGAGATGAAGGGGTCCTTCTTCGAATCATCCGCAGCCTGCTGATTGTTTTGCATGAAATATACGACCACGACAGCTACTGTAACTAATGCGGCGATAATGGCCACGTGAATATTTTTGTTCTTCATACAGTTAATGATACAGAAAAAACGCCTCCTTGAAAACGCTGCTCATAAATGCCACACTGCAAAAGCACTATGAACACGGTAGCATATCAGAAAACATTCGAAAATTTCGATGGCAGGGAGCGGGCGTTACGGAAAGTCACGCGATATTACATCTACAAACCCATGTACTACCGATCCGATCTACTTGCCCATTCACGGCATGTGAATTGGCTAGTAGAGGAAATGATACCGATAGCCGAAAACTCCTTCGGACCAGTATTCAACCCAAAAAAAACTTCACTAATGGCCTGTGTTCATGATGATTTTGAAATCGTGCTTGGCGACATCCAGGCCGGCCACAAGTACTCCATGTCGCGCGAACAACTTGATGATGTAGCAAAACGCGAACTTATCGCTATTGCTGAAACAGTTAAGCGTTTCCCTGAAACTGTAGGTGTGTTTAACTACCGCGACCTACTTCATGAAGTCCAAGAGGGAAATACCATCGAATCGCAAGTGGTGAAGTACGCCGATAAAATGGACGCGTTCGGCGAAGCCTTGCATGAAATCTACGCTGGCAACGCGAGTTTTATCACGCCAATCGAGGATCCTGTCTATGGCACCGTGATCTCGCCGTCTGAATATTATGCTCTCTACCTGTCATCAAGAGAAAAAAATTTCCCTCGTATTGTTAAGATGTTTGAATCACGGCACCCACTTTTTGAGAAACCCTCGTTTACAGACTTCCAGAAAATCGTGAAGCGCTGCTTCCCGCACACACAGGAATCCTTCAACCGCCCAACCGGCAATGTGCACTATGACGAATGGAAGCGGATTATGACTGTGAACGCTGACGAAAACGAGCTCAAACGCTTAGTAACACAGGTGGAGTTTTAATAAACTACCGAGCGCGGGCTGCTCTTGGAGGTAATAAATGAAAACCAATGAACCCCGGCTGATTTTGGCCGGGGCCATTGAAATGTATTCTTTTCAAAAAACCTGACTAGTTCATTTGCGATCCCTGCTGTGGCGGCGCCTCTTTCTTCATTTCCATTCCGCCTTTGCTCTTCATCGCCATCATGACCAACATGTAGAGTGCTGATATGCCGACGAGGATGTAGATAACCATGGCAATGCTTGAATCAGCGCCAAAGATTTCTGCAACCAAGTCAAAGTCTGCAGCACCGACCAGGCCCCAGTTCAAACCGCCAATAATGACTAGGATAAACGTAATCCAATCGAGGATGTTCATTTTCATATATGTACGACCTATCTTACTTATTTGATAAACAAAATGTTCGACCGTTATGGATGGAGAATAGCATAGATACACCTTTCTGGGAACTTATCATTCACAATGAGAAAAGGGGTTCCCACCTGAACATTGCGTGAATCTGGGGCAGTGGCGATACCACCGTTGACGAACCCGACCCGCTCTACTACGATTGAACTAACCGAGACAAACACCCAAAGTGAAGGAGTACCTATGTGCCCTTTTCAGAAGGGAGACAGAGTCATCGTGAACGTCGATGGAAGCACGTTTACGGGAGTAGTTGAAGTCGCAGTCGGTTTCAGCCGACTCGAGACGGGCCAAGAGGAGTTTCTCACCATTGAGGGATCTCCGCTTGTGCTTGAACGTAGAGCAACCCAACAGACGTGGCACACAGGAGCTGGGCCACATCTCAACGCACGGTCAATCACCGTTCAGCCGGCAACTGCCTGACATCGTCTTCCAGTTTTCGGACAGGCGCCCCACTCTCGGGACGCCTTTGTCTTTTAGTAACAAAAACGGGGAGTGTTCATCCCCGTCTTTGTTTGCAATTGATGTTCACTATTTCACCATGAATATCTCCATGTCGCGGAACTGGGCGATGCCGCCATACACGCTGTCGCCGAGATCCATTCCGCCTACTTCAGCATTTGCCATAGCGTCACGCATCGTTGAGCGGTCGCTGAACTTCTGTGTGACGTTGTCGAATTTGTCAACTACTTTAAAGCTTCCCTTCATGAGATCCCCAGTACCGTTCCACACTGCTTCGAGCGTCACGAATTCAAACGTCCCGGCATTCCAGTCCCAGAGTTCAAGGTCAGCCACTGAGAGGGTGGCTGTGTTTAACTTCTTATCAACTGAGAAGACGTCGTCCGTAGTAAACAGATAACCGTCTTTGCATGACGAGAAGTTCTCATCGCCCTCCACCCATTCGGTGCATGTGAAGAACATCACATCAGTACCTGACTTGGTCTCAACGACCTGCAGGTATGAGTAGATAGAAGTTCCTTCATCTTCAGAATACCAATCTGCAAATGCCGCGACGCCATTCATTCGCATCATCGACTTGTACTCGAAGGCCTGAGCGGTCGCGGAAAAGCCGAATACGACGAACGTAGCAATGATCAGAATAAGTAATTTACGCATATATATCACCCCCTTTCAAAGTAACTTAGTCACTAGTAACTAATATCTAGTAATGAGCTAGTTGTCGGTCTAGTAATAGACGACTTCAAAATAACTTGTTACCGGGCTCGTCATATCGCCGGTAAGGATGCCGGAATTGGTATGTTCAATCAGTTCATACTTCGTTATACCCTGTGACGTCAACCAGTAGAGGAGCAAGGCAATACTGCCGGGTGAGTCCATATAATCATTAAAGCGAGGGCCGAATGAAAGCATATTTTTATAGTCAAATGTCTGCAACGCCTGTTCAGTCACGATATCGTTTCGTGAAGCTTCATCGGCAGTAAGATAATGCGAGAAGTCCACGGCGGCGATGACGACTGTCTCGTCGTCAACTAACTCATCGAGCGCTCGCGAGATGGACTGAATTTCGTTGAGACGAACTTCGGCTTTCAGCATCAGCGGTATCACTCGTGCCTCAGGCAGATAGTGTGAAATGTACGGGGTGATTCCTGCAATAGAGTGTTCGTCAACTGCTACCTCATCATCTTCAACCGCGTAGTGATTGTCGACAAGCCAACGTACCGCATCCCGATCAGCGTGTATCGTGCCCGCCCCAGATCTCCAGGATGTTGATGTCGTCAGCACCATGCTTCCACCGCGTTCGTAGTGGTTAGGGCCAACGAGGATGATCCGTTTCGGGGGATTTTTCTCCAGCTCACGGAAAAAGTGGGCAATGATCTGGCCCTGGGTCACGTCGTGGGGAATAATCCCGCCCCTGATACGCGATTGCGGGAATACCGCATCGTTCGTTGCTGCCGATTCTACCGAACGGGTAAACTGCTTCTCAAAGTAGAATTTCGAGTCAAGCACACGTGGTTCATCCCCATACGTTACGGCCACATCGATGGCACCGCTTGACTCTACCGAATAATAGACCGCACCAGCGACAGCGCAGACAGCGATGACCAATAGACCCGCATACCAGCGCTTCAGCATAGTTCCTATTCGATAATGACCCGTTCGGTCGTCCCGTAGTTCACGCTCCCTGTCGCGACGAAACCCTGCACTTTCGGCGCTTCAGCGACGAATTCCCCTTTCCCGGTGACGATCGCGTAGTAGAAAAACTCTGCACTACGCGGTTTGCCGCTCCAAAATTTCACGACCTGGCCATTGATCTCATAGGGGAATTCGAGAAGCCGGTCGTACGACAAGTCTCTCGAAGACAGGTTGGTGAGCAGCTTTAATCCTGCGGGCAGGTAGTCGGTAATCTGATATTCGGAATCTATCGCCTTTATGTTGATGCTCGGTGAAAGGATGACTTTCACGATGTCATTGGCATGGAACGTGGTTGTCCCGCGGCTATTCACTTCATAGCGCCGGCTAATTCTCAGGTTCGGATCTGTCTCTACGGTTGCGAGATCGACCGGTTCTTCATAGCTCGCGACGAGTCCGACAGTACCGCTGATATCAGAGAAGGTAAGATTTTCGAGTTGTTCAGGGACGACCGATAGTCTGAACGTATCCTCGCGCGCGAGAGTTACATCGTGTGATTCGCCGTCGAGCGTGTAGGAAAAACTCACCGGGTCTCCACTCAAAAGTGGCAATGCCGTCTGGATATACGCTAGCTGGTCCAACGCATTCAGATGGAAGGTGGCCGGCGTAGTCGTCACATACCGATACAGAAGCGGAGCCTGATCGGAAGACACGGCGGCTGCGACTATTGCCGCTTGGTACGTGTACTCGACGTAGTCGTCGTGGTCCTCGCCAAGCGCGACTTCGGTCACAGGATCGGAAACATTCGCATGCTCGTCCAAAATATCCTGAAGCATGGACGCCGCATACTCCGTCGCCCCGAGATGCGCCACCGCACGTATGAGATAGAGTTTCAACTCCGGCTCGAGCTCATGACTTTCCAGAAAGATGTTGATCTCAGTGAGCACCGGCTCATCAAGCGCCGCCATGCCAAGGAGCGCGTAGACGACCTCTTCGGTATTGCTGCCGGTATTGTTCAGTACGCTTTCGAAGTATTGGCGCGCGGCAATACGGTCAAAAAGGTCGGGAGCCACCAGGAACGCCTTTGCTGTCAGGAGCAGCTCAGCCGACGAATAGGGCAAGATGGCGAGTCCTCCCTCGGGCACTTGATAGTCGGTAAACGTAATATTCGGCACATTGGCACTTTCTCCGAAGTACTCGTTGAGAAGCGACTGCGCTTGTCGCCGCCCCAACTGCTGCTCAAGCCTGTCCCCATACGCCCACGTCATGCCACGGAGGTCATAGTAATACTGTCCGCGTTCGAGATTCGTGAATGCGAGAGAAGTGCGGCCATCGGGGCTGCCGGCGACGGCCATGTCCTCCTCGAGGCGATAGTAACCCGCCGTACCCTGGGTGATATTCGAATCATGAAACGTAAAGCTATGGATCACTGCGTCTTCATTGCCGCTCTGTTTGGCAGCCACACGGATTTTGTACGTTCCTTCAGTGAACTCGGGAAGTGCCACAGACGTCACTTCACCAGCTGCACCAGTCAGTGTCGTCTCTTCGTCGCTGTAGTCTGGGTAGCTCACTGTGTACGTGATCTGTGAATCGCCAAGTTCGCGTCCGAAGCTTCTCACCAATACCTGCGGCCTGTCGCCCACCACATAATCAGACGCGACAGCGACGTCAACGAAAAACGGCAACGTGGAGATGACGGCTGTTTGGGTCGCGCCCGCTTGCAAGTCTTCAGTTACCGCGTGCACCGTCGTCTGCCATGAGGTTACGTTGTCCGGAAGCTTAAACGTGACGGTAGCGCGTCCGTTTCGATCAGTCCCAACACTCTCAAATACTGCTATGTCCTGGAAGTTTTGGCGGCCGCCGCCTTTTTCATTGTGCACGTAGACGCCGTTCGCGAAGAAGGTATGCGGTCCATCGAGATGAAGATTGTAGACTGTGAGCAACTCGTGATTCCGCTCAATGCTGGTGAGCCGGACAGTCTCGCCATGAGCATTGACAATGCGGTCACCGACCCTCGCGTTTCCGATCGGCTGCCACTGGTCATTGAGCCACACGATATGTTCCGGCGTCACGGTGAGTAAACCGTTGATCACGAGGTACTTGTCGACGTTATGTTCGAGCGTGTTTACTACTCGAGCAGGTACGAGCGTCATGTCGCCTGGCGAAGTAAAGGTGAACACCTCGTCGCCGATCCGCACTTCGGAGATTGGCTTGGTGGTCCCATCTGACATGAGAACTCCAGTATCCCCGGAAAAACACCCGCCGCCTTCAGCCATCGGGCGAAGCGCTTGCTCATGAGTTTGGTATGAGTAGGTGACGGCAGATGGAAGTGATCGGTAGAGCGTATCAAGGATCGCGTTGCTGTTTTCCCACTGGATGACTGCCAAAGCCTCATCGATGGCAGAAACGTTGAGCAGGGCTTCGACGGGATCACCGTCAGCTTCAGTCACCGTCAGGTCCAATGTCACATTCTCGCCTGGGCGGTAGGCGTCTTTGTCCTGCGCTATATCGATCGAGAGCTCTCGAACGCTCTTATCAAACGTGATCTGTGAAAAATCAGCTAAGTGGTACGCACGGCCGTCGAAGTATACTGCATACACGTAAATGTTCGGTGCGTACGCATCGGTAACAGTGAGCGTCGTGCTGGACTGTGATGAGGGGGCGATGTCAAAAAGCTCGCGCTGGCCTTTGAAATACAGGATACTCTCGCCGCTCTGCTCCGGCAGGCGCTCCTCATTGCGAAAGAGGCCAAGCGTCACCTCGTCGCCGGAGCGATACGGCCCTTCAGTACCTCCGAGAGTTTCTATGTAGTACCGCTCATACCCATCGCCGAAGTAGTACGAACGAAGTCCCTCCCAAACATAGGCGGATGTTCCTGCTGTCCGGCTTTCTGGATCAGTCACCTCCATCTTAATCAAATAATTCTGGTCCGCTTGCGGAGTGAACTGCCCGGCATACGCCCCATTTGCATCTGTGAATGCCGTGAGTTCTTGTACCTCATCTGAGTGATGCTGGTAATCGTATGTTTTGTAAGTCTTTTTGCTGATAAAGTCATAACGGGTGCCTATTTCCGTCCTGGTGTAGTACTCGTGGTATACAGTCATGGTGACCTTCGCGCCTGCGACAGGATCGCCGTCATAATCCCAGACAAACTCATCCCCCGCGGCATTGACGCGTTCCAGGTCGACTGCATGTACTGATCCACTCAGAGCCCCTTCGGCCGTGGCTGATCCTTCGATGGAATACCGCGGACCGAATGAGTAAATGTACGCATCGGTATAAATGCCGGCCAGCTCCGCGTTTGTCGGATGAATTGAAAAGTACTCGTACCGAGGAGAAGAGGAATCAGCCTGGTATGAGGTACCGAGCGTCACGGTTGCCTGACCGTTCTCATCGGTAGTCACCCGTCCGCCTCCGAGCGCGCCTGTATACTCGAGTTCGAGGTTGCCTACGGGTGTCCCGTCAAAAAACACCGACTGGATATTGAAGACGGCGTTCTCACCCTGGAAGATCGCTTTCTTCGGAGTCGTCACGTCGATCTTGTACGCCGGCTTCGTGTAGGTAGCCACCGAAACGTACGAGGTCATCACCACCTCGTCCCCCACCAGAACCTGCAGCGTGTACCCCTCTGGCGTGAGATGTGTGTAATCAATCGATCCCTGGAAAGTATGAAACGATGAAACGGGCAAGCGCTGCTGCGAGATGATCTCGTCTTGACTGGAGGTGTAGTAGTTGGCGCTTTTCACGAAACGCACCTCTACTTCATCGACGTCGCCGACACCCGACCGCGGCTTGATCACGCCCCAGAACTTCACACTGTCATCGGGAGAATAGAGAGTCCGATTCGTATAGAGATACGCCCAATAGTCTCTCGGCGCAGTAGATCCGTAATAGCCGCCGAAACCGTAATAGTGAGTCACCGGCACGAGAAGTTGCTGGTCATTGGCCGTAACCGAAAAGTAATACGTCCCTGCCACGTCACCGTATTCATCTTTCTGGGCTCGCTTGGTAGCTGGCTGCCAAATTGCCGACCTGGAGAAAGGCCTGCGCGTGATAGCTGTCTACCGGAATGTCTATGAGATAGTAGCCATTCGGAAGGGCTTCCGGGAACTCGATGTAATACTGATAGTCTTCCGAGCGCACATCAGCGTCGAACTCAGTCTGGAGCGCCAGGCTGTCAACGGGAAACGTGTTATTCATCTGCGCATAGTCAGCCCAATACGGAACGTTGTTCAGCCTACCAATTGCGTCGCGGAATTCGCCAAACGTTCCAAACGCATAGACACCGACATGCACTGACCCAGGACTGTCATAGCCGTATACCGTCGCGATTGGCGTTTCAGTACTCGGGTACTCAAAGAAGTCCTTTGTAAACTCGAAGTATGAGTAGTACCCGCCATATCCTCCGGTTGCATCGGTTTCGAACTGAAACTGGTAGTCTTCGGCCAGTGTTTGATCAGTGCCATCTAGCGGTACGCCGGCACTGACGCGGACTGTGTACACCGTGCTTGCCTGGAGCGAATCGGGTACAAAGACGAGCGTCTTCCGATACCGTTCGAACCGGCCATTCACAGCCGGTGAAACGGAGAAATGGTCCTCTACAGCGCCGTAATTCTCATGTGAAAAGGTAACCTCGATTCCGGTATCCAGAGGGACGTGGGTACCCTGATTGCGCGGAAGCGTGTTCATGATTTTAAACGTATCTTTGGTCTGAAATGCCCATTGGTATTCGCGTTTCTGTTCCGCTTCGCTCTTTTGGGCGACCATGCTGAATTTGTATATTGTATTGGCGTCGAGCGTCTGTTCGGGAATGATGGTAAATTCATTCGAGTCCGATGATTCAAGTTTGTATTGAACTGCCGGTTCGATCGTGAGGTTTCCTCGTATGGCCGTTTCGTCAACCGGCAAACTTGAGGTAAGCGCAAACGCACTAGTCGCGTCGACGCCCAGCGTGTCCTGATTCAGGGCGCTCAAAGAAAATTCCACGTCGCCCTGGATGACCGGGATGGTTCGCTGTGAGGAGTCTTGGATGCCCGAGTTCATCCAGAGAGTAATAAAAAGCAACGCTGCCACGACGCCAGCGGCTGAAGTAGCGAGAGCAAGTTTATTGCTAAAAAATTGTGTGAACGTCCGCGATAGCCCCATCGATCGAGAAACTCTCGAGGGAGCGGGCATTTCGAGAAGGCGCCGTTTGAGTTCGGCCCGAAACGTATCATCGACGACAGCATCCGGACGCGCCTGCAGAAGCGAAGCAACAATATGCCTCACGGCCTTTTCGTGACTTTTGAGTTCTGGGTCGTTGTCGATGAGTTCTTTCATAATACTTTCGATCTTTTCATGAATGGTCATAAGAGGTGAAAAAATAATAGTCCAATAAGAATAAGCGCGGCAGCTATAGCGAACTGTTTCCTGATGGAGCTCAAGGAACGGGAAACGATCATTTTACAGTTGGCCTCTGATTTACCCGTTATCTCCGCTATGCGTTCATAGGGCAGATCGTCCCAGATCCGCATCAGCACCACATCCTGATGTTCCTGCTTCAACGTGTGCAGATACTGCTTCACCTGTTCGATAATGAGCCGGCGTTCGCTGTCCTCTACGTCCGACTTCCCGGCCATCACAGCTATAGCGTCATCGAGGGACGTAACGTTCTTCGACGTCCGATAATGATCGGTCACCGTATTCCGCGCGATGCGGTAGAGCCAGGACGAGAATGAACCGCCACGGAACGTGCTGATATGTTCCAGCGCTTTCGTGAACGTCACACTCGTCAAATCCTCCGCCGTCTCCCGATGGCTCGTTCGATAAAAAATGAACGAATAAATTTTCTCAATATATGCGTCGTAAAGCTCTCCGAACATTTCCGTATCACCCCGTTGGCACGCTTCAAGCACGCTTCGTTCCCTAGCTGCATCCATACGTACGTAGGTTATTTCTACTTACTACAACGATTGGGAGGGCAAAAGGTAACAACCGACATACATAGTATGGCGGAAATGCGCGTTATCGTGAAGCAAACCACTATGCGTCGCGTCGACAATAGTTCACCAGGCGATTACAATGACCTACGGAACCGGATATATAATCGTCTTTTTTCTGCGTTTCCTTACGACTTTCCCCTCATTCACTCGTTTTCCCATCAAACTCTTCATCATCGGACTCTGCTGCTTCCTTTGTCCCGTGGACAACGCCGTCGCGATGATGCGCTGGAGAATAAACGGTATATATTTTCAACGATTCGGCTGAAGAAGTATTAATCACATTGTGCTCAGCCCCAGCAGGAATTATGACAGCGACGCCGTCTTTCACCAGGCTTTCAGTTCCGTCGATAATCACTTTTCCTTTCCCCTTTTCAAAGCGGAAAAACTGGTCATTGTCCAGGTGCACTTCCGTCCCGATCTCCTCCCCCGGCTTGAGGCTCATCAGCACCAACTGACTGTACTTTGCCGTGTAAAGAACTTTGCGGAAGTTATCGTTCTCGAGTGTCATGCGTTCTATATTTTGGATAAATCCTTTCATAGTAGTTTTGTTAATGATAAAGACGTCAACACGTATACAAAATACGTATTCATTATTTCATCGCCATGAGCACCGCCCCAACAGCAACGAAGCCGACACCAATGCCCGATTTGAGAGTGAGGCGTTCACCCAGGAAGAGTATGGCCAACAGCAGCACGAAAATCACACTCGTCCTGTCGAGAGCAGCCACGCCGGATGCGGGACCGTTTTTCAGTGCAAAAAAGTAAAACAGCCAGGAAAGCGCGCCCGCAACACCTGAAAGAATAATATACAGGAGTGCCCTGCTGTGAATAGTCGAAAGCAGCGGCGCCTTTCCAAAAACCAGCGCAGTGATAATGAGAAACACTGCCATGATGACTGACCGAACTGTCGTCGCGAGGGTGGTATCAAGATTTTTCACCCCAATCTTGCCGAAGATAGCGACAAGAGATGCGCATACGGCCGAAAGAATTGCGTATAAAACCCACGACATATGCTTAACCCTCTATAGTCTGTTTAATTTTAAATCCAACCCACACGCCGATTAATCCGCCTATCACGGAAAGAATAATTGACCAAAACGAAAAAATATCATCATGCCATAGCGTGGGAATATACCCACCCATCGTAGAACCGATAAAGAGGCACAAATAGATGACAAACTGTCCGCCCATATCTTTACATTCAGCATAGCACAACCCCCTAACCGACAGAACTGCGGCTCTACTCCTTCGGTATAGCTTTCTCTGAGCGTTTTCTGTCTACCTCGGTGAGATATTTCTTTCGCAGCCGGACACTCTTCGGCGTCACCTCGAGATATTCATCCTCCGCCATGATTTCGAGTCCGCTCTCGATCGTTAAGAGGACCGGCGTTACTAGATGGATACCTTCGTCCGTTCCCGACTCCCGCATATTGGTCAGCCGCTTGCCCTTTACGGGGTTAACCGGCATATCGAAGCCTTTCGACGCGTTGCCTATCACCATGCCTTCATAAACTTCAGTGCCGGGCCCGATAAATAACATGCCGCGCTCTTGGAGATTTGCCAACGAAAATCCCAGTGCTTTACCCGTTGCCATGGAAATCATCGAACCGGTGTCGCGCTTACGAATTCCGCCGGCGTGCGGTCGGAATCCGATAACCCGCGAACACAGAATGCCTTCGCCTTTTGTATCGATGATAAACTCGCCGCGGTAACCGAGCAATCCGCGAGTCGGAATTTCGAAAATCATGCGTACCTGTCCCCTCGTATTTTCCATCGTCGTCATAATACCTTTCCTTTTGCCCATCTTCTCTATGACGATTCCCGAATACGCCTCAGGCACGTCGACAGTAGCTTCCTCATACGGTTCCATCTTTACTCCGTCCCGTTCCTTGATGATCACCTGCGGCTGCGAGACCTGCACCTCATATCCTTCACGGCGCATGTTTTCAATCAAAATGGCTACGTGAAGCTCGCCGCGGCCGTAGACTTTGTTCGCGTCAGGAAGAAAATCAATATTCAAACCTACATTGACCTCGAGCTCTTTTTTCAGCCTGTCGCGCAGCTGGGTCGTCGTGACATACTTGCCGTCTTTACCTGAGAACGGAGAATCATTGATCAAGAAATTCAGTGAAATCGTTGGCTCGTCAACGGTGATTGCCGGCAACGCCTGCTGGTCCTCGCGCTCGCACAGGGTTTCTCCGATATCGATACCGGGAAATCCGGCGATCATGACTATGTCACCAGCGACGGCTTCTACCACTTCTTCGCGCAGGAGCCCTTTGAATGAAAATAGTTTCGTAACGCGCGCGCTTTCATGCGATCCGTCATTTTTCTTTTGCACAAGCTGTTCACCAGCCCGTATCTTTCCTTCATAGATCCTTCCGATAGCAAGCCGGCCGAGATAGTTATCATAGCCCAGATTAAATGGCTGGAAACGGAATGGCGCTGCTGTATCAGCGGGCGCCGGATGCACTTTAAGTAAAATAGTATCGAGCAGAGGCGACAAGTCGATAGCTTCGTCAGTGAGGTTCAGCATTGCCTTACCCTCCCTGCCTACGGCATACACGGTCGTGAAATCGAGCTGTTCATCGTTTGCGCCAAGGTCAAGGAACAGTTCATACACTTCTTCTTGCGCGAGATCAGGATCAGCCGCCGGCTTGTCAATTTTGTTCAATACTACAATGGGTTTTAAGCCCAGTTCAAGTGATTTTTTTAAAACAAACCGCGTCTGGGGCATCGGGCCTTCTTGCGCATCGACGACTAACACCACACTATCAATTGAACGGAGGACACGTTCAACTTCCGAGCCAAAATCAGCGTGCCCTGGAGTGTCGACGATATTTATTTTCGTGTCGCGATAAAAGACAGACGCGTTTTTCGCATAAATAGTAATGCCGCGCTCCTTCTCGAGCGTGTTCGAATCCATCGTGGCGCCTTCCTCGGTTACCATGCCCGTCTGCCGCATGATAGCGTCAGTCAAAGTCGTCTTCCCATGGTCCACATGGGCGATTATGGCAATGTTTCTAATCTCCATATTGCACAGAGGATACCAGAAAAAAACATACAAAGCAAGCCCCGATGCTCATCATCGACGTCTTTAGGGTTGACAAAATACCTGAAAATACATATTATGCATTATCAAAAACTAGGGAAAGTAAACGCAGTATCACAAAAATTGGAGGTGCCCTTTGAAAGCAATCGAAACGCATGGGCCCAACGTGCTCACAAGCATCGCTGCCCTTGTACTCATCATCGTTGTCGTCACCATCGCATGCTTCGTCGTCGGGTGCGGCAACGAACCTGAACAGGCGAAAACTGAGCTGGTCGAACAATTCACGACTCAGCAACGTTTCCTCATGTACAAGCAGTCCATGCCGACTCGCCTTGAATTCACCTTGTACGCGGTGCAACCCGCTGAATGGATCTACCAGGACGACGACGCGATCGGCTATGAGTATGAAATCGCCGTTACCGTTTATGATCCGTCGACCTTCATGGATGACGTCGCGTATCGGCACGACTCTCCGCTCTTTGGCAGGTCCATCCCGCCAAACTGGCGTTCGCTGGACCCTGTCGAGGTGCTCAACGAAGAGGGCGAAAACCTGCGTCTCGCCTATATACTCTCTGTACGTGGACCTATCATGGGTCACCTCGATGAGCTCGAAATGCTCCCCGAGGTCTGGGACGCGCTCAAAGCGGGCCGTGACTTGGAACACATCACCCAACTCAACGGGATGGAAGTACATTACCGGCTCATCCCGATGAAGAAGTAAACCTTCCCACCACCCGGCCAAACGCTTGGCAAGGAGACACGTGGAAATTCCCGATGATTTGCAAACCATTATCGACGAGTATCTCGGCGGTGCGCGTATATTCGTCATGATGGGCGACGACAAAGACGGCGCACCGTTCGGCGTCATGCCGCTGGAAAAGGCCGACCTGCCCGAGCTGAAGACTGACGGCAGTACCGTAAAGGAACTGACCGAAGACGAGGCACGAAGCTTCGTAGATAACCCACGATGTATTTCGAGAGAACGGCTGGCCATGGTCTTCGCGGCCATCGATGCAGCAAAAAACAGCTGACAATCCGTCGCACCTATGCGATACGCTCATTCACGCCGTCCATTGTACCCTAGTGGACGGCGTTTTTCTTTACTTCACCACTTCTATAATTTTCCTTTTTGACTTTTTCCCTGAGATGAGCGCCACCTGTGACTTGGCAACTCCCATATGCTCGGCGAGTGCTCTAGTAATGGCATCATTAGCCTTTCCTTTTTCAGGGGGGTCCTTCACCCAAACGCGAAAATGAGTGTCGTCGACTTTTTCGACCCGCTCCTCTTTTGCTCCGGCTTTTGCGGTAATAAAAAGCTTCATGAACTCTCGCATCGAACACTAGTCAGTAATCTTCCGCAGGAGAAACATGAAGTATGCATGCGCGACAAAAATGAAAAGAAATAAAATATACCCCACGGAAAAAGCGGGGAATGACATGCCAAGCAGTTGGAATGCGAAAAAACCGAGTCCCATTATTACGACGAGCATCCTCATGAAGCCGTATGTTTTGCGCGCTGCGTCATCAATAATATGCTGCTCCCTCTCATCATTGGCCTTCATGGTCCATAATTCAACAAATGAATATTTTTCTCGAACTGACTTTCGCAGATACAGGACAAGGTATAAACCTACAATAATAGCTATCGATAATATCGGAACGAAAGGATTTTCAGAAGGGTACAAGAAGGACCACGGAGAAGACGAATTAAAGCCCTCTAACAGAAAAGATACAAGGAGAACAATGACCATCAGGAAATATACGCCCCGGGACACCAGAAACGGAGATTGTCCGGGAGTAACCGTGCTTGTTCCGGAAAAGCGGGGCCATACCAATGCGAGAATTGCCGCGCCGAGAATAATGGCAAAAATTGCCATGATTATAAATATCGGAGTCTCACCTGAGCCGTACAGCATGTACATAACAAGAAATCCAAATGCAAGGATCGTGATGACCGAAAGTACGGGATATAATGTTTTTTTCATAGTTGTAAGTGAATGATTAATTATTCGAGCCAAAAAATATCTTCTACGGGCTTTTTGAGCAGTCGGGCTATTTTCAACGCGAGTGTTGTCGATGGGATGTATTCGCCCTTCTCGATGGAGATAACCGTCTGACGTGTTACCCCGAGATCCTTGGCCATCTCTTCCTGGGTCTGGCCGCGTACCTTTCGTAATTCGCGTAATCTGTTTGCCGTTTTCTCCATATCACAACCCTAGCGCACCTATATATAAATGTCAAGTGTACTTTACATTATATCTGTGGATAACTAAATAAAGCCCATAAAATGGACTATTTCCACAAAGAACGTAGAGAAAGCGAAATTACTCCTTCATTTTCCCCTTTGTATTACCTTCAGCTTTTCTCTCCTGGGCAGCGCTTTTATCCGTGCCTCGGCTTTTGACGCCATCGATCGCGTCCGATATTTTTTCGCATACACCAACTTCACCGGCCGTCGTGTCCGCGTATACCGCGCCCCGAGCTTCAATGAGTTGTGTTCTATTATTCTTCGTTTAAGATCAACCGTGATTCCGGTATAAAAAGTCCCGTCGGCGCATCGTACAATGTACACCGAATACATACCGTTCTTTTAACGAGAGTCACCCGGCTGTTTCGATCCAGCGGATTTTTTGGCCTTTTCCCTGTCCCGGATATACTTTCTTACCAACGCGACTATTACCCATGGAAACTGGAGAAAAAATACCATTGTAAAGATCATCGAAATCCTGACAATACTATGAGGTATTCCTTCGATAGAAGGAATACCTTCTCTGTCCATTGTCAAGCCCACAATGATAATAAGCGCTGAGAAAATACACCCGACGACAAATAATACTTTTTGGACAACTTGGTACAAGTCTTTTCCAAGGTTAATCAACTGCTGTTCTGCGGGCTGTTTTCCACTGCTATCCATAAGGTTATAAGTTTCTTGAAATTATAACTTCTTTTTTTACTACCTCATATACATCACCGCCGCGTCGGTAAATCCAAACACACTGCTGCAATTCGAACCTTTGAACACTTCTACTTTCAGTTCGCGCGAATCAGTGAGCTGGACCAGTGCGCAACCGTACGCTTCAATGCCGGGCTCGAATGTGATAGGCGGCTTCAACGACATCCGGTCCCAGTTGCCGTTGCTATCACGGTAATTCACTCCCCGTAAATCGTATTTCACGAGCCCCGTTTCCACGCCGACAGTGGCCGGATCGGGCGTATTCCCTTTTGCTGAGAACTGGGTAGCGCCGCCCGGCCAGTTCCCTATCGAGATGATAAACCCCGTCGGATCGATATGGTCGGGTGAAAATGAAACGTGCGTGGTCCAATACTCACCGCCCGTGTCACTGTATCCCGAAGTCGTACCGTCGGTATTTTGCTGGAACCAGTTGCCGATGAGCTTGCCGTCAATATCATGATCAATCCTGCCGCTTCGGGGCTCTGCGGTACGAATATACTTCGACAGCGCCTGTTCCTTTAACTCGTCGGCATAATAGTCCAGCGGGTCAGCTGTGTATATTTTCCACCCCTCGCTCTCGTAGTGTTCTGGAACGACGTATCCGGTAAGCGGCTTCTCGGTGTCCCACACGGCGAAGTCCAGTGTCTGCCCGCCGATGTAGCCGATGAGCTGTCCGGCTTTCACAGGGAAATTAATATTGTTGCCGTCGCGTTCGTATGCGGCTTTCAGATCCGGCGCCAGGCTTGTGACCAAATCATAATAATATAATAAACGACAGCTCATAGAAAAAATCATGCGATATTCCTCGAATGGGTTGCCGTCCTTGTCAATCCTCGGACGCGGGCCAATAGCAACGATCCGTGAATCAGCCATGGCATATACTTCATACGCGTCAAGCGGAGAATTGTAATCAGCCGGGGAAAAATACTGGTGGTCGATGGGAGTAACGTGTCCACCCGCAGTCATGCCGTACGGGATAATCATGGAAAAATCCTCCATGTCCATCGGCAAATGGGTCAGCTTCGGCTTGTCAGTGCCTTCGCACCTTCCGGCGCTTAAAGTCATGCCGGCCCGGTCGGCGGCGGTTAACTCGACATCGGGGTTGTCATCCTGAACTTGATTCAGGATCTCGTTACCCGGCGTGACAATATCGTTTTCAAAGCTTGGGAATGTAAAAGTGCTCCCGTCGGAGAAAACGTCCGCTGTATGTATCGATACGCCAAAAAGCGTCTTTCCGACGGCACGGTACCAGTCTTTCTGATCCACTACTTCGTGGTGAATAATCTGGTAACGGAACGCCAGCGCCCGCTGGAACGGATTGTCGAAGTGCGTCCTGGCAGTCTGCAGGACACTGTAAACCACGCTGCTATCGGAAACATCCACCCCGCCTTTCACCGACGGCATCACGAGGAGAGGCAGGAAAGCAGCAAGGAAAATGCAAACAATAGCGCCAAGGACGATGTAAAGCTTTTTATGGGGCATGAAGACAGTATACCAAAAAGCCCGGCATTTGTGCCTCACCTACACTCATCTTGTTGATCTTGCCAACCGTTAAAGCCCTCCAGACAGATATCCCAAACACTTAGTTTTTTTCTTGCGAGAGCACTGCATACAAAATCATGAGTACCATGAGCAGAACGAGGAAACCCACATAATAGTACTTTCTCCAACGAGTATACGTTTCCGGGCTCGCAAGCTGGCGATCAATCATTTTGGGGGTATACAGATAGGCATTCACCAGTAACGTCACTCCGAGAAAAGCTATCGCAGCCAGAAAAAACGCCGGCCAGATAAAACTTAAGTCGTCCTGACGAAAAAAATCGACATATCCGACAACAGAAACGAGCAAAAAAAGTAATCCAATGACCAGCGAGCTCCTGATTTCCTTCTTCCGTGCCTTTTCGGAAATTGTTTCAAACTTGGCTAGCCAATATGGTTTGCTACTCCATAAGTACCCGCGGGAAAAATACACAATCAACCCCATGGTTCCAACTATCACTGCAATATCGATGATATTGTCCATGACATTATCATACTACTACCAGTCAATTCGAGAAAGAAACGCACAACTCTGACAAAAATCTCTAGGGAAAGCTGCGTGTGGAGTTTCGAGAAACTCGTTTCTTCTCAATCACTCAACGGGGTGCCTTCTACCCTACCTTAACAATTTTATACTCTACTTCCCTCTCTTTCAGCTTCACGGTGATGGTATCCCCAACCCCTTTCCCAATCAATGCGGCTCCGAGCGGGGATGTATGCGAAATGACGCTCTCGTCGGGGTTGGATTCCGTGGAACCGAGTATCAGATACGTATGCTGTTTCCCGTTTGCTTCGACGGTGACTCGGTGCCCTATTTGGATTCGGTCGTTATTTTTCGGCTCGATCAGTATTACTTTCCCTATGGCGGCTTCCAGGTCGAGAATCCGCTCGTTCATCCCGCGCAATCGTCCTTTCGCAATCTGATACGCGGCGTTCTCCGAAAAGTCGCCCATCTCGGCCAAGCGACTGACCTCCTTCATCGCCCGGGGACGGATTTCAGTTCTTAAGCGTTCCAACTCGTTAGTTAATTCATTAAGCTTATCCCGGGTCAGATGCAGGTCGGGCTGGTCATGAGTATACTTCCCTGGTTTTCGGATAGGTACGCGCATGGATTGGGTAATCCTACGGAATCCGGCCGACCGCTATTACCGCCAGGCCCCTGAGCTGGTCCTGGTCAAAGTTGCCGCCGGCGATGATTGTCATGAGGATGCCGTTCTTCAGCACGACAATGGTATTGTTCGCGGAGCAGGACGTCTCGCCCAGGCCGTCTACCGGCTCGGTGGTGCTGCATAAATTTTGCATCGTCTCGAAATCCGAACTCGTGCCTGCTTTCGCAGTCAGGTCGAAAAATTTGCTTTGCTCAACCGTGTCATAGCGGCACACCGTACCTTTCGGCTCCGGTATCTGCGCCGGCAGCCCAAAAGCTGACGCTGCCTCGGCCTGGGTGATGAGAGAGCAGGGATCAATGCTGTTAGCCGTGTTTGATGACGCAACATTCGTGCCGTTCGCCATGACAGAATTGGCGGTGTTCACCGTCGTATTTACCGGACTATTGGTTGCAGGGGTGCAGGCGGATAGCAGCACGGCCAATGCACCACCGAACACTATCAGTGATAACTTTGAAGACGTCATGGGTCTTTTTTATTAAGATTTAACTCGTATTGTGTAAGTATATCAGAATTCAAAGCCTATCAGCTAACCGGGATTGACAAAATGCTGTATTTAGACTATAGTAGTTCGTTCTTTTGTTCTTTAGACAATTAAGTGCTGAACGTATATCCCCACGAAACTAGACAAATGGTCCATATCAGAAGGAGTAAGGCATGAAGAAGCAATTCCTGCAGATAACCACAGTGCTGCTTATGGCACTGATAGCGTGTACGTCCGTGCACGCGCAAACCTTTCCCCAGCCCGAAGGCTTCGTCAGCGATTTTGCCAAACTGCTCTCGCAAGAAGTGCGGGATTCGCTGAACGCCGAACTCGTAAGGTTCAGGGATGAAACCACCGTGGAGATCGCTGTGGTCACCGTGCCTAACCTTGGCGGTTCAAATATCGACACGTTCGCAGTCCGCCTCGGCGACGAGTGGAAAGTCGGCAACAAGGACAGCTTGAATGGCATCGTGTTCCTCATCGCATTGGCGGAGCGGAAAATGTGTATCCGCACAGCGCCGGGAGTCAAGAATGTGGTAACCGACGACAAGAACGAGTACATTCGTCTGACCGTCATCAGGCCTTTTCTGAAGGCCAACGACTGGACCAACGGAGTAGTCCGAGGAACCCACGCAATCATGGACGTCATTCACGCAGCTCGTACCGCACAGTCAGCGCCTGTTCATACACCTCATCCTTGGACAACTCAGGACACCTTGATTCTCTTAATCATCATCGGCGCGGTCATCCTCCTCATTGTCATCATCGTCGCAATACGTCGAGTCCGCGCCTGCAATGAAGTCCTGAAACGAAAGGACGGAGTTGTAGAGCGCTTGGACAAGCTGGCACTCAAGATGTCCGATCCTGAGAT
The DNA here is from genome assembly GCA_001003705.1 of Parcubacteria group bacterium GW2011_GWA2_48_9. Taxonomy (GTDB): domain Bacteria; phylum Patescibacteriota; class Patescibacteriia; order UBA10025; family UBA10025; genus UBA10025. The sequence continues at coordinate 5,490 of LCPQ01000019.1, read as the reverse complement.
GAGCGACAATACGCGCAGGAGTATCCGCAAGCTTCAGGACAGGCTCAAACCGATACGGGATTTGCTCAGGGACTCTTCCGGAGTGAAATGGGTCAGTACTCGTGACGAGCTGAACAGCATTGAATGGTATGTATCCAATACCGAGTCCGCGTACGAGTCGGACCAAGCGTACGCCAAAAAAGCCCGCGAGGAAGGCCCTGTCCTCATGGAAAAACTCCCCGAAAAGTTGCGACGGCTCGAGAAGAAGTTGAAAGGAGGCAAACAGTCCGAGGAGGCAAGCCAGCTTCTGGCCCACGCACAGCAGGAGTACGCCCGCGCACGCTCAATACGAGCCCAAGCCTGCAGCGGTGGTGGTATGGGAATCCTCGACTGGATCATCGTGTTCGCAATCCTCGATGCGATCGTGGACGACAGTTCACGGGCCGTCGAGCACCATGACTACGCGAACACCACTCACCATCCGTCATATGGAGGCCATCAACAGAGTGACCAAACCGCATCCGACACGGTTGACAGTTTCGGTGGTGGTGGCCAATTCAGCGGCGGCGGTGGTGGCTCCAATGATTTCTGAGCCGTTCAGCACTCTGTACTTGACACTCCTGCTGGTCTCGCGATCGGCAGGAGTTTTTCTATTCATTCATTTTTTTTAAAAAGCCCGGCTGTTACACCGGGCTTTGAGGAATTCTCAAATGTGTTGTTCGCTGACTAATTCACCGTGTGGTTGCCTGCACCATGTATCTTGCCCGCCGATGACTACCAATTTTGTGAGGACAATCGGACGGAACCGGACGCCTACGGCCTGAGTGATCGCTTCTTTCGCCGTATAGCCGCGCTCCTTCACCAGCTGGTTCGCATAGTCCATCAGGAAGATGCCGACACTGACTACGATACCGACGAGGATAGTAACGCCAAGCAATTCGAGGAAACCGAGATCCGATCCGGTCAGCAACAGTGCTGGAAATACGCCCGTCAACGACAGTGGCACGGTGACTAGCATCACGAGGGGCTGGGTAAATGACTTGAATTGTAATACGAGGAAGATGTAGACAAGGATAATAGCGGCGGCCAACGCCATCCCGAGCTGGGTAAATGACTTTGCAATCTCATCGAACTCACCGCGCGAATCCCTGCTATCAATGCCCAAGCTTGCGAGCTTGTCATCGGTCAGATACTCGTTGAACTTCTGTTGGACGGTAACTAAGTTTTTGCTGTCGTCAATCCTTGCCCGTACGCTCACGAACCGCAGTCCGTCAAAGCGCTGGATGGCGCCTACTGCCGTCGTCTGTTCCACAGTGGCCACATCGCTCACGCGAACCGTCTGTCCTGTGCGGCTGGTAAGCGGCAAACTCCGTATCGCGTCTACATTTCCCGGCAGGGCGCCGTTTTTCAATATGACATCAGCGGAGCCGCCTTCGCCCGCATACTTAGTAACAGTTGTTTCGCCGATCACGGCTTTTAATTGCTGGCCGATTTCAAAGCTTGAGAGTCCTGCCAGCTGTACCTTTGTGCGATCGAGCACCACGCGCACTTCCGATTCGCCCTTGCCGGTAAATCCGTCATCCACGCGAGTAATATGTTCGAGCGACCGTAAATGATTACCAACCTCAGTAGCGGCTTTTTCGAGTACCACCGGATCATTGTCGTTCAACTGCACTTGAATTTGGTAGTCCTCCTCAGGCGGACCCACGCCCAGCTCACCAACGATGACATCGTCAATATTGGCGATGTCCATCGTTCCTGCTTTGAGCCGGGTCACAATCTCTTTGCTCTTTTGCGTGTCATCGCGCTCTAAAATGTCTTTTAACTCCGCGAAGATGAACAGGCCGTCAGCACTCTGTTGATAGTAGAAAAACTTCGCGACCCCTTTTTCCTCGATCAGCAGCTGTTCGATCTGCTCTCCGACAGCCGAACGGTCGGCAAACGTCAGCCCGTGCTTGAACCTCGCGTCCACTGAAACATACGGGTTATCGTCAGCTTTTGAAAACTGTACGACCTGCACTTTGCCCGTACCCATGATGGATACTGAAGCTGACACGAGTACGAGAGCGCCTACGACGGTCGCAATCTGCTTCCATTTCTTGGTGAGTAAATTACGGCTCACCGACATGAACCACCGCGCCGCGCGCCACAGCCCCTGATCCTCCGCTGACATCTCCTGCGCGCCCTGCTTTGGCATGCGCATCCGCATGATCCACTTCGAGAGCATGGGTAAAATAGCTATCGGGATGATATACGAAGCGATGAGCGCCGGAATCACCGTCAGCGGAATGTATTTGATCATTTCTCCGAAGATGCCCGAGACGACTCCGAACGGCATGAAGACGATCATCGACGCGAGCACGGCCATGAAGAGCGACGCGCCGTATCGGCGGCCTGATTCGAGCACCGCGTCCTTCGCCCCGTATTTTAAATCATGGTAGCGCTGGATAGATTCCACCATAATAATAGCCGGGTCGACTATCAGCCCGAGCACCAGTATCATCGAAAACAGTACAATTGTGTTCAGCTCCGTGCCTGTGACGGCGAGCGCCATGAACGTAAACAGGACTGACAATGGGATAGCCAGCGCCGCGACAACAGCCGCGCGCCAGTTCACGAACAGAAGCATGGCGATGAACAGCAACTGGATGCCGCCGAGCAAATAGAGATTTTTTGTAGTGCCGACAGCACCATTAACAATTTCCCCTATCTGGTTTTCAGTATCGCGAGCTACATTACTCAGCTCAGCCACAGTTACTCCATCCAGTTTCCCGTCAGCGCGCATCTCTTCGAGATGCTCATCGACAGCCGCTTTTGTCTTAATAACGTCTGCGTCGCTCGTTACTTCAATATTCACCAATACTCCCGGCCGGCCCACCAACTCGCCGTTATCGATATACCCGAACCGGTCAATCTGCTGGTCCTCCTCATATCCGCGCTTGACTTCCGCGATGTCCTGCACGCGGATGGGCTGGCGGGTCTTCTGATTCACCCCGACAAATAAATTCGAAATGTCTTCGAGCTTTGCATACGCTCCGATAGTCACCACTGATTGCGTTTGATTATCGAGATCGAGCGTCCCTGCAGGGAAGTTCACGTTCGCCCCTTGGAGTGCGAGCTGTAATACATCGAGTGTCACGCCTGCCTGCGCCATCTTCGCCGGATCGAATGAAATAACGATCCGCTCAGGGGCCTCAGCACCGAGAGCGACAGACTTCACACCGGCAACGTCCGAAAGATCCTGAACCACCGTGTCAGCAGACTTTCTGATCGTGTCGAGATCCTGGCTCTCGTGCGTGATGCCGAAAATAAACGATGGGCCACTCGTAGAAAATGTCTGTACCTTCGGCGCTTCAGCGTCGCTGGGTAAACTGGCCTGGACAGCTTGTATTTTTGACTGGACATCCTGTACAGCAGTATCGAGGCTGACAGACTCATCGAGCATGACGATGACATTTGAAAAGCTGTTCGCCGATGTGGAGGAAGTTTCTTTGAGCCCCTTCACATCCTTCACCGCCGCCTCGACGACTCCCGTCACCTGCCGTTCCATTTCTTCGGCAGTAGCGCCGGGGAAGATAGTTTGCACCAGCACGATCTTCGGAGCTACCTGGGGGAATCCCTGCCGTTGGAAGTTCATTAAAGCAAAAATACCGCCGATAACGATAGCAGCGATGATTACCCACACGAGCCGGGAATTATGTAAAAAATATCTGACTAGCTTGGCGTTCCAGTCATATGGATGCTCTTGTACTGTTCCGCCGTTGGGATTCCGATTGTCCATAAAACGATGAAAAGTTACTGATAAAAAGTTGGATAAAAAGGTGCAAGGGGGCTTGTAGGGTGAGCGCCAGTATAGCAAAGGAACTCCTAAAATACTAGGTGGTACTCAGGCTTATTGGGAGTGGGTCCTAGCCGGTTCCGCCTTCACCCCCATACCAATAAAATTGGTGTGGGGGGGGCGGTGCCGTGGATGAGGAGCACTTTGGGGGGAGTGGGAAATGGTCCGTGTTATTCTTTCGATTTACTCCGCAGCTCCTTATCCAGTGTGACGGCTTTTGGATTGACCCGGTATGCCATGTCATTCATGCCTAGCAGGCTCAGTCCGCTCAGCTTCCGTACGCGGGACAGCGCGACGTACCCCATCCCGGGAGCGAATGATTTGCGCAGGTCCACCTCTGCCATATCGAGTGTCATTCCCTGGCTCTTGTGCACCGTGATCGCCCACGCGAGCCGGAGTGGCAGCTGGGTAATCTGCGCCAGCGCCTCTCCATCCTCTTCGATCATCCAGCGTGACAGGGAAACGGCGATGACATCCCCCTTGGACGTCTCTACAATCGGCAAACCCCCGTCGGAATAATCGATTACTTTGCCCAGCGTTCCGTTTACATATCCGCCGTCAGGATTATTTTTTAAAAACATCACCATCGCCCCTTTCTTGAGCACTAATCGCTCGGGAGCCAGGCAGTTCTTTTTGAGGCTTTTGACGAGCGCTGGCTGTCCCGCCTCCTCCATGGCGTAATAGTGTTCCTTTTCATCAATCAGGCCCAGCTCACGGTCATTCTGAGCGTCAACGTCCACGTTATGCGTGAAAAGTTTCGTCGGCCGCATGATGCCTCCGATCGGCGCGTTATATCGGGTACCGAGTATCTCCTTCGTCGCGGCGGACACGCTATTGATCCGGATATCATTGAGCGCTCTCGAAAGGTCTCTGTCGTCGTGCCGGTGCTGTTCGGTAAGATAACACACCTGCAGGTCCATCCGGTCCCACACATCGGCGTTATTCACGAACTCACCTTCCCCTCCGTCACCGGTAATAGGAGGCAACTGGAAAAAATCACCGCTCATCACGACCTGGATTCCCCCGAATGGCCGGGTACTTTTCCTGATCTTCCTGCAGATGGCGTCGACGGTATCGAGGTGGTAGTCATTCATCATCGATATTTCATCCACGATAAGCGTCTTGGCCTTCAGTACCCGCAGGCGGATACGTTTATTGAATGCGATCTTCTCAATCTCTTTTTTAGTAAACGTATGCTGGATCCCCAGCCCTATCCACGAGTGCAGCGTTCTCCCGTTTATGTGCGTCGCGGCGACCCCCGTGGGAGCTGTGATGCCGGCGGATATTTTTTTCCCTTTAAGGTAGCTGATAAATTGGTTTAATACGAACGTTTTGCCGCTCCCCGCAGGCCCGGTCAAGAGCACGTTCTTCCCGCTCTTCAATTTTCTTAAAGCGTGGCTTTGTTTCATACCATTACTTCGTTCCGTGTTCCAGGTCCACCACCGTATCGATCCGTATCTGGCTGACAAACTCAGGAATATGAGACACCATGATCAACGCACCACGATACTCATCGAGTGCCTTGGCCAGGATCGGCAGGTGGCGGAAATTGATATGGTTGGTCGGCTCGTCCAGAATAAGCAAGCCGGGTTTCTGAAGGACAAACCGGCACAGAGAGAGCAGCCCCTTCTGTCCCTCGGACAAAGCACGAATAGACCGGGCCAGTAAACTGC
>LCPQ01000018.1 GCA_001003705.1 Parcubacteria group bacterium GW2011_GWA2_48_9 | reverse complement strand
CACAACATCCTGCTCACTGGACCCCCAGGTGCGGGTAAGACGCTCCTTGCCCGCGCACTTGTCTCAATCCAACCCAGACTTTCCATACAGGAGTCACTGGAAGTGATACGAATATATAGTGTTGCAGGATTGATAAGCAATACGCAGACACTGATAGAGCAGCGTCCGTTCCGATCGCCTCATCATACTGCATCAGGGGTGGCTCTCGTTGGCGGTGGCGCCGTCCCGAAACCCGGGGAAGTATCACTGGCACACCGTGGCGTACTTTTTCTAGATGAGTTTCCCGAGTTTCCGCGCGGCGTATTAGAAAATCTTCGCCAACCCATGGAAGACGGCGTCGTGTCTGTTTCGCGCGCTGCCGGGTCAGTTCAATATCCCGCCCGCTTCATGCTTGTTGCGGCAATGAACCCGTGTCCGTGTGGCTTATATGGCCAGGAGGATGATGTATGTATCTGTACCCCATCGCAAGTTCTCAAGTATCGAAAAAAAATATCAGGCCCGCTTTTAGACCGCATAGATCTCCATATTGAAGTACCACGGGTTGCACTGGATAAATTGACCGAGGAATATCAGACTGAGACATCCTCGATAGTGCGTGCGCGCGTCGAGTATGCGCATATCTGTCAGCGGAAACGGTTTGGCAGGAACCCAATCCGCTTCTTTAACGCCGAAATGACAATGGCAGAGATGAAAAGGTGGTGTGCAGTGGACCAGAACGTGCAAACATTTTTACGCCAAGCTGCCTCGGCATTTCGGCTGTCCGCCCGCTCATACTTTCGTGTTTTAAAGGTTGCGCGAACTATTGCGGATCTTGGAAAGTCAAAAACTATTTTATGTGATCATGTGGCTGAAGCGCTGCAATACCGTACCAAGATCGAATGAGCTGACTTGATTTTTTCGTGAAAAAATGCTACAGTAATATAGTACGCACTTCTGGATTATAAAGACAAACAACAAACAGCCATGGCAGTTCCGGGAAAAGTTCAGTTAAGTGATGTGGAAAAACTCGCCACGAAGGAAAAACTTGGCCGGCTAAATTGGTCGGTGAATGTTCGCTATTTAGTTATTCTCGTGCTTTTCGTGATGACGCTCTTGGGCCACACACTCGGGTTCTCATATGACCTGGGTGGGATCCTCGTCGCCGTCTCACTCGGATTGGCGTTCAATATTGCAAGTAGCTTTATATATTCCGGCAGCCGCTATCCGCGCGTATGGCCGTATCTGGGCATCATGCTCGATATGGTGGTTATTACGTATGTCGTACATTATACGGGCGGCGTTGAAAGTATTTTTCTCCCACTTTACTTTTTGCAAATTGTGGGATCAAATGTGCATTTTTCGAGGATTGCGGGACCGCTGAACTTTCTGTTTGGTGGAGGTATCTTTATTCTTCTTCTTATCGGTGAGTATCAGGGCTTTATTTCTCATATTGCACAGCCGTATTTTGCCGGCATTAACGTACACCAGCATACGACATATGTCTTTGTACTTGCACTGAATTTGGTCGCACTCATGGGGATTAGCACCTACCGATCAGGCTATGTGGTACGCTCACTTTCTTTAGTGGAGCGTCGACTTTTCGAACTCAATGAGGAATTAATACACACGAATCGCGCCTTTTCCTACGCGAACCGCCGATTGAAAGAAATCGACCAGATGAAAACTGAGTTTATCTCAGTCGCATCACATCAGATGCGGACGCCGCTATCCGCTATCAAATGGGTGATAAAGATGATGCTCGATGGCGATATGGGTCCGCTCACCGCTGAGCAGCGGGATTTATTGTCAAAAGGGTATCAGTCGAATGAGCGAATGATCGCGCTTATTAACGATCTCTTAGACGTATCGCGGATCGATGAAGGACGATTCCAATATATGTTTTCGCGCCACGACCTAGTGGAAATTGCACAAAGGGTCATCGATGAGATGCACGCGAATATTAAAGCTCGCGGTGTTCATTTTCATTTCAAACCGCCTGAGAATCCTTTGCCGAAAGCAAGTATCGATGAGCAGAAGATGCATTTAGTTATCCAAAATCTCATCGACAATGCTATTAAGTATACGCCGAAGGGCGGCGATGTTACTGTAGATGTTTCACAGGATGAAGATAAGATACGATTTTCCGTTAAAGATACTGGAGCCGGGATTCCAGAGCGTCAACAAGACCGGATTTTTTCGAAGTTTTTTCGCGCTGATAACGTGATCCGTATGCAAACAGAGGGTTCGGGACTCGGGCTCTTTATCGTCAAGAGCATCGTTGAAGGTCATAAGGGCGAAGTTCATTTCGAAAGTCGTGAAGGGGTTGGTTCCACATTCTCTTTTACACTTCCTGTCGAAGGTCGCGGTGCGGAGAATGACGGATCGTTTGAACGGTTTATCAAAAGCATGTAATACCCGTATGGTGTTTCCTATTACCCCGACAATTGATCTAATAAACGGTGTCCTGTGCGCTTTCCTGGCTTGGAAACTGCATCGTTCACTCCGACAGAATCCGTCACATCGGGTGCTACATCTTTTTGCCCAATTGTATGTCTTTCTCATCTTTGCCTATCTTGCATTTTCTCTGCCTCGGTTTTTCATGCCGCTTGATCAGCAGGCAATAGGTGTAGGTTTTCTGGTCGCTCACGTATTTCTTTTTCTCGCCGCTGGGTATCTCGTTCGTGTTACTACGTTTTTTTTCCGTGCGAATTGGGAACTTCCAGCATTTTGGCTTTTTCTCATTCTCGCCGTAGGGGCCATGATAGTGGGGGTCATGAATTTTCAGGAGCCGTATTATAATACAACTACCGGAATTACGGACTGGAATATCGATCCGATGTTCGGTACCCTTACGACGGTCATTTTTCTGATAGTTCTCGTTCCTTCCAGTCTCTTCTTTTTCTACCAAGGCATTAAAACGCGCAATACCGTGATACGTACGCGCTCTATTCTCATCGCTCTTGGCATCGCTCTCTTATTGGTAGCGCTTGCTATATATTACAACTCTGGGACTAGCACTCTTTTTTTCATCTCGGACCTTTTCTCGTTATCGGCTTTCCTCTCCACGTTTATCGGGGTATACTACAAAAGAGGTTCAACAATGTCACTATAGTCTTATGGAAAAGAAAACAATACTTATCATAGAAGACGAAGAAGTACTTTTGGACGTGCTCACTAAGAAGCTCGTGAAAGAAGGCTTCGAAGTACTGACTGCCATTAATGGTGAGGAAGGATTGCGTCAAGCGCGGACTCGCAAGCCGGATCTGATACTTCTCGACATCTTGATGCCGCGGTTAAACGGGTATGAGGTACTCGAGGAATTGAAACGTGATGGCATCACGTTGCCAATCATCATCATTTCAAATTCCGGGCAGCCGGTAGAGATCGACCGCGCAAAAAAACTCGGTGCGTGCGATTTCATTGTGAAGGCCGAGTTTACCCCTGATGAGGTGAGTGCAAAAGTGAGAAAATATCTATCGGCAACGCAGGTTGCGGCACCCGATGTCGGACATGATCGAGGGAAAGGCGTAAAAGTCTTAGTGATCGAAGATGATCAATTTCTTCGGGATTTACTGAAAACGAAGCTTGAACGGGAACAATTCGAAGTTTCAGCAGCTATCGACGGGCCCGAGGGTCTCGAACGGATAGAGCAGGGAATGCCAGATCTCATCTTGCTTGATATCATACTGCCCGGTATCGACGGATTTGAGATTTTGAAGCGTATCAAAAGTTCTGGAAAATTAAGCAGGATCCCAATTGTGTTGCTGTCGAACCTTGGCCAAGAGGCGGACGTTGAAAAAGGCAAGGCGCTCGGCGCGAGCGACTACCTGATAAAATCAAATTTCACGATTGACGAAATTGTCGATAAAATCCGCGCGCTACTGAAGCACTAAGAGTCGTGCCCGGAACGCTATACCCTTTAGTAGTAGCTTAAAGGGTTGGTTTTGCTGCCACTGACAATGACTTCGAAATGAAGGTGGGTTCCCGTTGACCTGCCAGTAGTACCCACCATGGCGATGGTCTGACCTTTGCTTACCTGCTGGCCAGGTGTGACAAAAATTTTACTCGCATGACCATACAGAGTTTTAAGTCCGCCACCGTGATTAATAATGATATGGTACCCGTACCCATAGGTCTGATAACTTACGTATTCCACTGTGCCGTTTTGGGCAGCCCATATCGGTGACGAATAATCACCCTCGATGTCGACGCCAGTATGACGGTACCGAAAGTACTGATTTATCTTGTGTCCTGATGTCGGCCAGAGGAGGTTTGCACCAGAAACTGCTGGAGCGCCGGCAGGAATAGGGCCGCTCGCAAATTGCGTTCCCGCTAAACGTGTTGGCACCGGCGTTGGTGGTGGCGCAGGAGGCTTTCCTCCCGGAATGAGTAAAATTTGGCTCACATCTATCGCTGACGCATCAACAAGCTGGTTGTATTCCAGGATGGAGTCTTCGCTGACGCCATATTTTTTTGCAACGCTTGATATTGTATCGCCCTTCCCCACCTGGTGTGATACGCCGTCTGACGGTAAAATAGTCAACTGCTGTCCTGGCTTAATGAAATCACGTTCTCCGAGACGATTTTCCCAGAGAAGTGTATTGGTCGAGATATCGAATTTCTCCGCAATAGTGCTGACAGTATCGCCTCCCTCGACAATATAGTATTGGACTCTCCTTGTTACGAGATTTGGGCTTGTCGTTGTTGTGAGTGTCGGTTTGACCACGGCACCACTGGTTTCGGTGATGGCGACTTGGGCGGCGTCATCCACTATTGCCGTGGCGGTGCTTTTTGGACTGACACTGCTAAATTCGTCCAAGTAGGAAATGGGTTTCTGCGCCGGTTGGTCGATGGTCTCAATAACTTCCTCATCAAGGTCTGCGGGCACAAGATCAGAAATAATCATGTTCTGTCCGAGCGTTTCCGCTCGCAATGCAGAAATGCGCGTGTTTGCAATAATGACAGTCACCGTAATGAGTATAATGATGACGTGCGCGACACCCTTTTTCGTAAGTACAAAGACGAATTTATTTCTCGCAGGTGAAAAGAAGTCGGAGAGCCTATTTTTCACAACGAGGTACCAACGATAGAGATGTACCAGTACAAACCTGAAAAGCAGTCTGCTTATGTATCTTATAGGGCCAATAAGCCCTAGACCCAGAAATGCGCCAAAGCCACGCGTCAAGGTCCATCCCCCTTTCAGGGTTGCCCGTAACGCGGTGATCAATACTTTTTTGATTCGGAGACTTATAGGGGTGTTTTGTATGACTTTAAAAGCACCGTCAAGTCAAAAAAGAGCATATCATTGAAATATATCTATGTCAATGTGAAGCAGGTTAGAGGGTCGGCGAGTTTACGGATTCATGAATGACGGGTTGGCTGGATTGACACTCCGGTGAGGGGGGTGTTAGATGAGAAGAGCAGGAGGAAAAGGTCGAAGTGCGCTATACCTTAGTAAAGTAAGAAATAGCGATATGAACAAAGCCTTAATAGCCTCATTCGTCCTCGCCGTCATTATCGGCGCAATGGTTTTTGCTGTGATTGGTGTCGTGAACAACACTGCTCAAGCGGCTGAAAGGACTGGTAATCCAGAACAGTGTACTCGTGTATGCGTTCTGATGATTTCAGGTACATGTGCCGCAACCAAGATGGTTGATTGCCCGAGCTACCATTAGCTCGTACTGAAGGTTTCCCAAACCAAATTTCAAACATCAATCTCAATACCTCGCGTACACATGCGGGGTATTGACTTTTTAAGGTATTTCGGCGTAAGGTAGGTAAGGAAACGATACTAAAAACGCATCATTACCAACACGGGTGAGCGCTACTGCGCTTGCTTTACGATGAGGAGATACCATGGACAGAGTCATACTCGTTATTGCGGGTGTTGTCATCGCCCTGATCACTGGTTCGTGCGTCACTACACGCCCAGGACCGTTCCAGGATTACCAAATCCTGTCGATGAACGTGTCATCTGCTGACACGACTACCGTTCTCGAGGCGATGAACATCTTCGCCGCACTTGACACCTTGTCTCTCCAAAGCCTCGAAATGTGTCGAGACATGGAGAGCGTACGCCGCCTCATGGATCGCTTCCAGAAGGCTAACCCTCAGCGCTGGGAATTGGTCCAGACAAGACTGGCCTACTGTCGTCAGAAGGGCTACGGTCTCTTGAACTCGGATGTACGAGTACGCATGGTGCTCGCGTACGGCCCTCCCGACATAGAGTGGCCAGACGACAAATGCACATGTTCGTCTAAACCAGGAGCCTGCCCTACGTGGGTCTATACCTGGCGTCGTGGCGGGGTATACCCCAATGGTAAAACCCTCGTATGTGAGGGTGATCCTGGGAAGACCTTCCCGACGCGCGTACTGATGCAGCGAGATCTCGCGGCACCAGAGATGGGTACCCTGTACCCGTTCGTTCTGCCATACACATTGTTGTATGGTGATGCTGGGAACTTTGCTGTCGGGCTTGAAGTGTCAGCCAACGAGCTGAGCCAGCGAACACTCGAGGAAGCAATCCTTCGCTTCGAAGTGCGGGTGTATAAGCGGGACAGCGTATCATGCGGGCCGTTAGTCACGACCCTCCATGATGCGATCGACCTCCAGGAGCTGCGTGCTAAGCTCGCCGTAATTGATTCGACCGACTGGAGGTATCTCGGAGCTACGACGTACATCGCATGCCCTCTTCCACCGGGTGACTACCGACTTTTTGTGAAGGCCTGGGGCGACGAGAAGAACAACGGTGAGACCGAGTGCGACGTCACGATTGACGGGGATACCACCATGAGTGAGCTCGTTCTGGTCCGAACTATCAGCGGCACTGGGTATGATTCCGGCGTTGTCAGCGCAGGGCAGAACTTCTATGCTGTGGCGCGGACAGAGTTCGTGCCTGGAATTACAGTGGGTGCACGGCTAGAGTTTATTCTGCCCCCTGAGTTCAAACATCGGTTTTTCGCTCAGGGCGCCCTCATCCGAATACCGGAAGGGCCGCGGAAGGAGCGAACCTCCGAGCATGTGAGTTCTCTGCCGATCTCGTACTGTTCTGATGAGAACGGTCGTCCATACGGAAACTCGGTGTATCCTACGGATTTCTTCGTTGACCCACCTACCAGTCGCGATATGGTTTTCAGCCAAGTGTACAAGGTGACCGACAACAACGTCGTTCTCTTCCAGTCGGTAGTATTAAACCGGCCTACGGGACTGTACCTCTTCCGTGTGTCTATCACCAGTACAGACGGGAAAATCCTTGATCATCGTGATCGCTACCTGCGAATCATTTCACCTGCTCTGATGCAGCTCAGCGCAAAAGGGTAGTCATCACTCACTCAAACACACGCACATTCATCTTTAGACCGCCGGCCCATTGATTTGGACCGGCGTTTTCTTATTTATAAGAAGACTCCCCGCACTCACGTGAGGCGGGGAGATTGAGCATTGTTCGAGAAAGTGGTTACCGCAGGATGATTTTCCCTGCGGGGCCGACGTCGGTTTCGACGATTGAGAATGTCCCGTTGCACGGGTTCGGCGGGTCGCCGGTCCGGACGTACGAAATCTCCTCGAGCACGCAGGATCCCGCACATGACCCAGATTGGAACGCAAGGGTGGTCGTAGCGAAGAACTTCCATGCGCTTTGATGTAACCGCCCCCAAAGATGGTATTCGTATGTTCCAGAACACGCGCCTGCAATGGTGATCTTTCCCAGGATGGTCACATCGACGCTGTCGCCGATCTGGCCCTTTTTGGACGTAACCTCAGAGGTGATCCCCTGGCCGGAAAATTCTACCTCGAATGCCGGCCCGTCTGTACAGATCACGACGTTCGTCGTGATTGGTTGCCCCCATTGTGTGGAGCTACAGCTGTGAGCACGGGTTGTCTGCGCGTAGGTGCCAGTGGCGTAGTCGGCCCACTTGCCGGTGATGCCGTCATCAGGTTTTGGTCCGGATCCTTTGTCCGACCCACAACCTGCCATGATGATACATGCGAACATCGCAATGACAATACGGTCTTGCATTGCACATCTCCTGTTCTTCCTCGTTTTTCACAAGGACGTTGTTGTGTTTGTTACGCTGTCTGATTTTGACAATACGCTTCTTCTTATCGTATATCGGGCAATTAGTCAAGAGGTCCATGAATACTCATCGAGTGGAAAAAATGATACACTGGTTACACGTTATGGACCGTTTTGATCACCAGAAAATTGAGAAAAAGTGGCAGGAGCGCTGGGGGAAAGAAAAGCCGTTTCGCGCTGATGATGCTTCGAAAAAAGAGAAGCGATACGTTCTCGATATGTTTCCCTACCCTTCCGCTGAAGGATTACACGTAGGCCATCCAGAGGGGTATACGGCTTCCGACATTTACTCTCGCTATCTGCGCATGAAAGGATATGAAGTTCTCCACCCGATGGGCTTCGACGCGTTTGGGTTACCTGCGGAGAATTACGCCCTGAAGACGGGAACCCATCCGTCCGCCACCACTCAAAAGAATATTGAGAACATGCGTCGCCAGATCATGTCACTCGGCTTCTCATATGACTGGGACAGGGAAGTCATTACCACTGATCCAAAATACTACAAATGGACGCAGTGGATTTTCGTCGAGTTATTCAAGCATGGGTTGGCCTACGAGGCTGATGCACCGATCAATTGGTGTCCGAAGGATAAGACCGGGTTAGCCAATGAAGAAGTGATTAACGGCAAATGTGAGCGCTGTGGGGCGGAGGTAACGAAGAAAAAAATCAAGCAGTGGCTGGTCAAAATTACTGACGAACGCTACATTGAGCGGTTGCTCAATGACCTCGAGAAGCTTAATTGGCCGGAAAACGTCAAAGAGATGCAGCGGCATTGGATCGGGAGGAGCGAGGGAGCTGAAATCGACTTTCCCATTCATCCTGAGCAGGCGGGGATGGGCTTGTTAAAAGTTTTTACCACGAGGCCCGATACGATCTTTGGCGCTACCTATATGGTAGTTGCCCCGGAGCACCCGATAGTTAAGAAGGCACTCAAGGTTGTAGAAAATAAGAAGGAGGTCGAAAAATACGTTGAGACCTCGATACATAAATCCGATTTGGATCGAACCGATTTGGCGAAGGAGAAGACTGGCGTCGAGATGCGCGGTATTCACGTCGTAAACCCAGCCACGAAGAAGGAAATACCCGTCTGGGTTGCCGACTACGTTTTAGGGTCCTATGGCACGGGAGCCATTATGGCCGTGCCGGCGCATGATGAGCGGGACTGGGAGTTCGCGAAAAAATACGGCCTACCCATTAAAGAAGTAGTCCAACAAGCCGAGTATAGATTTAAGACGTGCCTCATCATTCACGGGCGCCCGAGTAAGGATCATAGCGGAGAGCCTGGCTTTCTTGGTGAGGAGAATTGTCATTGGATTCCTTGGGTGAAGAAGCATCTTGAAGAACGAGGCACGACTGTTTATAACCCCCGTATGCCGCGATCATGGGAACCAGATTACCAAGAGTGGAAAAAAACAGTCGAAAAAATAGACATTGACGAGCATAGCGTTATCGTTGGTCACAGTGCGGGTGGAGCGTTCATCGTACGGTGGCTCAGCGAGACGAAGAAGAAAATCCGTAAACTTATTCTGGTATCGCCATCGAAAAGCATGAATCCAAAAAAGGACTATGTTGACATAATTGCTAAGTTTTATGAATTTAATGTTGATCCAGATCTCAAGAATCGTATTAACGAGTCAGTTATTTTTACTTCAAACGACGAGGAGCGTCATCTGAAAAGCGCCGAACTCTATGCTAAAGAACTTAGTGCTCGTACGATTCGGCTTGAAAATCATGGACATTTTATTTCCCGAGACATGAAAAATAATGAACTTCCTGAACTACTCACAGAAATTTCACTCTCACGCGCGTTTTCCGGCGAAGGGATTGCTGTCAATTCGGGTCAGTTTGATGGTCTGAAATCTTCACAGTGCATAACAAAGGTTATCGACTGGCTTGAAAAAGAAGGCGTTGGAAAGCGGTCGGTAAACTACAGACTCCGTGATTGGCTCTTTTCGCGTCAGCGATACTGGGGGGAGCCCATTCCGATTATCCACTGCAAGAACTGCGGTCATGTGGCTGTTCCGGAGAAGGATTTGCCCGTCGAATTGCCAAAGGTAAAAAAATACCAGCCAACAGGCACTGGACAATCTCCGCTTGCGACTATTGCAGCATGGGTGAACACTACGTGTCCGAAGTGCGGTGGCAAGGCGAAGCGGGAAACGAATACGATGCCGCAATGGGCGGGCTCGAATTGGTATTTTTTACGCTATTGCGATCCGACAAATAGTAAGCGGTTAGCAGATCCGAAAAAGCTGGAGGAATGGTTGCCGGTCAATCTCTATATCGGCGGGGCAGAACATGCCGTTTTGCATCTGCTGTACGCCCGCTTTATATACAAATTTCTTTACGACATCGGTGCTGTGCCGGAAAAAGTCGGTGACGAGCCGTTTGTGAAGCTGAAAAACCAAGGACTTATCCTCGGTGAAGACGGATGAAATGTTCATGGGGCCTTTCGAAGATGCGAAGCCGTGGAGTATGAAGGGAATCGTCGGCGTACGGAGGTTTATTGATAAAGTATGGAAGTTGTCTGCAAGCCAGCAAGCCAGCAAGCCAGCCCAGGCCGCCGTGCCTGCGCTGGCGAGTGTGAATAAACGGACACACGCACTTGTCAAAAAGATCTCAGAAGATATCTTGGCGTTCAAATTCAATACCTCAATTGCTGCATATATGGAGTATGTGAACGCTGCGACTGCAGATGCAGAGAAATTTTCACTGGCTGATTTTGAAGTTTTTGTAAAACTTCTTTCACCCTTTGCTCCCCATATCGCGGAAGAACTGTGGGAACTCATGGGTCACAGAGAAAGTATTTCAAAGGAACCATGGCCGACGTTTGATCCGAAAATGATCGTTGAAGACAGGGTTCAATTGGTTGTTCAAATCAACGGGAAGGTGCGCGATCAGATAATGGTCGCCATAGACATTAATCAAGCCGAGGCTACGAGAGTCGCTGTTGCCAGTGAAAAGGTGCAGAAGTGGCTGGACGGGAAACAGCCGAAAAAGATTATCTACGTTAAGGGGAAGTTACTAAGCATCGTGGTCTAGAGAATTAACGGATTAGCGAATTGCGCATTCGTTGTTGTGAAGATTCCGTGTTTATTATCCAAAAAACTAATTCGCAATTCGTTAATTGAACATGATTCCCCAAACCGACATCCGTTATAATTACCAATACGCCAAACGGCTCTATACGGGTGAAAAGCCCTTCGACGACGCGTGGGTAGATATTTTAAAATACGGGAGTGACTTCGAGGAGGTTTTTGAAGCCATCCGAGACCGAGTTCTAGCAGTTATCCCCGCAGTAACGGGGTATGAATGGGGCGAACACTCTGATCCGTTTATTCCCGTGTACATCGTCGACAGTGACGAATCGCTTTCTCAGCCGATGACTATTGTCGCGAGTGATGATACTACCCGCATGCTCGTGGACACCACCACGCAGCTGATCGACCAGAACATTCTTTATGGGTTCAAAAAGCCCGCACAACGTGACGCTGCAGTTCAGAAAATGACCACTGCTGTGTTACAACGGCTCGGTATCGACGCCCTGGATGCGCTCCAAGACATCCATGCGTTCTACGTAGAACGGTACGGGGAGTCATACCAGGTGCCTGATTGGGATTTAAGCACACAGACTGCAAGGTCTTATTTAGAAAGCCGAAGTTGATATGATGCATTCGCATCCACGCCATAAGATAGAATACACACTCCGAAGGGAAGTGAATGAGCTGTACGCGACAGTGACGCTGAAGCACATCGCTTTCAGCATGATTACCATCTTTGAACCTATCTATCTTTACATCTACTTTCATGAGCGCATCCTCCCTGTCTTATTCTATTTCGGCCTCATCTTTTTAGGGTTCGCACTTATTGTGCCCTTTGCCGGTAAGATGCTCTCCCGCATGGGGATCAAGCACTCTATTCTGATCTCGGTGTTTTTCGCTATCATCTACTTTTTGGGACTCAATAGCCTCGGTACGAACCATTGGATGCTCTACGTCTTACCGTTAGTGTCAATTTTTTATAAGTTTTACTTCTGGCCAGCATTCCATCTGGACTTTGCGAGATTTTCGCAACGCGACCGCCGTGCGCGCCAGGTCAGCATTGTCAATATGATTAGTCTCGCTACTGGCATTTTGGGGCCACTTGCAGGAGGGCTCGTCATTGCGTTTTGGGGGTATCACGCGCTGTTCATTATCGTCGTGTTGTTACTTTTCACCTCCATCATTCCGCTGTTCCTAAGTCAGGAAGTGTATGCTCCGTTTGACTTTTCTCTGAAGCGTTTTTTTCAATTTATAGCTACACCTTCGCTCCGCCGGACAGAGATAGCGCTTGCAGCGTGGGGCAACGAGGAACTCATTTCCACACTTGTCTGGCCAATTTTCATGTACTTGCTGATTTTTGATACGTCAGTGATCGGAGGCATCACCTCGGCCGCGACTGTTGTCGCTTTTCTTTCCGCGTATTGGATCGGCCGACTCGCCGATAAAGTGGGCAAAAAGAAGATTTTACGTATTGGGGCAAGCCTCCTGTCTCTCGCATGGGTGGTGAAAAGTATCGTCCGACTTCCCTTGCACATAGGGTTCGCAGATGGCTTTTACAAATTATCACAAGAAGGTGCCTATATCAGTTTTGCGTCCGTGATCTATGATCAGGCCAGCAAGGATGAATCGCAAACAGTCTCGGTGGTGCTCATGAGAGAAATCATTCTTAATTTCGCGAAATTTGCTGGTGTACTTGTGATTGGAGCCCTTGTTACCCTTACTGGATCGCTCATTCCCGCGTTCATTGACGCCGCTGTCTCTTCACTCTTTTTCATGTTTCTGTAGAATACCTGTATGGACGACATAGTACCCATCAGCCAACACGAAATCCCCTCGGCAGCTCTCAAACGCGCCATAAACACTCTTCAACAGGGAGGCGTCGTCGTCTATCCGACAGATACTGCTTACGGATTGGCTGTGGATGCCCTAAGCGAGGAGGCTATTGGGAAGCTCTTCATTATTAAAAAGCGTGTTCAGAAGCCCTTACCCGTTATCGTTGCGAGTGTTGAGATGCTCCGGACTATCGCGGTCACAAATCCACTGGCGGAAAAACTGATGAAAAAATACTGGCCTGGTCCCCTGACGATTATTTTTCTAAAAAAGGAAATCGTCCCCCCTGCGTTGACACTCGGGCTCCCCACCGTCGGCGTGAAGATTCCTGACTCGAAAGTTGCTCGTGACCTCGTGAGGGCTTACGGCAAGCCGCTGACGTCCACGAGCGCGAATCTTTCCGGGACGCAGAACAATTATTCACTCGATGACGTGCTGAAACAGTTCCGCGACCAGGAAGCACGGCCTGATCTGTATCTCGACGCAGGAATATTGGAGGAAATTCCTGTATCTACAGTGGTCGATACGACCGGGTCAAAAATCAAGGTGATCCGTGAGGGACCGATTCACATTGCCGCGTAATCTATGCTTCACAAATTTACTCCGCATCTCCCGCGATATTTCTCTAAGCATGTTTCGCATTCATTTCGGTCTCTCGTATGGTCAGTCGGCATGATGAATTTTGCGCTTGCCGCTTTTTTGATTTTTGAGCCGATCTATCTTTTTTCCCTCGGGTATACCCTCGCGCAGGTATTGTTGTTTTATCTTGGGGTATATGTGGTATACGCGCTCATTCTGCCTTTTGCTTCACGCATACTTGCGAAGATTGGCGTGGAACACTCAATTTTCTACAGTCAATTCTTTCTCATAGGCTATCTTCTAGCACTCTATGGTATTTCACACGTGCCATTACTCATTTTTCCTGCCGTGTTGCTTCTCGCTCTCCAAAAGCTTTTTTATTGGCCAGCGTTTCACATTGACTTCATGTCGTTTTCTGACCAATCCCAGCGCGGACGTGAAATGAGCAGCCTCATGTCGGTGAGCTCCGTCATGATGATCCTTGGGCCGTTTGTCGGCGGATTTGTGATCGAACAATTCGGGTTTCCGGCGCTATTTCTTATCGATAGTGCATTGTTTCTTCTTTCCACTATTCCCCTTTTGCATTTGCATGAAATGCGGACGACTGAACATGAGTCATACCGAAGCGTCGTTAACCATCTTCGCCAACCAGAGCGGCGGAAGGACCTCGGAACATTTTTTGGCTTTGGCGAAGAACTCATCGTCATGGTGGCGTGGCCTATTTTTATCTATGTTATCATCGGAGATCTGAGCACCATTGGATCATTAGTGGCATCGGCAACACTTGTTTCCACGCTGCTGTTGCTCGTGATAGGAAAAAAGACAGACAGCTCGGCCCGTCCGATCTTGGCTCGCACAGGCATTTATGGCTATATTGGCATCTGGGTGCTACGTTCGCTTGCACGGATTCCTGCGGCAGTGGTCATCGTCGACGCCATATCCCAGCTGACGAAAAACATGCTTTTCGTGCCCATGTCAACTGGTATCTACGAACGTGCGAGTCGGACGTTACCAGTCAGCTATGTGGTATTTTTTGAACAAGCATTGTCGATCGGGAAAATCGTTGCAGCTGTCCTCGTCATACTACTCACCTTCATTTTTACTGACCCCTGGTGGCCAATCTTTATCCTCGGAGCACTCTTTACATTTTTTTATCTACGGTCGCATTATGCACACCCCACATCGAGGAGCACTCTTCGAGCCTGAGCGGCCTCAGAGCCGAAGGTTGAAAGCGCGCGTAGTTGACATCTGCAGACGGGAGTCGCTCCGGCCCCAGCATGATCTGGGACAGCATTTTCTAGTTGATGAGAGGGTACTTGCTGACATTGTCGAAGCAGCGTCTCTCGAGCCACGATTGCCGATTCTTGAGATCGGTCCTGGCATAGGAGTACTCACCGAAGCTCTTGCGCGATTCGGCGTTGATCTCACCGCCGTTGAGTTGGATACGGCATGCGCGCGCTATCTTGCTCGTAACTTCCATTCAAAGCCGCATGTTCATATCATTCAGGGAGATGCACTGGGATGGTGGGAGCGGAGTCGGGCTACATACACAGAAGGGGAATTCGATATTGCTGCAAACCTGCCTTTTAATATCGCGTCGCATGTACTGGATATTTTTCTTTCCTCGACACCCCGTCCGCGTGCCATGACAGTCCTTTTGTAGAAAGAAGTTGCCCAACGTACAGCAGCCAGTCCCGGCTCGACCAGTATGTTGAGCCTCATGGCGCAGTCGTACGCCGATGTTCACATAGTTCGTACGGTGAAAAGAAGCGCTTTCTGGCCCATGCCAAAGGTGGATGCGGCGCTTGTCACATTCAGAGATATCCATTGGCGCCATGCAGGTATCGATGAAAAAGTTTTTTTTAAGGTCGCGCGCGCCGGCTTTAGCGCTCGCCGAAAAAAATTAAGAAACAATCTGGCGGGATTCGCGGGACTTTTACCGTCGGCCGTGGAAGCCCTACTTCTCTCGATCGGTATTTCGGAGAATGCGAGGGCGCAGGAACTTAGTTTAGAGGAATGGAGGGTGTTGATGAGTAAGTTGACGAATTAACGAATTACGGGTTAACGCATTGCGTATTACTACGGCTGAATTTTCCACAACGCGGGCCATACTGGAAGGAGTAATCCGCGAATTCACAATTCGTTAATCCGCTCATGCTGCTAGTATTTGACTTTGTCGCCTACATTTGCTATAATTTCGGAGTACGAATCAGGAAATTAGGAGTAATTTTCTCAATAATCTTCCTTTCAATGTCCTCTGCTTTCTTCAGAAATGAAACAGAAGAAGAAAGGAGCTCATCATATTCTTCAAAAGGGTATCAGAAGCCCAAGCTCCCACCGCAAAGCCAGGTGGTTTTTGGCCTCATTCTTGTAGTTGGACTAGCCGCGATTGTTTTCGGCGCTATCGGGATAGGGCAAGTGCTCAAGTCACCTTTTTCCAATAGTCAACAGACAAACATCTCACTGGATATCAATGCTTTTGCGCTCTCGAACACGACTGTCGATACATCAAATCTGCGCAGCAAGGATACCGACAATGACGGCTTGAACGATTACGACGAACTGTATATTCACAGAACAAGTCCCTATTTGACCGATTCTGACAGTGATTCGACGAGCGATAAGGATGAAGTATCAGCAGGGAAAGATCCAAACTGTCCTGAAGGGCAGAACTGCTTTCGCCCAAGCGTTAACACGAACACAGGGACTACCGTAGCCCCTACAGACACTGTCACCCTTGACCAGCTGCGTGAAGCACTCCGGAATGCAGGTGCGCCTGAAAATATTATTCAAGGGCTGTCCGACGCGGAGTTGCTGGAAGTCTACAATGACATTGTAGTCGAACAAGGAGGCGAACCGGTCACTCTCAACGAGGCAACGAATAACGGGTCGACAAATACGAATAATCTAAATTTGCTGTCCCCGACAACTGTGAACGTCAATGAGCTTCAAACATTGTCGGCGGACCAAATCCGCTCATTCCTGATCGCTTCCGGCGTGGACTCGAAGGTTGTCGAACAAGTGGACGATGAGGCGCTCCGGTTGATATTCCAGCAGGCACTCGCCGAGCAGACAGGTTCCCAATAACTTATTCGTGACGCATGAACGCATCCCACGAACCGCATACGAAGCCTCGCCTACTAGCAGGCAGGCGCACGACACCAAAAACCCTTATCATTGGTGTATTGATCGGGGTGGTTCTCTTTGGATCCGTGGCGGTTATGCCAAAGCCAGCGCAGGCGCTCTTAGGCGTTGGCGACGTTACGTTCGTAACTATCGTAGCAAACCCGGCGGAAGCGCTCATTAGCGCAGTAAAAAAAGCTATCAAACTGACGGCAGACGTCGCATATAAAAACACGGTGCGCATGTTTTTGAATAAGGTAGCGTATGATTCTGCCGTATATATTGCCTCAGGCGGCAAAGGGCAGAAGCCACTTTTCTTGACTAACCCTGGGAATTTTATCAACGAAGTAGCTGATGCGGCAGTAGGTGATTATCTGGACAGGTTATCAACTCATGTATTCGGTCGAAGCTTATGCCAGCCGATTGATCTTCAAACAAAAGTGAAATTGGATATCTTTGCAAGGAGGTCTGTAGAGCCACAGCTTCCCCGATGTTCAATTACACGGATCGGGCAAACGTTTTCCGATAGTTTCGAAAAAGCTGCCCAAGGCCAATTGATAGAATTTTCTTACGAATTTCATCCAGAAGCCAATGAGTTTGGCGCTTTTTTATCAATTCGCGGTGATCTTGCACAGGCTCGAGCAAAAGCAACAGAGGCAGAACGAGATAAGGGCTTGTTAGGCGGATTTAGGGCTGTCACATCCCCGATTACTGGCATCGTAAAAACGCCGGCTTCACTTGTCGAACGCGGAGCTGCAATACCTCTAGAGCAGGCGTTCGCCGGTTATACTACGCAGACAGGCAGCCCAATCGCAGATGCTGTCGGGACATTTACCAATACACTTGTTTCAAAGCTGCTCCAAAGGATTTTTGCACGCGGTTTCAATCCAGGGCTGGAGGGTTCGTCATTCGCAGGCTTGCTCGAATCTACCAAAGGGGGAGGCATTGCTGCGGCAAAAAGTATTTTTTCTAAACTGGCTCAGCCTGACTTCATCAGCGGCGGGTCGGTGGATATAATTTCAGAGCTGTCCAGTTGCCCTTCGGGGCCAGCATTTAACAACTGCATCGTTGACGGCCGTTTCGCACAAGCCGTCAGAGACACCCTGACACTTCAGGAAGCGATTAACCAGGGATTAATAGATCCGAACAAGACGTTCGGCTTCGGTGCGAACGGTACAGAACCGGAATACCAAAACGGATATCCATACCGGTCGCTGGTTATGCTCCGAAAGTACCGCATCGTTCCTGTGGGCTGGGAACTCGCGGCGCTCTATATCAGGGATTTTGCGACACAAACGTTTTCAATACAAGAAGTGATGGACAAATTTAATTTCTGCGGACAGCGAGCGTGCTCGAACGACAGGGCCAAAGAATGCGACAATGACTTGCAGTGCCCCGACAACAACGGTGACGGCGTGAGCGACGGTACCTGCAGCGAGAATATGGACTATTCTCCTTTCTGCGGGCTTGTTGACCCGAATTGGGTTCTCACGTCGCCGGAAGTTTTCTGTAAACGCGAAGGCGCTGGCGAATCACTCATTGCAGCCAGCTGGATAGACCATGACGGCGACACGGGACTTTTGAGGCAAGGACTGGTTGAGCAAACTGCCGTAACCCCGAATGAGCGACAGCTGACTCGCCGCCAAACCTGCGTAGACGAACAGACCTGTATCGTTGAAGGTGCCGATGGCTCGTGCGAACGCTATGGGTACTGCACGGAAGAGCGCGACGTATGGCGGTTTAACGGTGATGCGTGCAATGCGCAGTTCGCTAGCTGTCAGACGTTCGTCGATCCCAATAATACGGAAGTGTCCTACTTAAAGGACACGCTCCAGTACAATAACTGCAATGCGTCTAATGCCGGGTGCCAATGGTATTGCCAGGAAGCGGACGCGTCAGGAGACTGGCAATGTGATTATGGTCTCGACGCGAACGGCCAACATAACCGCCTCGCGTTTGACCGCGACGTCTCGACGTGTGATGGGTCGGCTGATGGATGCGCGGAGTTTATCCGCACGAAACCAAGTTTAGGCACTAACCTCGTTCGCAATTCGAGCTTTGAACGGTTCGACCACTCGTACATCACTGATGACAGAATAGACGACGGTGTTGTCGATTATGCCGACCCGTCTCCGTCGCATGGCGATAGGCCCGGACTTGCTCCATTCGATACGGGAAATACCGAACACGTGCTTGATGTAACTCGCGATGCCTATGATGGACAATATGCCGTCAAGCTCATTTGGGATCCTGCCCATGCCGGAACTACCTGGTACGCTCCGCACAGCACTGATACGGGGCGGTCACTTGCTGGGCGCACATTCACATTCTCTTATTATGCAAAACTTGATAGTTGTACTGATGCATCTATCACCTCTGTAGACTCCTCAGTACAGCTCATCGCGTATCCGGCTGACGTATGGTTGAGTGATACGCCGGTAACGTATAAAAAGGATGTTTGGCAAAGATATATAACGACGGGCACTGCGAGTAAGTCTGAAACACGCACGTCACTCCAAGGTAATCTGCGAGCTGTGACGAACTGTACCGTCGTTTTCGACGCTCTTCAGCTCGAAGAAGGCGCTCCGGTGACGGCATATAAGGGTTACGGCGACGTTAATAGAATTTATATGGATGGCGGACGTGCATCATGTAACGTCGATGATGTTGGCTGCGAACTGTATACACCGCTGTCCGGCGACCTGGCAGTGACTGGCAAAATCACCGATCCGTCGTCCTGTGATCCGAACGATCCATTTTCTTGCGACCAATGTCCCGCTGAATTCGTCGGGTGCAAAGCATTTCGTGAAATGCCCATCGAACATACTCCACGCAGGCCTTCGCGAGAACCGGTTTCATTTGTTCCGAAGACAGGTCTTACCTGTCCTGCCACCCAGCTCGGGTGCGAAGAGTATACAAATCTCGATGAAGTGGCGCGCGGCGGTGAGGGGTTAGAGTACTACAGCTTTATCCGGCAGTGTGCGAAGCCGGCTGACGCGGGAGCCGAGGCGGCCAACTACTACACATGGATTGGCGACGAAGAGTCCGGGTATCAGCTGAAAGCTTTTAATCTCTTGCGGAGCAATGTCGTTGCAGCCGGAACACGCGCGCCATGCACGAATCTGGCGCCAGACGATCCCGCTTCAGCTATCCAGTATCCGGCGTGCGTTGATAATGTCACATTTGATGAAGATGGTGCCGGTCCTCTTCCCGCTGTAAATCATCCTATTGCTAACCAGGACTGTTCAGCCGCAGATTTGTATACAAATCCGGACTGCGCGGAGTTTTACGATTCCAACGGAGTTACCTCCTATCGTTTACGTTCACGAATTATTTTCGTCACGGAAGACTGCCACCCCTATAAGAACACGATTGATACACAGGCCTCGCATGACATCACTTATCATATGATGCCGGGTGAGAGCGTCACGTGTTCTGCGACGTTCGCCGGATGTCGCGAGTACCAGGGTTCAGCCGGTAGTAATGTTCGCACGCTTATTTCAACGAATTTTGAATCAGGATCAATAGCACCGTGGGTATCAAATGCTGATGCGGCGCTCAACCCAAGCAACTACTCCACCCAAGCGGGTGGGCATTCGATGGTAGTCTTCGATCTCGGATTTGGTGCGCCACCAGGAGCATGGACACCCATTGATGGTCTCATTGAAAGTGATACGTCATACGTCTTGAAATTCTGGGCGTCAGGCGGTAGTAATGATGCGAGCATCGAAGCGGGAATCTATGACGGGGCGGGGAATATTATCACATTGGATGATGGAAGCACTGCGCGTTTCCGCGGTACGGCCGTAGCTCAAGCGGGCGATTGGAACCAATACACGCTCGGACCGCTGTTCTTCGACGCGGCAGTGCCCCCGGGGGCGTTCCTCTTCATCGGCGGTACGCGGCCGTTTTATCTGGACAATCTCCAGTTCCAAGAAGTCACTGACGACGTCTTCGTAGTCCAAGGGTCGTACACTGAATGTTCGGGATATGAAAACTGCGAAGCATACCGCGACCGTGACAGCCGGATACACTATTTGAAATCGTTCTCGAAAATTTGCGATGCCGATGCTGTAGGGTGTGAAGCACTCATCCAGACTCAAAACAATGAGAATCCTTTCCCCGAGAATATTGAGGTAACTGTGCGCCCGCGTGGCGATTATGACGCTGACGGTCAGCTCGATCGAGACGACCTAGTACAGCTCAACAGTTACTTCGATGGCCGCTGCACTACCGGCCCATTTGCTGGAACCACCCAACAATGTGATCCGGAAAATCCCGCTGCCATTTGCGGAGTAGGTAACACATGTATTTCCGGTGTCAACCGTTCCGATCCATGGGCAATCATGGATGTGAACGGCGATAGCACGGTGAATGGGGCAGATCTCAACTTCCTGAATAATTATTTCAGCGGCGGTCCGGCACCTGTTGCTTTCCCCACTGATATTACGATACCGGCTGATGAAGTGGTCACACTGATTAATGATCCCGCCGTCTACTGCCAGAGTAACCAAGCAGGGTGTATGCGCATGGGCGAGCCGATTATCAATGCTTACAACAGCGTCGATGGATACACTGATACCTACATCGTAAACGACCCCGACGATTATGAGCAGATCTTATGCCGCCAGGATGAGAGCAGTTGCCAAGAGTATTCATACGATGGCGGATTCGCGTACTTTAAAGATCCAGGAAGCGCAACGTGCGAATACAACATCCCTCCGGGATCCACTACAGCCGGATGGTATCGGAGGGGCACCGACATAGGATGCGGACCGTCGTTGACAGACACATCGATAGCTGATGGGATGGTCGGACTGTGCCCGGCTGACCAGAGCGGCTGTACTGAATACCTTGATCCGTTGGATCCTGAAGGATGCGACGTCAATGTTCCAGCCAACCAAACGAACGTCGGCAGATGCGATACTGCTTCGACAACCCCCGGAAGTTTCTGCGATACGACGGCATTTTGCTCTGCCGGACCAAAATTTAACCAGCCGTGTAGTATTTCTGATCCGGGTGCCGACTGCGGCTATGCCGCGCCAGGTGTACCATTTACCTGTCAGATACAGATACCTCATGCGACGCAGTGCGGCGCCGGGCTATGCGCATCCGTGGCTGCGTGCCAGGCGTATTATTATGTCGAACCTACTGTCGACACGACATCATGCAACAACGTCGTCGACGATCTTGCCGGTTGCCGGCTATTCTACAATGCTACGACTCCTCCGCCGACGTTTACCGCGAAAGGCACGTCTGACGGCAGCGCTCCATCGGGAGCCTGTGATAACAATCCAAATACGCCGGCGCGCCCTGACTGCGATTCGAACCAAATCATCAAGGTCCAGCGCGACCGTACGTGCAACAAATGGCTCGAATGCTCTGCAAGTACCACCGTGCGGAACGAGCGCGGCGAGGAAGAGGAAGTATGCTTCGAACGCGCGCCGTGCAATAAGCTCGATCCGGTCAGCGGCGAATGCATCGGGACAAAAGCGTGCTCTGACAACGGCCGTTCCTGTCAGCGCGACAGCGACTGCGTACAGGGGATTTGTGCACTGCTGGATCCGCTCGTGCCAGAGAAAGTATGCTCGGATGACCAGAGCGTCCGGTGTACGGCAGACGCGGACTGCAAACCGCCTGCCCAGCCATTTGACAAGGGTATCTGCCAGTCACTCGTCGGCGCCGATCTGATCTATACCAGTGCTGCTGACGCGAGTAACAACGTAAATCTCATGGAAAATATTTCAGGGCTCGCGCGAGCAGGCGTGAACTGGGGACGTCAGCTGAAGTGCAGCAATGAGCCGACCCAGGACTGTTCGAGCCCTGCTGATTGCGGCGGCGCACCATGCGGCATCGAGCGGCTGATCGAAGGTAATTATCCGTATTCGGCTATGTATGAGCTGGGTACGTTCGGGGCCGGGTCAAAAGATTTGGTCAAAGACGGAGATTTTTGGGATAACAGTTTCCTCGATTCGCAAAATATCAAACCGAATGATTCCAGTACGGCCTGGACGGAAAATCAGTCCTACCGCGGCTGGAAAGCGCTCGGAACTGATACTACTGCCCGGCTGACGGAAATGGCTGATGACGGTTCGATCCCGGGGAATGCGCTCCTGAATGAGAATAATATATTGGAAGTCAATCCTGGTGACGCGGCAGGAGCGGGGGTCGAGTATACATTGGGACAAGCGTTCCTTTTGAGCGGAGACTACATCCTATCGTTCAAAGCAAAATACGAAAACGCTAACACTGTCGACGGTGATGCGATAACATTCGAACTTGTCCAGGGGGTAACGACAGTTACTATAGGTACTGTCGCGTTGACACCTTCATGGGACGAGTACGTCCTCGGACCGTTTGATGTGGACAATACCGCAGAAACGGCCGTATTGCGCATCTCCCAAGAAATTGATTCTGGCCGCATTTTCTACCTCGATGATGTCTCTATGAAACCTATTCTGAAAGTACATTCCGAGCGCGGAACGTGTTCTAATGATAACACAAAGGTTTGCTCCACCAATGATGATTGCGTGGCGCCCGGAGTCTGTCTCGGCTCGGGATCTGAGATCACTCCGAATAAAGTAGTGCGCACGTGCCGCATGTACCCGCGCGAAGACTCGGCATTGTGCGAGTATACCGACTTCGACGGCGTGCAGTATCGCGGATGGAAGGGGTACTGCGTGGAAAAGGATCCGAAGAATTCGAATATCTGCCTGAACTGGTGGCCGGTCGACGTCATCAGCGGAGAGACGTCAGTTTTCGGCCAGGAACAGCAGGCGGGATACACAGGACGCGTGCCGCTCTACTACTGCACGAACGCAAAAGGCAATGCGTTCTGGAACACTGATTCATACTCGACGCCGACTCGACTCAGTGGGTCACTGGATCATTGGTGTGAATGGTATGCGCGGACTGGTCATTGCGCGAGTAGACCGATCATGCGGTGCAGCATAGATTCCGAATGTAAGTTCGGGTTCTCTGATTATGGTCCCTGCGTCGGTGACGCCCCCTCTACACGAAATAGTTGCTACGTAGAAGATGAGTTAATCGAAGTGCAAAACGATTGCAACAATCAATTTTCAAGCACGCGCACGTGGTTTAAAGACGCAACTGGCAGCATTCTTCAAAGGTACGGCATCAGATTCTTCGGTGACGATTACGCGTCGAATTGTCTGACTACTGGTACTGGTTTTGACTGTGATACCGCTCCAGCCCGGATGATACCGGCAAATGATACTGAGCGAGCTATCAACCGCTCCGACATCGAACTGGTAAAAGTTCACGTCACATCGAACGATGATTTCCAAGCTGAAGAAGCACGAAAATGGACGTTTTACGTTTCGCCAACTAACTATTATAAAGGTGATCAAAAAATCTGGCATGGAGGTACGTCAGCCGATGAAGGATTTGATTTTGGATTTGTTCCACAGTGTTCAGCGGGGCATGATGCAGCCGACTTTGGCTTGCGAGTTCGCTTCGATGACGACGGATTTGTTCTCGGGTACGACTATCGTGCCGGTGTACCTTCAAGCGGAGGAGAAATTGGCACTCTGGAGATTGAATACTTACTTCGTGAGTCATGCAAAGTCGTAGTCCAGGTAGCCGGGGATGACGTAGTTCCATGGACTAAGCGAATCGCCGAAGGAAGTAGTTACCTCACCCATATGAACAAGTACACCTATGCACAGGATCTCGCCCCATTCGGAGCAATCCCACCACTTATTGGTTCGCCTGAAATATGGTATGGCAAAGAACTCGGTACGCCGCTCTATGTCCAGCTTCCTCTCAATAATCAGACGGAACGATTGAACCAAACACGCGCAGGCTCACCCACAATCTGCGAATCAAGTATGATGGGGTTTGATCAGTGTGGTACGCCAGTGTGCTACGGATCTACTGACGTAAACTTGCTCGGCACGCCATGTGCCGACTCCCTCAGCAAGCAGAAATGTGAAAGCAACGGCGGATGGTGCAGTGGTCCATCCCCAAAACCTATATGGGGCGGCGAAGGCGTGCCAACTCAATATATAATAAAAAGATTTTTTGCCAAGGCATTCGACGGATGGGTATGGGATAATACGCTTAGGAAATACGTCTCTGATAATGCGGCCAGCGGCGTCAGCGCATGGAATACTGCGTTTGATGATATGCAGCTATGCGCCGACGGAGTCCGCCCGCCGACTGACGGCCTGGATGACGATTTCTGTGCTATCCCGCCTCATATCGGTAATTTCACGCTTTCAGTCGGAGGGAATTCATATCGCAATGATAAAGCTGCATGGAACGTATCATATCCTGCGGGTACGAGGGTGCAGGTCAGTTTCACGGCGGATGTCAATGAAGAACAAATGCCGCTCGATGCGATCCTCATTGATTGGGACGGCGATGATGGGACCACTAATGACCGTGAGGGAAGTATGGTCTGGGGGTATGCGCCGAGGAGCGATCCGCTTAACCCGCATACATTTACCCATATTTTCACCGAGGCGGGCACGTATATCCCACGCGTTCAGCTCGTCGACCACTGGCGAACGTGCAGTAATGTAATCCAGGGAATTTGTTCCGCCGCCAGCACTTTTGCCGGATGGCGGTGCCAGGACGCTGATTGCACAGCCGGTGGTGGGACCTGCATACAGCCAGCTCCGGCAGTTATCCCCCCTGTTATTACTCAGAAGGATACAAGCTGTGTTGGAGGTCCGGATGACAACCCTGGGTGGTACGCGTTTAACGGGGCGATTAGTATTTATTAGAAATCAACGAATTGGCGAGTTGTGGATTGCGTATTCGTTTTTATGAAAAATTCGCGTTAGCAAAGGTATCTACTAAAAAGCTAATCCGCAATGCGCTAATCCGTAATTCGACAATTGACATACTTTAACGTACGGCTTCTGAGGAATATACTACCAAAACTCTCCTTCTGGAAATCAAACGACCCTCGGGCTCGGGCTTTTTTACTCGCATTCGGTGTAGTGGCTATCGTGGTTATGACGTCCATACCGATGCCGGCTCACGCGGGACCAATTGATGCATTGATCGAAATACTAGCCAACTTGATCCTCTGGATCGCTTCGCTACTTGGCAAGCTATTGCTTGTCGTTATTGGCATCCTTATCGGTATCGCGCAATACAATCACTTTATTGACGTGCAAGCAGTGCAAACCGGCTGGGTGATCGTACGCGATGTTTCTAACATGTTTTTTATACTCATCCTACTGGTAATCTCTTTCGGCACGATACTGCGGATAGAACAATACCGCTATCAGCGCTTGCTCGGCAAGCTGATACTGATGGCGATTCTTATCAACCTTTCGAAATTCATCGCAGGGTTTTTCATCGACCTTATGCAGGTGATCATGCTGACATTCGTCAACGCTTTCAAGGATGCCGCGGCGGGGAACTTTACAGAGATGTTCCAGCTGAAGAATATTTTAAAATTCCGAGATGTGAAGACACCACCGCCTTCCGGAGAACTTCTCGGGGCCGTTCTCTTGGCAGTCGCGTTTCTCGTTATCGCTCTCATGGTAACGCTTATCATGGTCGTCGTACTGATTATCCGCATCATCATGTTATGGATTCTCGTCATCCTGTCCCCCCTCGCGTACATGCTAGCGGCATACCCTGGCACCCAGAAGTATTCAAGCATGTGGTGGAGCTCGTTTTGGAAGCATGCGGTCATCGGTCCTGTCTTAGCGTTTTTTCTCTGGCTTGCGCTTACCGTGACCACTACAACGACGAGCACACTTGTGAAGCAGGTCGATGAGTCAACCCAAGATGTCCCGTCACAGGTTTTGACGAGCACTACACCGACTGACACCGAACTTGCCGGGTCGGTTTCTCAAGCGTCAACTGGCGAAGGCATCCTCTCATTCATTTTTGGCATAGGGATGCTCATGGGAGCGCTCATGGTAACTCAGCAGTTTGGCGGTGTGGCGGGGAATCTAGCGGGTCGTGCGAGTAGCGCCATCCAAAAGGGCGGCATGGCTGCCTTAGCACCGTTGAGGCTGGCTCAGAGAGGGATCAAAGAAGCAGGCAAGGGGACATTTGGGTATCTCCGTGAAGAAGCCGGCGCAAGGCTGGGTATCCAGACCTCGATGGATACCTGGAAACAAGGGTGGAAGCACCATCGAGCGCGAACCAGTAGAGAACGGCAGGCAAGTCAAAAAAGATAGATCAGCGTGTCGATGCGGGCCGTGAGAGAATCACGACGATGGAGGAGAGGCAGAAAGAATTGGAATCTCAAGCCGCCATTCCGACGGAAGCAGAATACGGCGCGGCACAAGAACATCTTGGCGATGAATTGAACAGGTTGCAAGGCAACGGCGAGTCCATGGAGTATGACGCCGTCGAGATTGAGCCGCGGATCACGTCGAAAATCACATCGCTCGATGCGGATTTAAAAAAGATACGAGATGAACAGCTGAAGGAAATAAGAGAACGGATTGCTGCACTGCCCGCAGAAGGCGAGGAGGAACTTCGAACCCGGCTCGGCGATGAAAAGAAAGAGCTCGAAGGGCAATATAGTGAGAAACAACGCGAAAAGTTCGGGCTGGTGGATGCCCTGCGTTCTGCGAAAGAATGGAACCAGCCGCTTCGAGTCGATTCTAAGTGGTCATTCGCTGGGGACGAAGCTAAACGGGTACAGCGGGAAATGCAGCGCCTGCAGGGTTTGAAAGATAAGGGCCAACTCAATCCGAGCGAGGCGGCTCGCAAACAGGTGCAGACGAGGGCAGTGGAAATGGGAGTGAGCATTAAAAAGCAGAAGGAAGAGCAAGTAACTCTGGAGAAACAGGCACAGCATATCCGTCCTGCAGTCAACTATGCCATGCGCCGCGATCAGGCGTTAGCGATAGCGAAAGAAAAGTCGGAAATGCTCACTGACAGCTGGCAAGAGTTATATAGTTATTACCGTGACGCGAAGGAACGGGGTGACCTGATTCGTATGGGTGCTGCAGCCCTGAAGGCGACAGAGTACGCAAATGAAAATGAATTCTTCAATATGACGGGTGATGGGAGCGATGCGCAGGGGTTGAAATCATTCATTATGAATGAGTTCGTAGGGAAGAAGGGTATGAAAGATGCGAAAGCACGCGAGAAGTTTGAAAAAGAGCATGACGTTAAGATCGAAGATGAAGGCGTCGGGGTGAAAGATGGCAAACAGTACTGGCAGAAGGAACAGGATCGTTTGGTTGAAATGATGGCAGAAGTCAGGAAACAGGACTTCGAGAACTTTATGCGCCGGTCAAACCGACTTGCTTTTGGTACAGAGACGGCAGAGGGAGCAACTCGGGCCGAACGAGCGCGTAACTTTGAGGCAACAGGCGAACGGAAGTATAAGAACAGTCCATTTGCGAAAGCGTTCATCCAAGAGAACTGGAATAAATTTGAAAGCCTCATATCGAGAGGACGCTTTGGCCCTAACCTTTCAATCAACCTGACATCCGGCCCCAACTACGATGATCTCGCGAAGATATCGGAACATATACCCGATGAACAACGGAAAGGATTTACCGGTGTGCTCAATAAAATTCGGGAATTTGGCGCTACGGCGGGAGAAGAGCCATTTGATCATCTCAGGCGCTACATAGATGAAGCGTATGGCGCCCCGAGCCGCAGAGTCTAATGCCTATCACCATGAATGCACCACCCCAACCCGTAAAAGATACAAAGAAGCTTGATTTTATTGATCATGCCACGTTACAAGAGGTGAAAGGCTACGTCAATCAGATCGTTCTGTTCAGAGAAGTGCATGACGCGTACAAGATAGTAAAAGTGCTGCCGAAGGAGTTGGCAATGCTTCATCTGGAAACGAGGCATCCCGAACTATTGACGGAATATGAGCATGCGCTAGCGCGAGCACGCGCAGTAGCACTCTCAATGCTTCCCAATGACCAGGTGGAGCAGTTTTTCGCTGACGACGTAGTCTTGGCTTTAGACGACGGCGATATTGTGCTCAATGAAGAAATCGACGCCAAGATGGTTCGTTTGATACTACTCGAGGATCGAGATGAGTTGAAGCAGAAATGCCGGAACCGGCTACTGGGAAATGAAAAAACTATCACGACGAGCTCGCTCGATATCAGCGGCCAGCATCTACCCGGCACGGTAAGAAATGTTTTACGGTTCTATAATGTCACTGTCGGCATCACTGAACGGGTAAATACGCTTCAGCAGACCGAGTTTTTTTCAAAGCTGAACACCATCGTTCTCGATCCTGACGAGCAGATGGCAATCAGGCGTCTTATCGACGTGTATGAGCATTTGAAACTCTCCTCGCTTACTCCCGAAGGGTTGGAAGAAAGCGTCAGCTTCGTAGATGGTGGCGAGAAGCGTATCTTGCGCGAAGGACGGCTCGAGCATCTTCGAACTGATGATGCAGCTAAGCTCATAGAGCGGGAAACGATCCAGTGAAAGTGAAAGGCATCTTTGCTCGGGCTCTCGAAGTGGAAAACATAAGTGAGGTCACTGCCGCTATGTACTATCTGGCCCATCGCAAACAGCTGCAGGATATTCTTCGCCAAAATGCTAGCTGGCTGCGTGCTACGAAGGAATTTGTTTCACGTCATTACTCCGACCAACGAGCTGATATCTATATTGAGAAACATCCCGCTTCACCAGAGGCGTTATCAGCATTTTTTCAGTACCTCCTCACTGAACGCCTGAAACTCTCCATTCCCGAAAGCGCTCTTGTCGGTATGGATGTGGGCAGGTTTCTCGGCGGGGTGTACGAGGGTATAGCGTTTTGGGACCAGACGATTGAAGAGTTCGACTGGGCACCTCTCCAGTTCAAGGACGAATCAGCGGCGCGAACGAAAGGTGCTATGCGACCCCTAGTTGTGAAAGACAAAAAGAGTCTTAGCGAGTTATTAGAGTTTGCAAAAGGCCGTATGCAGAGCTGGTTCCTCACTGAAAAAGCATTAGGTGCAAAAATGGGTAGTGACCCAGTGGAGTTGAAAAAGCAACTAGTCAACGCACTGAAAATCAAAGATGTCGGAAAAACGGTAGCCATACTTCTCATCTTGGCACGCGAGGGGAGACTTCAAGCTGCCCTTAAAGAAGGCCCAAATTGGCGGGAGACAGTCAAAAGCTATGCTTCTGAAAAATATAACGCAGAAGTAGTGAAGCAGTTTATAGATGACAATTCCACCCACCCGATAGTCATGAGCGAATTTCTCCAATACCTTCTCCAGCAACGACTTGGACTCACTGAAAACGAATCCGCTATGATCGGCATGGAACTCGGTGACCGCATGGGAGAAGAGTACCGGACGATGGCGTATGCTGATGAGAAAGAAGGGGAGTTCCGATGGGTGAAGAATAGGGTTGAGAAGGGGAAGCTGGTGCAGGAGTTGTAGGGTAGGTTAATTAATGACAGAGAGCGAAAAAGATACTACTTGTAGTGGCAGAGCTTGCTCTGCTAGGTTTAGGTTGTCGAATTGCGGGTTGACGGGTTAGGTTATTCATACCAAACAACGCGCGTAGGCGGGCGACCGAAGAATCTCGACGCGGAGCGGCTCACTAATTGGAATCTTATTCAAATGACTTTGGATGCGCGCCAAGCGCGAGATTCTTTCGTCACCCCTGGCCGCGCCAGGGATTCCTCAGAATGACAAGTATGTATAAGGTTAGAATACGACGGGGTTGACCCGCCTTTTTTCGCATTGACAAAAGACGTGCAAATCAGGGAGAATGAGTGGTATATGAAACTTTCCCTGTCACGCCGTGCGCAAATGACGCCTGCTTCCCCTATTCGGAAACTGTATCGATATGCTGATGCGGCCAAACAAAAGGGTATTCACGTATTTCACTTGAATATTGGTCAGCCCGATATTCCGACACCACGGGAGTTTTTTAGCATGCTGAAAAAATATGCGAAAGGCGTAGTGCCATATGCACCATCCTCAGGATTTCCGAAAGTTATTGAAGCATGGCGCACGTATTACCGCCATCTCGGGATACGCCTTTCTGCGCAAGATATTTCCATTACTACCGGCGGCAGCGAGGCAATCTACTTTGCCCTCTTGGCTGTAGCTGACCCTGGTGATGAGATCGTTGTGCTTGAGCCGGTTTATACGAGTTATGTTATCTACGCAAAAATGTTCGGCATTAAGCTTGTTCCCGTCACTCTTAACATCCGCGATGGTTTTCATTTGCCGTCTCATAAAGCGTTGGTAGGTGCTATAACACCGCGGACCCGAGCTATTGTTATCTGCAATCCATCCAATCCCACCGGAACCGTCTTTACAAAACGCGAGATCGACATCGTGGCCGGTATTGCGAAAGAGCGAGGTCTCTTCATTATTGCCGATGAAACGTACCGCGAAATCGTCTTCACAAAGAAAAAGGCAATAAGTTTTCTTTCACTAGCGAAGGTGCGCGACAATGTGGTCCTCGTTGATAGTGCATCGAAGCGATTCAATATGTGCGGCGCTCGTATCGGCTGCCTGGTTTCTCGCAATAAGAGTATTATGGCCAGTGTGTTGAAATTTTCGCAGGGCAGGTTGTCGTCGCCATTTCTCGAACAGCTCGCCGTCATGCCGCTACTTCGTAACTCAGGACAATTTACTCACCACCTCATTCATGAGTATCGCGGCCGCCGTGACGCAGTTATCCGAGGACTCTCTGGCATACCTGGAGTAAGTGCGTATTCTCCAGAAGGCGCTTTTTACGTCATTGTTGGTTTGCCGGTCAAGGATGCCGACCACTTCTGCCAGTGGATGCTCCAAAAATTTCATTACCACGAGCAAACTGTCATGCTCGCACCGGCTGAAGGATTCTATGTAACCCCGGGAAAAGGGAAGAATGAGGTCAGGATCGCATATGTGCTGAGCGCTCCAAAACTGTCGCATGCAATGATGATTCTGAGGCGTGCGTTGGAAGTGTACATACGTGCTGTTCACTAGCACGTATGAAGAGGTTTCCGCCGGTTAGAAAAAGAGACGTATGGATGGTGGGAGCGGAAGTCCCCCAAACCAGCATTTTTTTCATGAGCGTGGCCACAAGGTACATTCTCCAAGAATGGCCAAAGCTAGGTTTGGGTGCTAGTATTCACAAATACTTTTCTTATTTGGATAGCAATGACTGCAAGATGTATTTCATCCGTCGTGAGTTTGACGCCGGATCTGACTTCTTGGCACGTAAAATGTTTCAGAATCCTCGCTGGGCACTAAAACTCGTAGAAAAAATTGAGCAGTGGTCTCGGAAACTCATGGCCGCCTCAAACAAAGTTCTGAAGAGTAGGTTGGACGAACTTACCGACGCGCAGCTAGTCAAGTTCTATATTCACTGCCTTCAGTACCACAGTTTACAAAACGGCGTTGGTCCATCAGTGAGTTGGCTCGCAGATGCAGAAAAAGAACGTTTCACCAAAGGATTATGGAAACGGTTGGACGATCATCTACGGGTAATTGGGAGTCCGCATGGGATCGCTGACGCATTCAGCGTTCTGACCACGCCGCAAAAAGACAGTTTTGTTGCACAAGAAGAACGCGACTTTCTCGCCATTGCGGTTTTACTGCATCGAAAACCGCGAATTCGAAAGATTTTTCGCTCTTCCACGGGTCCGACGATACTTAAAAAATTACGATTGGTGAATACAAAACTGTATCACCGCATTCAACATCATCACACAAGGTACTGTTGGCTCGCCTATCAATACCGCGGGCCCGCCACGCCGATTGAAGAGTACCTCGGCAGATGGCAGGAAGCCCTCAAGGGGCGCGTCAATCCTCAGAAACTTCTCGACAAACTGGTCCATGACCGAAAAGGTTTTCTAGCCCATCAAAGACGGTTAGTCAGACAGCTGAAGCTTCCAGCCGATCTTACGAGGTTACTGCTTCTCGCACAACGCCTAGTATTTATCAAAGGATTTCGCAAGGAGGCCGTCTACCATGGCATGTACGCGTACGATCCACTTTTTCGGGAAATGGGCAGGCGCCTGGGACTTACCATTGCCCAACTATGGGCCATGAAAGCGCAGGAAATCGTACCGGCATTGCTCAAGCGGGAATTCAACGCGGACGAGTTAAACGAACGTCAGAAGATAGCCGTGGAGTTTATTGATCGTACGCATGATACGATCTTGACCGGCAAGAAAGCCAAGGTGTTTCTAAAGAATATTACGTTCGAAAAAGCCCACCCAAAAGCAGTGAGAGAACTGAGCGGCACACCCGCGTGTCCTGGAAGGGTTGTGGGTATCGTGAGGATTGTGAACATCCCTCAAGAGATGCAGAAGATGAAGCCAGGCGACATTTTGGTTGCGCATAACACCAACCCCAATCTTGTTCCGGCGATGAAAAAAGCAGGAGCACTTATCAGTGAAGCTGGCGGTTTGACCTGCCATACGGCAATTGTTGCTCGGGAGCTAAGAATACCCTGCATTGTAGGCGTCCCGGGCGCGGATAAGGTCCTCAAGGATGGCGATAAGGTAGAAGTCGACGCCAACGAGGGAATCGTCCGTAGGATAAAATGATATACTGTCCCTATGGCGGTAAAAAGGCTGAAATATCTTAATGACCTCGATCCATGGATGCTCGCGGAGGACATTCCGGACATGGACGTCTTTTTTTCGCAGATCTGGCAGTCATGTTTCGTGAACGAGTTCGAATGGCCATCAGGGACTCGTTATAAAAAGCTGTTATCGATTCAGCGAGATTCGTATCATTTGAATTTTTACTATGGCCAGGAGGACTCCAAGCGCGTCGGCGACTATCTCACGGAGAAATTTTTGCGCCAGCCAAAGTTCACCGTCAGGGCAAACAAGGAAATCGTTTGGTGGTCAGACAAGCTCCGAGCATTCGCTGAAAGGGTGCCTGAAGACCTTCTTACAAAACTTTCAAATGCCCAATTGTGGAATTTGTACAAAACACACGATGACGTTCACACGGCATACTACCGATGGGGCTGGATACCAGTGGCAGTAGACATGTTCCACGATAATTTGACGGAACGGCTGAAGCAGTTCCTGCGGCTTCATATCGAGGAGGAGAAGGTTAACGAGTACCTCGTGATTCTTACCCAGCCAAGGAAGAAGTCATTGATTCAAATAGAACAAGAGGACTTTTTGAAAATTGCCCAGGCGGTGTACCGAGATGCCACACAGCGGAAACTCTTCGCTGAGTTATATACGTGGTTCAAGGAAAAAGAAACAGCGAAGTTCGGCTTAAAGACTCACACACCGGAATATGAGCGGCTATTAGAGGAGCGTGTAGATCGGATCCGCGACCAGATCAAGCCACAGGTTATGAAAATGGTAGAAAGCCACTATCGCAAATATTTCTACATTAAATTCATGTGGATCGGCAAGGAGGGCGTGTACACATTCGACTATTATCTAAAGGAACTTGTACGGGTAATAGGTCAGGGGGTCAACCCAACTCAAACTTTGAAAAAGGCTCAGCAAGAATTTAGCCGTCAGCTTGAAAAACGCGCCGCACTGATGAAAAAACTTATAATTCGGGATCCATGGAAAACGGTCCTGGATTCCTGGGGTGATTTTATGGTGACCAAGGTATATCGCCGGTTTGCACAAATATATGCGATTTACCGTATGCAGCCGGTTCTTCATGAGATCGCGAAACGGCTACGAATTTCCCTGGTGGACGTCAGATTAATGCTCAAATATGAGGTGAAGCAGGGGTTGTCGGCTGGACGCGTCGCACGATCACACCTTCGCCAGCGAAGAACACTCGCGGTGTATTATTATGAGAGAGGTGGCGAACGGGTATTCACGGGAACTCAGGCTCGCCGATTGGCGAAGCAGGCAGAAAAAATACACATTCATAAAACGCGTGAGATTCGGGGTCAGGTGGGCTGCGTTGGTAAAGCGACTGGCACAGTGCGCATCATTATCCGTCCGGAAGACATGGGTAAGATGAAAAAAGGTGACATACTCGTTTCGATCGCTACCGACCCAGATATCGTTCCGGCGATGAAAAAAGCCAGTGCGATAGTCACTGAACAGGGTGGGATCACTTCACACGCTGCGATCGTTTCCCGTGAAATGAATATCCCATGTGTGATTGGAACCAGGATAGCGACACGAGTGTTGAAGGACGGAGACACTGTCGAGGTGGACGCAAACAAAGGGATCGTGAAAAAATTATAGCCCGCGGGTGCTATGCCGAAACGCAAACCGTACATATATTTTGCTCGTGACCTGCAGGTGAGCGTCTTCCCGCAGTATCTCATCATTGATTTGTGGAATGTCGGATATACGGAATACCGCGGCATGCTCGCAGGCATCGGCATGGCGAACCGGGAAAAAGTTCTCGAGTACTTCATCAAACCGGCTGAGTGGAAACGTTTTCAGCAATTCCACCAGAAATGCGTTGAGCAGGACCGCTCCTATATGATAAAGAAAGCTTCAAGGGCGTTCCAAGCTGTTCGACGGCTCAACGAATTCAGCGAAAGGCAGATTTGGAAAAAGGACCTTTCCCGGCTGTCGAATGCGAAGCTTACCGAGATTTATAAACGGTTCGTAGAACTTGATACGCCATGCTATGCGTATGGCAATGTTATTTTCGCACTTGAATTCGGCGAAGGCGCATATTTCAGCCCGCGGGTGCGCAAGATATTGGAAAAACGAGCGCCAGCAAGGTTTAAAGAATACTACGGCGTGCTGGCTGGTATGCCGAAGAAAACCGTTTTTTACCAACAAAGCTTAGATTTGCTTGAGATCAGTTATCGTGTTTGCAAACACAAGACGCTTTTACGACTCTTTACTCGCGCGTCTCCGCAGGAAATTGTCGCTGAGCTTCGGAAACATCATCCGCGAATTTTACGGGAGTTTCAGCGCCAACAACGAGCGTATCATTGGCTGTTTCATAGTTGGGAAGGTCCTGTAATGACCGTCGAGGATTTCATACTCTCAGCAAAAGATATTCTCAAAAAAGGTAATGTCGTCGCGAAGCTGCGCGAAAAACGCCACGAGCTCGAAAAGCTCCAGAAAGCGCAGGAACGTATCATGCGAGAACTTCATTTTGTCCCTTATGAGCGCTGGTTGCTCAAGATGGCGCAGTTTGCCATGTGGTTTCAGCCCTATCGCAAGGCTCGCCAGTTCAAATCCTGCTGGCATCTGGGCAAATATTTTACAGAGGTTGGTAAACGTTTACATATTAGTGCGGATCAGGTACGGTATTTGGCTCACGATGAAGTGGTGAAAGCGTTGCGGAGCGGCAAGGCTGATGCGGATGAAATCAACCGCCGGCGTAAGCTTTTCATCTATTATTATCGCGGACGTAAACGGACCATTCTCTCAGGAAGCGACGCGCAGCATTTTATCGATGACTCTATTGATGTTCCGAAAGTCAAAAAGCTCTCGACTATGCACGGTATGCCGGCGTGGCACGGAGTTGCTCGAGGGAAGGTACGAATCGTCAACAGTCTGCAGCAGGCCACGCACTTCGCAAAAGGCGAAATACTCGTTTCATACGCCACCAACCCATTGTTAGTCCCTGCGATGCGGCAAGCCGGAGCGATTCTCACAGAAGAAGGCGGCATGACGTGTCATGCGGCAATTATGGCCCGAGAATTAAACGTCCCGTGCGTCGTGGGCATTCATGGGATCGTCGAAATGTTTAAAGATGGCGATAGAGTCGCGGTGGATGCGGCCAAAGGGATCGTCAAAAGAATTACATAAGGATGCAAAAAAAGAGACTCAACTGGTTTCTCATCAACGAAAATTACGGCGCGAACTTGTATCCTTTCGCGATCCATTTTGACGCGGATTATCACGGCTTCAAAAAAGCGTTTGGCCGGGGTATGGAATACCAGGCAGTCGGTACTGAAAACGGCTTTTTGCGGCAGGCGTACGTCGTGGAAGATTACGACAGGTTCGCTCAGTTCATCTTCGACAGGATGTCGACAGACAAAGGTTTTACCCGGAGAATGTTACGGAATATCTACCGAGCAATTGAGAAGATGCATGAATTGGATCGTCGGATACTGTCGCAGGACCTACAACGCTTGAATAATGCCGCGCTCGGGCGGCTTTTCCTCGATTTTTACAAACGGTACTGGACCGTCAGCACGTGGAGCGTCCCATTTTCTTTTTCAGAATACCGCACACTCCTATGGACCACTGCGTTGACAAGCTACTTCCAAGCTCTCAAAATCCCAAAGCAGTATACGTCTTTGGAAGTGTACCAGTTACTGACCTCTCACTGGCGAAAGACATATACCGCTCGGGAGCATGAGCGTGCACTTCACCTTGCTGCCGAAGTACGAGGGTCTCAAAAGTTATCGCGCCTTTTCCGGTTGCCAGTTAATCTGCTGAAACGGCATTTGAAAAAAGAACATAAGCGATTTTTCGAAAAAGTGGTTCGTCATGTAAGCCAGTATGAATGGATTAATTTCAATTTTGAGGGCCCATTACTCCATCTCGACTACTTTTTAGCTGCGATAAAGGACGCTGCGGCAAAGAATCCAAAACGAGAGTTGCAGAGTATGCAGCGGTCTTTTCGAACGCTCCGAAGCCGGCAACGGAGCATGGTTTCAGCATTGCATGTTGATGCCTACCATCGGTGGATCATTTGGATAGTGCGGGAGTTCGGGTTCCAAAAAGCTTACCGCAAAGATATTGAATATTACAGTAATTTCGCTTATGAAGCGTTGCTCCGTGAATTCGGCAGGCGCTTCAGCATAACGGTCACGCAAGGGCATTACCTGCTTCTCAATGAAGTCCTAGGAATGCTGGATAAGGAAAAAAGGGTTTCCGAACATCAGCTCAACCAACGAATAACGTTCAATT
>LCPQ01000017.1 GCA_001003705.1 Parcubacteria group bacterium GW2011_GWA2_48_9 | reverse complement strand
AGTTGGCGTAGTTAACGGGTCGACGGCTGTCTACTTGGGGCAGAGTGCTGACAGACCATGATACACGTCCGGAGCGATCCCGAAGAAGATCTCGGTGATATTGGTATCCTACGAAGAAGGCGACCTGGCCGTTTACAAATGCTTCAAACGCATCCGGCATTAACACATTCCAGGTGTATGCCTGCTTTGTCGGTTGGGCAAAATCCGTATAAAACTGCAATGCTTGGACACCGGGTGCATCGGATGAACCCGGAACAGCTTGGTTAAATGAAAGATGCAGTTGTTCATTTACCATCTGGGCACCATTTTGCATCATGAGTACCGAGATGATATCAAATGCGCGCGGAATATTGTCGTATGTTCCGAGCGCCGCTCCCGCCTGAACGATGCCTCCCGCGGTATCAAGTAATGTAAGTCGAGTAATCGCGTCGAGGAACTCATTCCACGTAGCGGGCGGCTGGGTGATGACAGCAAAGTTCAGTAAATCACGATTATAAAATAATGCGAGTGTATCCATCGATAGCGGCAACCCGTATACT
Source organism: Parcubacteria group bacterium GW2011_GWA2_48_9 (assembly GCA_001003705.1). Lineage (GTDB taxonomy): Bacteria > Patescibacteriota > Patescibacteriia > UBA10025 > UBA10025 > UBA10025. Next base: position 17,185 of record LCPQ01000017.1, on the reverse strand, counting down.
CCTCCATTAATGATCGTGTCCGATTGCACTGTTTGTACAAAACGATTTGCAATGTCGGTGGTGGTTAATGACGGCACATCCCGATATTCAATCTTTAACTCTTGCTTGATGCCTAGCGGGCGCGAAAGACTATAAAATGCCATGCGCGTGCTCAGCGGCATCGGTGTAAGGAAGCCGTTTGCTTGAAATTTATGTACCCAGGAATTAGGGATGGCAAAAATATCTGGCCCACTGCCCCGTGCCCATGCCTGTATTAATGAATCCTCATATTCCTCATATCGGAATTTTTTATATGTAATAGTGATGTATGGATGATTCGTACGGTATGCGTTAATAATACTTTCGACATCTGCCGTGTCATCAAACACCCCCCACCATTCAAGTGATACGGGCTGCACGTTTACCGGTTTTCGACCGCCGAGTAAAAAGAGCGCAACCAAAATCAGAATAACTACAAGCCCTCCCCCAATAACAAAAAGATATCCGCGTCTCATAGTTGTTCTGAGAGTTTTTTCAGGTATTTTCTTAAATCGCTTCCTAATTCCTGTCTACGAAGTGCGAATTCAATGTTTGCTTTCAAGTACTCCAATTTATTGCCCGTGTCGTAGTAGCGGGCTTTCTGAATTTCCACTGCATAGACGGGAGTGTGCATAATCAGCGCATTGATTGCATCTACCAACCAGACCTCATTATCTCTTCCTGGCTGGGTCTTTTCGAGCATAGGGAAGATATCAGGAGTGAAAATATATCCGCCATGTGCAGCAAGATTGGAGGGAGCTGTGTCTGGGTCTGGCTTTTCCACTATACGTTTGATGCGGAGTAAGCCGTTTTCCGATGGCTCTACGTCTGCGATTCCATATTTGGATAACTCACGCCTGTTGTCTATGCGAATTGCGCTTACGAGGGGTTGTCCTGTTTTCTCGAACATCTTAATCATCTGACTGAGGCGCGGCGGCTCTGACGCGATGAACTCGTCTCCCCAAAGGACAGCAAATGGTTCATTGCCAACGACATGTTTTGCGCAGAGGACAGGAGTGCCATTGCCATAGGGACCCTTTTGACGAACGTATATAAAATTTGCCATTTGGGCGATTTTGCGCACCTCCTCAAGTTGCTCTAACTTTCCCGCCTTCTCGAGGCGCTTCTCAAGCTCAAACGGATAGTCAAAGTGGTCTTCGATAGATCGTTTCTGCCATCCGGTAACAATGATAACATCCTCGATGCCGGATGCTACAGCTTCTTCAACGACGTATTGGATAATTGGCTTGTCCACTATCGGAAGCATTTCTTTCGGCTGGGCTTTTGTAGCAGGCAAAAAACGCGTACCATACCCTGCCGCTGGGATGACCACTTTTCTGATTTTCTTTTTTGCCATGTATTTTGCGTTATTTTTCACGCTACGAATGGCCTCACAATACCATAAAACGACGAAAAAGTAAACGACACACGTTCACCTTATCCCATAGTGTTTCCTGAGTAAAAAAAGCAATTCTGGATGTATTTTCTCACCACTGCTCACCATGTTCTGAATTTTCTCTAACGAAAAGAATGCAATCCGCTCAACCTCCTTTGGGTTAATTTGAAATGGCCCGTCGCACGTCGCTTCAAAAGTTGTGAGAAATTTCTTAATATTTCCACGCAGCGTATCCTGGTATGTGTCTTCATAGCGTACACGCAGTGGAATATCAACGCCGATTTCCTCCATCATCTCCCGTTGGATGGCTTGTTTGCTCGTTTCCCCAGATGCTACATGGCCGCCAGCCGACGTGCACCAGTGGTGAGGAGCAAAGGATCTGTCCCGAGTTCGGAGCTGCAGTGCCAAGTCACCGTGCCCGTTAAACACCATCACGTGCACGATACGATGCGGAAGAGTGCGGGCGTATACTTCTTTTCTGGGTGCACGTCCGATGATACGGTTTCGGTCATCGACAAAATCGAGGTATTCCATTAATAAACAGTAGTTAGTTCCTAGTAGTTAGTCACTAGAGTCTAAGCACTTGGAGTTGTATGTTTATGTCTGTTCAGGTGCCGTTTGATAAAAAGAATAACCAGTCCGACTATGCCTATGATGAGTATGACATCAACCACCTCTCCCCAGGATCTAATACGTTCCCAGTTTTCACCCAGGAGGTATCCCATGTACGCTAAAAAGGTATTCCATATTCCTGCACCCAGGATCGTATAGAGCAGAAATTTATCCATGCGCATCTTCCCGACGCCCGCGGGCAGGGAAATAAGGTGACGAATAATAGGAATAAACCGGCTGATAAAAATGGTTTTTTCGCCATACCGGTTGAAAAAACCTTCAGTGACTTCTAAATCGTGCTCATTCAGCAAAAGGTATTTCCCGAATCGCTTAACGAACGGTCGACCCCCATACGCGCCGACCCAGTACGAAAGCAATGAACCAGTAATACTCCCCGCGGTGCTCGCGATAACAATCAGCCATAAACTCATCTTGCCCCCAAACCACAAGAAACCAGCAAACGGCATGACAGCCTCGCTCGGCACTGGCGCCACCATGCTCTCGAGCGTCATGAGGAACCCGACTCCGAGGTAGCCGGCTTCCTCGATGACTGTGGTAAAAAGACCAATTAGAGATTCAGTAATTCCCATAGAGAAACTTCGAAAAACCTACATTTTTCTAAAATCAAGTGCCAGCGAGTTGATACAATACCGCTTTCCCGTCGGTTTCGGCCCGTCGCCGAATACATGCCCGAGGTGTGCGCCGCAGTTCGAACATTGCACTTCGAGCCGGTGCATGCCAAGCTCGTAGTTGTCGATTGTTTTCACGTTAGTATCATTTGCTGCATCCCAAAAGCTGGGCCAGCCGGTATCGGAATCGAATTTCGTGTCGGATTTAAAAAGCTCCTGCCCGCAGTTCACGCAGACATATACGCCATTAACTTTATTGTGGAGCCATTTGCCTGACCCAGGAGGTTCAGTGCCTTTGAGGAAGCAAATGTTGTACTGCTCGGGGGTGAGTTTGTCTGTAGCTTTATCCGTGTGTGTAGTCATTGGGTAGCGTCAATGTACCGATAAGTATACCAGAAAGTAACAGAGATTTATCTCATCCCAAGGAGCATTGCAAATCGTCCTTCTGGCAGGCCAGTTCGGGTGGATCGGTAATGTGAAAAGTAGTCTTCTGAAGTCGCTGTGTCTACTGGCGAAACAAGTATGTTTTTCTTCGGTACATGTTCTTGAAGCAGTTGGCCAGTGACAAATCCAGGTACATCAACAGCTACGTTGTCACCCACTTTTGAAATAAATGGTTGCCAGGCAGGTTCAGCCAACTGAGGAATATTTGCTGGTAGGAGGTATGACACTTTTTGAATCCCAGGGCCGATGGTGGCAATTAAGTTCTGTGGTGTAGAGCCAAATTCAGTTTCAAGCTTCATGAGAATACTCGCGATGAATCCTTTTCCAGCATTATGCCTACCAATATGTGCGAGCGCGATGACCGATTGTTCCGGGTCATACAATGCGACGGGCAGACAGTCACCGATTAAGAGAAAGAGAAAAAGATTTTTTTCGCTCGTAATGAGGCAGTCTGTTTCGATACCGCCTGGTTCAAACACGCCATTTCCCTTGTCATGGGAGGCAACGTTGACACAGTTAGTGCCATGTTGGAGGCTCATCGCGACGCAGTCCTGCACAGAGATGTCACACTTTGCTAGAAACCGTTCACGGTTTTTTTTAACTTCATCACGTTTGCCGTAGCGAAAAGACATGTTGCCGTCTTTTTTTGTTGAAGTGTGGAGGACAATAAGCATAAGTGGAATGTAACATATACTTATCTTGTAGTATACTCACTTTATTATCAACTGCTAATAAAAATGCGTTTAAGAAATAGTACCTCTATAGCTGCCCTTTGCATCATGTCAGCCGCCTTTCTCTGGGCTTTTGACGGCGTGGTACTGACACCCTGGATAACTGACCTAGGGATGAAAGATGTGCCAACGTTTGTGTTTATGCTGCATGCCACGGCTTCGGTCTTTTTGACCTATTTCTTGGTAAAAAAGCGACAAGAATTGAAAAATATCGGCAAACAAGACTGGCTCGCCTTTGTCCTGGTAGCGATTTTCGGCGGTGCTGTTGGTACTATGGCCATTATCGCCGCTATTATTGAGGTATACAGCCACGGCCTGAATATTTCCGTGGTGCTGCTTTTACAAAAACTTCAGCCGATATTTGCGATTCTGTTAGCACTGCTCTGGCTCAAGGAAAAACCCCGAGCGACATTTTATGTATGGGCAGTTGTTGCTTTAATTGGCAGTTACTTTTTGACTTTCGGTTTTCATAAGCCTGACTTTACCGGCCAGGGAATGTTTGTTCCCGCTATCTTAGCCTTGGTCGCGGCCTTTTCTTTCGGTTCATCGACAACCTTCTCTAAAAAGGCCCTCGCCAAAGTCAGTCACGGTTTAGGTACCGCTCTTCGCTTTTGTATGACAACCATAGTGATGGTGCTCATTATTTCGGTAATTGTCGTTCTGAAAGCATCGGGGACGCACACGACGTATGCCGGTTTTGCCGGGTTTCAGCTTTTAACGTGGGAGATGATACTGGCTTTTGTAATTATCGCCCTCACTACCGGTGGTACAGCTATTTTTATTTACTATTGGGGTTTAAAAAGGGTCACCGCGACACGTTCCACCATTTATGAACTGATGTTTCCTGTCAGCGCTATCATTCTGGAATACGTGTTCCACGGAAAAATACTGAACCCGGGCCAGTGGCTGGGCGCAATCCTGATTATTGGGGCAATCCTGATGGTTACACGGTATACGCGCAAACCAGAAACCCGGTCCCTTCCAGACAGTTCAGGCCCGTCCTGAGCTTGCTTCGAGTTTTCTCATATCATCAAGAAACGTCCCGACTCGGCCAGTGTAGTCGCGCGGACGCTGATAGATTTCATCGTGGACCGTAGGGAGAATTTCTGCGCGAACGTTGGGGTTGTCCTGTAAAGCCTCTTTTGCCTTCGACATCTGGTCTGCAGGAAAAAGCCCGTCCTCGCCTCCAAAGACAACATACGTGTTTGCTTTGATATCCTTAAGCGTTCGTTGCATGCCGCCCTTTGCGATTGTCAGGGCTTCCCAGAGAAGCAGTCGCAGTCCTTCCCGGTACTTTCCGCGGGCCGTATTCGCCGCAGAGTCTTTCATAATATCCTGCGTCACCGCCCGGTACATGTCCGTTTCCTGCTGGGTTGCATCCTGCAGGCTAAATTCACCCTGTCCGCCAGCTTCCTCGAACGTTTGCTGCAACGATTTTCCAAACGTCTCCTGGAAGGCCTTTCCCATCTCGTCCATTTGCTGATCGGTAAGAGGCTTGCGCAGTTTTGTGGCAATTTTACTGCCAAACGTTTCAGGGAGATATCGCACTGCCAGCTGCAAGACATTTTCTTCATTGATGCCGCCGGGATGGAGGAGAACCAGGTCTTTTACTTTTTTCGGATGCGCTTTTGCCATTTCCGCGGCGATGATGGATCCCATCGAAGACGAGACAACGCTCAGCTCTTCCGTGGTCAGGCTACTTCCGGATTGTGCCTCGTTAGTACGGATGGCATCTACAGCCCGGCTGAGCGATTCTGCGAACGGAGCGAACGACCGTTCATCCCGTGAAAACTTCAGCCATTCCTTCGGCGCTGGATCTGACTTGCCCGTTGACGGCTGGGACATGACAATGACGCGCTTCTTTTCGCGGAGCGCGAGCAATTTCGCAAATGCATCCGGACTGCGAAGCGAAGATCCGTAGCCGGGGATGTGCACGACCGTATGTTCGTTGTTTTTCGCAGCTTGATCCTTTTCTTCATCGGTTCGCACGTCGAGCACCACGTATTCGATATTCATTCTCTCTCCCTCAACCTCGGGTGTGTTGATTTCCACAAGTTGCGGATTCGCAAACTGCCGCTCGAGTTCGGCCATCTTTTCTTTTTCCTCAGCGCTCAATTCGCCGTACTCCATGGCGGGCCTGTCGCGCCTTGTTTCGCGCGAAGCATCATCCTCGGGTAGTGCCGTGTCAGGAAATTTGAATTCTGCGCTGTCTATTGGTTGGTGTTCCATTATTCTAGGGATAGAAAATCACACTACGTTAGTCAATTGTAGCGGATTTGTCAATTATTGTCGCGAGGTTGAGATTCGGAATGTCGCGCAGGCGCGGAGTCCTGCGCTCGGGCTTGTTATTTTTTTTGAGCCCGAATAAGGGTTGCCAATTTTGCTGGTATGGGCCAGCATGCGCAATTTTTCGCATGCGCGACATGCCACGTGATTCGTTGTTCCGTTGTTGGGTTCTTGGGCATCCGATGTTTTTTGTGCCAGGCGACGTTTATTTCGCCCATAACTGTTTTTTTGAATGAGGTGCCAGCATTAGCTTAGCTTCCAAGAAATTTGAACGCGTCGTAGACCAGAAACACCGGCCACACGATTGCTTTTAAGAATCCTAAAACACCGATCCAAAACCCTGTGGCCGTTGATATAAAGTATATCGCCGCGCCGACAAAGCCCAGGCCATAGACAGCGCTACTAGAACTGTTTTTGTATACGACGTCCAACATAGTGCGTATGTATTAGTTGGTTAGTGTCATATTTTTTGTCACCACATTTCCGCATAACAGCGCTTTTTGTGTTCTTTCGCAGGTTAATCGATCATGGTGACGATTTAACTTTATACAGCATCATGTACGTTCCATCAGAAAGTTTCACCACCGATGGGTCTGCTGTCACGCCGCCTCTGTCGCGATCCTCGAATCGTTTTCCAGCTGAGGTGAATGTCAATCCATCAGCTGATATCGCTATGTCGATGCCCGCTGTGTAGAGGTACCACCTGCCGTTTTCATGCCAGACATCCGGCACGGCGCCGCTCTGAAATGCCGTTCCGACTTCAGTGAATGTTAAACCGTCGGCTGACGTTGCCACGATGACTTTATTCCCCTCAATATCTCCACCGTACAAGTACCAGGTATCGCCGACTTTTTCCACGTCAGGATCGAAGATTCCTTGCCGTTCGAAGCGTACGCCGTCTTCCTGCGTGAAATTCACGCCATCCGATGAGATGGCCGAGTAAATTTTATTCGGCGGCTCAACGCCGCTCGCGGGACGGCTGATGCGCACTTCGTTGATGTCGTAGTAGAAAAGGCGTATGCGGCCGTCGGCCAAAAGCACCGGCGCGGGATCGGCTGTCGTCTTATCGCCGAGGCCTGTAATGGTCAGGATAGTCGCCTCGCTCCAAGTTCGGCCGTTGTCGAACGATTTTTTCATTCCCAGCTGTTCTTTGATCCCATTTGTAGACACGTCAACATAATACACGAAGATAGTGCTGTCTTTTACCACGGCGCCGGGGACTGATGCGTGCGATGCCAGAATATCGCCTGACGGCGTCCAATTGAGCAGGTCGGTGCTGGTCGCGTACGTTATTTGATCTTTATACGGTCCCTGATTCATCGTGGACCAGTTGAATTGGTTCTGATTTGCCTGTTGGCTGATAACTTCTTCCAGTGAGGCGAGTTCGAGGGTATAGAATGTGTTTCCATCACTCTGTGCGCGCAGTGTGCCCGTTACCGTATACGTTTTATCCTCAACTAAAGGATCGCAAGTCAGCGTACAATCATTCCCAGTGCATCCCACCTGCCGGTCCGCATACATCTGCGTCGGTTGTTGTCCCGTTATCTGGACCGCCATTTCTTCCGAAGCGTCTATCTGCACGAAGAGATCCGCTCCGCATGAGTTGCAGCAGGGTTGGTCTACCGGACACGCTATGAGGGTACACATTGCCGGACCGGCCTTGGCCTTTCCTGTAATTTGTACGGTCTTGCCAACGTACTGGTCCCGGTTTGCCCAGGTGCTAGCGCTCAATGCCGGTACGGCACCGATCGGCTGGTTAGTATTCGTTTGATTATCGCACGGCGTCGTTGGCTGTGCAGCAGACGGGTTGCCGTGCTTTACCCACTGACCGTTATCGCATATCCAGGTATCTTCATCCCCTCCAATGCCGAAGCGGAGCACGGCGAAAACAGCGCCGGCAATAAGGATGACGCCTAGAACGATATAGAGAGCTTTGTTCATAATGACCGTATTAGTCAGTTATGTAGTCAGTATAGTCTTTTTATCAAAGCAAAAAAAATGAGAATGGTTATCACCAAATCCAACCCCGCATACCGCATAAAGGGAGGGCTTGACGCAGTATAGTTTTTCTGTTAGTGTTTCCCATTAAATAGGCAAAAAGCAGTAAACGTTGTTCACTTCAACCGCAGGGGGTGGTTTCATGTCGTCGAAGCGCAGTCGCAATCAACACAAGTCGGCACCGAAGCCGAAGTCGATGTGGAAAATAACGCTCACGCTGGCGATCATCGCCATTGTGGTGATCCTCATTGTCCGTTATGCGATGAAGGATCGTACGGCCCAAGCTAGCGGAACGCAAGGCTCCGCCGCCATTGTGACGGAAACGCTCGCTTGACCGAGTACCATTGTTGGGTGTTACACCCATCCGTACCCGAGACCCAGCTAGGAAAGTTGGGTCTCTTTTCATTTACGACGATCTAGCGCGGCTCATTTATAATTAAACCTGTTGAGCGCGGGCCTCTGCGCTCGCGATCGAAACGTTTAATACATTCTCACTCCATACTGCTTCGTCAGTATTCGCCATTTTGACGTTTTGATTTCCGCATCACTCATTAACTTCCGCAATAGCGGCTTTGGCAGTACCGCTTTTCCTGCGGCGCGCATTTTTCTCTGCCGCAAAAGCCGTCTCACATGTCCGAGATTGTGCTTCGACCATATGCCATTCGGCCGACGCGGGGTGAATCGGATAATATATTTTTCCCTTCCGAGGCTTTTGAGTATCCCATCTATCCATCCATAGCACAGCGCTTCGTCGAGCGCGTCCTGGTAGGTCATAGTGGGTTTACCGGCATGTTTCTTATAAAACAACAGCCAGACGGAATCTTTCTTGGCATGGTTTTTCGCAAGCCATTTTCGGAAGAGTTGGCTGTTTTTGAAGTAGCGTATTGTGCCGACTTGCATGTCCGATGATTGTATTAGAAGTAAAATTCAAGACCAACCATCAGGTAGAAGAATACGACCGCACTCAGTAGTATGCTAAATAGTAATGTAACTATCGGAAAAGATTTTCTCAACCTTGATACATGCACTTGGGGGAGGTACGCAACTCCAGAGAATACTGCTCCAAATCCCGCGAGCACTAGCAAATAGGAAGACAGGGAGAAGTGGTCATATACCCACTTGGATAGTGTCACCCACATAAGTGCAAATACCAGAAAAGGAACAAAAATGCAGGCTAGCTTAATGAGTAGAAAAGTCTTTTTTACGGTCTGCTTTGGCACGTCATTCATATTTTTTTAAGTATTAAGTAATTGTATTTTACTCAAATCTTCGAAAAACTTCATCGAATACTGGTAATCTTTTTTGGCAAGCTTCCTCGCTTCAGGGAGCGTTATCGCATCCCATTTCTGTTTCAAGTGCCCTCGCGTGTAAAAGTCCCTTACGATTTTTTGTAGCGTATCTCCGCGCAAAGTCCTCACCGCGATAATTCTGGCGACTCCAATCGGCCCGAACGCTTCCATCTTGTCGGCGTCCCGCAAGATAGTAATCTCGATCGGTTCGCTCTTCCGCCGGTACTTCGGATCAGAGCCGTGTTTCGCGACCGCCTCAACGATCCGCCGTTTTTTCTCATCCGAAAGTTTGATTCTCTTTAGTGTTTTAACGGTTCGCTTCGTATCCTCCTCGTGGTATTTATCCTTAGCCACGTCAGGATAGTACGCGCCGATGTCGTGCAAAAAGCAGGCGGGGATAAGCACATCTTTATCCACAGGGTATTTTCTCGCTAACTTTAGCGCGTTTTTGCACACGCGCATGTGATGCTCCGGCCCGTGGGTGGATAAGGGATTTTTCGACTCTGCGTAGAGGTGTTTGTTAATGGCAATGAATTTAGCTATGAGACGCTTTTGAGACATCGTTTTTCAGAAGGATATTGTAAAGTAGTTTAACCTGGCCTTTCCATTTCACTTTCGCATTTATTAACATTTCGCCAAGCTCTTTAAGACTGACAAACTTTATCTGGTCAATCTCTTCCGAATTTGGTGACAAAGCGTCATTTTTCAAATGATATTGATATGTCTGCCAAAACTCGGATTCGCCGGGGAGTCTCACAAGTATTTTGCCCAAGTCTTTCAGGTCGTTTGGGTCAACGCTTATATTGGCTTCTTCCTTTAACTCTTGAACTGCCGTCTCGAGATACTTCTTTCCATATCCAACATGCCCACCGAGGCCGATACCCCAATGATTTGCATAGGTGTCTTTAGTTGCACTTCGTTTAGTGATAAGGATGTTGTTCCTTTGATCACGAATAAACACCGTGACAGTCCTCTGAATAATATTCGGATTGCTGTGCGCTTCACGCCTGGTGACTTTGCCGAGGACGTTGTCGTTTTCATCAACAGAATACAACAGCTCATCCTGCGGGTCGGTGGTGGTTGGTTGTTTTTTTATCAACATAGTCATCACGAGTAGTGGGATTGCCGGCACCAGGTAGGCGAGGTCAAACCACCCCATCTGATCAGTAATGGTGAGTGTGATGTTGAGGATCGCGAAAATGAGTGTCGCGTACCACGCCCACCTGCGCCCTTTGTTCAAGAAATGGGCGAACAGGGCAATGAGTATCGCCGCCCCGAGTCCGTTGACGGCGTAGAAATACCGGTAGTCAGAATCGCGGAAGAGCCATGCCGCGGCGAAGAGCACCCAGAAGCCGGCGATGATGTACATCAGGATAATGGTAGAGCGGAAGAGCTTTGGTTTAAGAGGATTCATGCGGTGTTTCACGTTGCTCTATCCAACATCTGCGTAAGCAGGGAAATATTTTTCCTCATCTCACGTTTACACGCAGGAAGGGTGAGGAGCGCGTATTTCTGATTCATCTTTTCGAGAAAGTACTCTACCGACTTTTCCCATGACATTCCTCTAGTTCCTAAGTCGTGAAGGAAGATGAGACAACCCTCGATCGTTAAAAACTTATATCCTTCGGCGTTCCTCATGACTTCAGCAACTTTAGATTTTGGTGATAGTACGCTATGATGAATTGCGATCGCGTTGATAATGACGTCTTGTTCGGTTTTCAGGACTCCCCATTTTTTTAAATATCCTCTTGCTAGTTTCGCACTTAGTTTCGGGTGGTCTTTCATTCTATGACTTTTCCTGTCGGTATGAAAGACAATGTGCGCGAGGTAGAGTGATGCGATTACCAACTTTTCATCAGCATGGCATTGGCGTGCCAACTTTTTTCCCATGCCGACGGCAAGCTCGGTTAACCCCCATGCCGGAGCGCCGTTTTCTCTAGTTTTGCGCCGCATGAGGGAGCGGGATTTAGTAATGATATTTCGGTTCATGATAGACTGCGCAAGGTAATGAAGATGCGTGTGAACGTTTACTTTGACACATTCGTATTTTGAGCGGCTGGCTTCGGCTTCGCAAGCAGCGGTCCCATGGCCGTGCCGACAAATATCAGGTAGGTGCTCCACTGGCCAAAGACAATACTGGTAGTTTTATTTGGGATAGCAATAATGAGAAGGATACCAGCGAGCATGATCGCCCAGATGGTGCCGTATGTAAGTGCTTGCTTGCTCGTAGTCGGATGTAGGCGCCGGGCAAACAGCCACGAGAAAAACGCTACGAGGATTGCCACAATGGTTCCTACCCACCAATGGTCAATCGGCTGATCCGATTGGGAGATAAAGGACACGCTGAGGAGCAGAAGATTGGTGATGACGAAGAGCAGGAGGCCGTAGCCGAAGACTTTAAGATATGATTTTTGAGGCATAGCGATTTTTGATTATTAGTTAAATTATTAGATGATATTTTTTTAGGATGAACGTATTTTCGTCTTTAGTTCTTCCAGCAACTTTGGCCAAAATTGTTTACCTTTTTCTGTTTGTATTCTACTACTTAGCTCACTTTCCCAGTGGTTAACCGTTTTTTCCCAATTTTCTTGCTTATACTTTTCACGAAGATGGTCGATTGTGAGTTTGCTTAAGTTATCGGCGTCCACGATGATCGCTTCATCGTCCTGTGTGGATTCATGTTCATATGCGGTGTGTACGAGACGAAGAACAGTTTGGATGTCCTCGCTCGAATACTTAAGTTCAGTGAGGAGGCCCTTGACGTTGGGGGTAGTGTTTGCGTTCGCTTTGGACTCAAGCTTGAGGAGTTCATCAATAGTAAGCTTGTCTTTTACCGTATCTCGCCAGCCAAGATCATGGACGTAGCCAGCCACGATTAATAGCGGAAGGTCTTCACGACCTTCGCCAAGTTCTTTCACCCATTTCACCACACGCTGGCAGTGCTCCCAGTCGCCTGGGCGGCAGCGCTTGATGTGGGATTCAATGCGGGATGCGAATTGTGCTTCGTTGAAGGGGGTCATAGACAATTAGATTGTCATGCCCCGCACACCATTTATGGTGTGCGGGGCTCGCAATGACAAGGAGGAAGACGGCCTAGTCAATTTTCTGCACCCTTTCCACTTCGTTAGTTATTCAATGAGAGTAATTGCCACCGTTCTTTCAAATGAATCAAAGAACCAATTTTGCCCTGTAATCGTAATAGTGTCCTGTTCTTCCTGTGGCATTGTAGCTGGGGCAACGTAGCGAAATGGGGCACTAAAGAAATTTCCATAACTTGGTGCATCATCACCAAATAAGTTTACTGGATACCCAGCGCAATCCTCTTTTTCCTCAAAAGCAGAAGTATTAACTTGCGCCTGTGCGTCTCTGACAAGAATACGCTTTACGCCGAAAGGCTCGGAATGAACTATTCTTCCATACTCGACCGAAACTTCTAATTTTCTCATCGGCACCCTGCTTACTCCCTCAAGTCTGATACATTGCGATTCGCCGGTCCTTACAGTAGCTCTGGGGACAAACTCGACGTAATATCTATTTTCAAAAACTCCAAGTCTTACTTGTATTTTTTTACCATAACCGAAACTGCCATAATCGGAAAGGTGGTAGAAGCGCCAGAATGCAAAAGGAATTGCCAGTATCGCCAATGCGATCACAATCTTTATGAGAACACGTTTCGCGTTGTGACTTACGTGCAAGTCTCTATGCAGCCCTATCTGAGAATTTTGCTGGTTGTTAGGAATATTTTGCTGGCCCATACTTTTGTACCTATAATCAATAAATCTTCTGCACCCTTCCCACCTCGCCCGTTTCGAGCCGTACTTTGATGCCGCGGGGATGAACTGACGAGGGAGTGAGAATGTCTCTAACAACACCCTCGGTTAACGTGCCCGTAGGCTGGTCTTGTTTTTGGACGATAGCGACGCGCAAGCCCTCATAAATGTGTTCGCGCATTCTTCCGTCCCATTCAGTCGGTGTCATATGGCTCAATCGTACGCTTTTGCAGGGAAAAATCAATCATAAGTATGATTTAAGAAAATCTCATTGGCTATTGTTTAGTCCGTTTAGACTGGTATACTCAAAGACACTATTGTACAGCCAGTTCAAAATAAATGAGAATGATTTTCGATATCTCAACACATGAACGACATTAGCGTACAAAATTTGGTAAAAAAATTTCCTTCCCCCGACGGGAAAGACGATCTTGTCGCGGTGAACAATATTTCCTTCGAAGTTCATCAAGGGGAAGTATTCGGTCTACTCGGCCCCAATGGCGCGGGAAAGACGACCACGCTGGAAATTATCGAAGGATTGCAGGAACCCACGTCAGGTAAGACATTCATTAAAGGAATAGACACTCACCGTGAAGCTGAAAAAGCAAAGAAAATCATCGGTATTCAGCTCCAATCGTCAGCGTATTATGAGTATTTGAAACTCGGGGAGATCCTCGACCTTTTCGGGCACATGTATGGTAAAAAAGTAGATGTAGACCATCTGCTCGGCATCGTCGACCTGGTGGATAAAAAGAATGCGCTCGTAAAACAGCTTTCCGGCGGGCAGCAACAGCGGTTCTCAATCTGTGCAGCGCTGGTAAACGACCCCGATATCGTGTTTCTCGATGAGCCGACGACGGGCCTAGATCCGTATGCGCGAAGACTTATGTGGGAATTTATCAAAGACGTCAACCGAAAGGGCAAGACAGTTATCCTAACGACGCATTATATGGAAGAAGCGCAGTATCTTTGCAATCGCGTAGGTATCATGAATGGCGGAAATATCGTAGGGCTCGATACCCCGATCAGCCTGATCCACACACTTCCATCCTCGGCAAAAATCCGTTTCGGCGCGCATGAGCATTGTGATATCGAATCACTGAAGGCCATAGACGGAGTGCTCGGTGTGGCGAAAAACAACAGTGACATATACGAACTTCAGGTCACAATGGGAAATGAAGTGCTGCCCAAGCTCTACAAATGGGCGGAGCAGCACAGTGTGTTCATGGAAGATCTGGAAGTGATTTCGTCGAACCTCGAAGACGTCTTTCTCGGCTTGACGGGTAAGAAGCTAGTACCATAATTCTATGTGGAGACTTTTCTGGGCCAATATCAAGATGACGTTCCGTGACAAGCAGGCGATATTCTGGTCGCTTGTCTTTCCACTCATGTTTATTATTATTTTTGGACTTTTTAATTTTGAACGGATGGGCGACGCGAAATATATAGCGCTCGATAATGCTCAGACAGACACTTCGAGTCAGTTTCTCGAAGGGTTCACAAACATAGAATTCCTAAAACGCCAGGAATTTACCGGTACACTTGATGAAGCGAAGACTCAACTCACGGATGGAGATATTGATTTTATCCTTGTCATTCCCGAACTATTTCGTATACCGAAGGTAGGAGAAGATATACCCGGTATGCCGCCCATCGCGGTGTACTATGATGAGAGCAATATCACGGTAAACCAGGTGGCATTGAGCGTAGTCGACAAGTTCGTCGACTCGATGAACATGCAGATGGCGCAGACTCCACAGCTTTTTACCTACCAGTCGGAGAGCATTCAGACGAAGGACATCAAGTATATCGACGTCATCATGCCGGGCATTTTAGGCATGGCGATCATGATGTCAGCTATCATCGGTATTTCGACGGGCATTACGCGCTACCGGGAGTGCAAACTGCTCAAACGCTTGTCAGCTACGCCGCTGAAGGTGCGTAATTTTCTCGTCGCTGAAGTCTTGAGCTATCTTGCCGTCAATATACTTCAGATTACCCTCATTATTCTTTTGGCTCAGCTTGCCTTCAAAGTAAATGTGTATGGAAGTTATGTTCTCCTCTATGTCATTTGCATTATCAGCAGTATCATTTTTCTGAACATTGGGTTTGCTGTCGCTGGATACGCGAAGAATGTCAAAACGGCAGAGTCGCTTTCGCAAGTTATCACAATGCCGATGATGTTTTTTTCCGGAGTGTTTTTCTCCACTGAAACTTTACCTGGCATTGTTGCCCGCATCGTTGAGTATCTGCCCTTAACTCCTGTCATCGAGGCGCTTCGCGCCGTTTCACTGGATGAGAAGGGGCTTGTCGACATTTGGGTACAGCTGGCGTTCATGGGCGGCTGGATCATCGTATCCTTCGCGCTGGCATGGAAAGCGTTTAAGTTCAAGGACTAAGCAGTCAATTTGTCGGTCTGCTTGGTATCTGTTACGGTGTATATATAAATACTAACGAAAGGACATTGTATGAAAGAAACAGCCTCGAACGATACGAAAGGTACGAAGAAGATTTTCGACAAAATTTCCCAGCATGCGAAGGGGATGAAAGCGAAATACGATCAGATGAATCCGGCGGGACAGCAGAAGGTGAAGAAAGCTGCTCTTGGAGCGCTTGCGATGCTTGCGGCTATCGGATTGTTTAAGAAGATACGGGGGAGAAACAAAGGCGAGTAGCGATACAAGGCAAGATTCCAAATGTGAAATAACAGGCACTGGCCAGGGTTGACCCTGTTAGAAAATGTACTGGGACCGTATTGCTAAATTGATGCTCTAGTTTTTCCGCGAACCTTTTGTACCCATAAAGTTGATGTGAACATTTCCTAACAGGGTTGACAAACTGGTCGGAATGCTTTATAGTGCGCGGTCATGTGATAATGCTGAAATATGCATTCACCCATCTGACCGCGGCGTTTTTTATGCTCGCGATGACCTTTAACAAACAACATCATTTCATAATGTCTTCCACCCTCTTGGTGAAAGGAGTACGTCTTGCCGAGAAAGCCAGACTTCAGATCCATGGAGATTCCAGAAGTGATTCTCCCATGGACAGGGAAGGTGGATGGCGATGATGCGGGATACCGCGATGTCGCTGTTTCATCTCTGGATCAGGAGGATCCCGATCCACTTGTGGGTATCTGTTGCCCACTTTCTTATTACCCCGTGTACGCCGATGGACCCGCACCGCGGATCTGCCTGGCGTATGATGGTGGGCTGGGCGCATCGAAGACCATGTTGGTACGCACACCAGTAGAAGCGGCGATTCATCGCGCCAACCATGTACTTCACATGTACGGACGCCGGCTGCTCATTCTGGACGGGTTTCGTTTCATGGAGACCCAGAGGAGGTTGTGGCAGTACCTCTTTTTCCAGATTCTCGGTGACCGACAGTACAACCAGGTCACCACGACCGAATTCCTGCGGATGGGTATGCGGGCGGACGACATTGGTTCGTTTGCCGCGCTCGCGCAGAACGATCGTCTGGCAGAATACCATGACCTGCTCATGCGTGAGAAGGCCAATGATCTCCTGCGGGCATCGAGAGAACTGCACATCACCATCGATCAGGCGGCACTGCTCTTCCTGACCTTTGTCAGGAATCTGGGGAACAACGATCTCGAGCTGGATGTCACATCCAACACGGCCCACGGAGGAGGCGGCGCGATCGATGCCATCCTGGTCGACGCAGAGACCGATGAGCCCACATTGCTCGGCGTCCCATTTGACTATGCCGGCACGCCCTCAGCGATGCGGTTCTTCGAGGATCCGGACAACCTTGGGCCGTACCAAGAAGCGGTCGTGAACGACCCGATGTTGAGGACGTTCCTCTCGCAGTTTGGCGTTACCGACGTTACCGCGGATGTATTCAACCGTATTCGCGACGAGCGGCGGCTGTTCTTTCACTGCATGACGAGGGTGGGGGCCACGCACTTCTTCCTCGAGTGCTGGCACTGGAACATGGGCAACCAGTTCGGCGGCAAGCATTTTGCCGCTATGCCGTTCGGTGGTAGCGC
>LCPQ01000016.1 GCA_001003705.1 Parcubacteria group bacterium GW2011_GWA2_48_9 | reverse complement strand
CGCGCTGAGCTCGATGGAGCGGGAGACGGGATTCGCACCCGCGACCTCTTCCTTGGCAAGGAAGCGTTCTACTGCTGAACTACTCCCGCATATGCCTGGGGCCAGAGTCGAACTGGCTACGCCTGCCTCTTCAGGGCAGCGCTCTACCGATGAGCTACCCAGGCTCGTGGTATATCACTCACTGGTGGGCGCGGGAGGACTCGAACCTCCGACCTCGTCATTATCAGTGACCCCGCACAACTTCTCACTATCGCTCGAAGTTAGCGGGGCAGGCGCGCTTTCATTCCCTTGGTGGGCGCGGGAGGACTCGAACCTCCGACCTCGTCATTATCAGTGACGCGCTCTAACCACCTGAGCTACGCGCCCACCAAGGGAATTCTGTTAAAAAAGCACAGTAAGCGCTCCTTGTCCCGTACCTGGAACGAAGTGACATGGTGCGGGATAACCACCTGAGCTACGCGCCCACCAGTAAGAAATACACTCTTTTTCCAAACCTTTGTAAAATATCAAAAAAACCTACAGCTCACAGTGTACCGCCTCTACGGAGAGTAAACAAGTAAAGGGGCAGACATATTATTGTAGGCAATACGCTCATTGAGCAACTTTGACGTGGTAAGGACGTGTCTATATTCATCGGTTGTTATGCAGTTTCACTGCACCTAAGTGAGGCAGTTCTTCCTTCGCGAAGAATGAAGAAGTGCTTCACGCGACCCTACCGTAACCTAATGGTTACGGTCTAGGTTATATCTCCCTAGAAAGGAGGTGATCCAGCGACAGCTTCCGCTACCGCTGCCTTGTTACGACTTAGCCCTTATCATCGAGTCTACCTTCTCCCGCAAATGCGGGATTCGGGCATCCCCGACTCTCCTGGCTTGACGGGCGGTGTGTACAAAACCCGAGAACGTATTCACCGCAGCATAGCTGATCTGCGGTTACTAGCGATTCCAGCTTCATGAGGTCGAGTTGCAGCCCTCAATCCGAACTGAGAGAAGCTTTGATGGGATTGGCTCCGTCTTACGACTTAGCAACCCATTGTACTTCCCATTGTAGCACGTGTGTAGCCCAGGGCATCAGAGGACCATGCTGATTTGACGTCATCCCCGCCTTCCTCCCCGTTATCCGGGGCAGTCTGGCATGAACAAATGTAACATACCATAGGGGTTGCGCTCGTTAGGGGACTTAACCCAAAATCTCACGACACGAGCTGACGACAACCATGCAGTACCTGTCCTAGCACCCTCGAAGGAAGCCACGTTTCTGCGGCTGTGCAGCTAGGATTTCAAGCCCTGGTAAGGTTCCTCGGTTATCGTCGAATTAAACCACATGCTCCACCGCTTGTGCGGGTTCCCGTCAATTCCTTTGAGTTTTAGCCTTGCGGCCGTACTCCCCAGGCGGGATACTTACTGCGTTAGCTTGAGTAAACGATCCTGAGAGGGTCGATACTCCCAAGACCTAGTATCCAACGTTTACGGCGTGGACTACACGGGTATCTAATCCGTATCGCTCCCCACGCTTTCGCTCGTGAAGTGTCAGGGTCATCCTAGCAGACTGCCTTCGCATTGGGTGTTCTTGCCGATATTAACGCATTTTACTACTACACCGGCAATTCCGTCTGCCTCTTCTGCCCTCAAGTTTCACCGTTTTCCCGGCGGCATGCAGGTTGAGCCTGCATATTTAACCGAGAACGCGTGAAACCACCGTTGAGCTCTTTACGCCCAGTAAATCCGGATAACGCTTGGCGCCTTCGTATTACCGCTGCTGCTGGCACGAAGTTAGCAGCGCCTTATTCCTGAGGTACCATCATTGATTTTTCCCTCAGAAAAGCAGTTTACACCCCGAAGGGCTTCATCCTGCACGCGGCGTCGCTCCCTCAGCCTTTCGGCCATTGGGGAAGATTCTTGACTGCAGCCTCCCGTAGGAGTCTGGGCAGTTTCTCAGTCCCAGTGAGGCGGGTCATGCTCTCACACCCGCTATCCGTCGTCGCCTTGGTGAGCCATTACCTCACCAACAAGCTGATGGACCATAGGCCCCTCCCCATCTGGCTTCGCTTGCGCGAAACCTTTACTCTCACACCCAATCGGGTATGAGAGACCATCGGCAATTAGTCCAGATTTCTCCGGGTTATGGCCGTGATGGGGGCAGGTTACCAATGTGTTACGCTCCCGTTTGCCGGTTGTTCCACGATTGCTCGCGAAACCCCCTTGACTTGCATGCCTAAGACACGCCGCCAGCGTTCATCCTGAGCCAGGATCAAACTCTCAAGAAAGAGTTTAAGATCTGACTCGCGGACCGCCAAAGGCGGCCCGTGATTTGTTCTAATTTGAATTGATGAATTATGAACAATCTCCTGTTTGGCAAGGGAGGAAGAGAAGTAATGGATCTGTAAAGAGCGATCAATATTGGAAAAACGTACCCACTACCTCTTCTTTCTTCCCCGCCAAACACTCGAAGTGTCCTTACCACATCAAAGTTGTCAATGTCCATTTTCTCCACTGCTTTCGAACTCTGGGTGAAGAAAAAACAGAGAGGTCCAACATGTTTTTTGTAGACGCCCCTGTTTTCTCTTCACGCCCCGCTCAGCGGGGAGTGCGACTGGCTGAATTTTTAAGTTCCTTGTAGGGTGAAAGCCTTATGCCGGTTAGAAATTAACTTACGTGCCTTTCTTACCGAGCATGCCATAGTGTACCTCCTGCCCAAAAGCCTGTCAAGCAGCGCGAGAACCACTTTTCCGCCTGCGGCTATGAAACTGCCGCCAAGCCCGTATTTCCTTGTGATTCCCGCTTAAAAGCACCTTTGGCACACTTTGTCGGCGGTACACGGGTGGGCGGGTATACTGCGGGTATTCGACATAATCGGGCGAGCCGGAATATGTCTCATCTCGTGTCGCCTCCGGATGCCCGATTACGCCGGGTATCAGCCTGCTGACCGTTTCGACAACAACCATTGCGGGAATCTCTCCGCCTGACATAACGTACGGACCGATGGAAAGTTCCTCATCGACGTATTTCGTTACCCGATGATCGAACCCTTCATACCGTCCGCTGATCAGAATAATTTGTTCATACCCTGCAAGCCTGCGAGCAACCTTCTGACTGAATTGGGTGCCTTGAGGAGAGAGTAAAATAATACGGCGCTTTTTCTTTTTTGGAAGCATACGTAATGTTTTCAGGATTGGATCGACTTTCAAAATCATCCCGGGTCCGCCGCCGTATGGTCGGTCATCAACAGTATGATGTTTGTCGTTCGTTGCACGACGAATATTATGCACGTAGATAGCCATGCGCTTTTTTTTGATCGCTTTCGCAATGAGCGTCTCCCGCATAAACGATTCGAACATTCCTGGAAAAATTGTAAGAATATCAAAACGCATACATTATGTATCTATGAACAACCGCGCATGGGAGTATATCACATGCGCGGTCGTCTGTCGTTTATTGTAGTTCGGAACCTAGAGTTTCAAGTCATCAACTGCTGAAGTATCTTCTTCAGCGATTGGTCTGTCCATCGGTCTACCCGCTGGTCTATCCATTCTCGGGCCGCGGCTCTTTTGATAGCCTTCTGGCTCGTAGATCTTGAGATTGACCCGAGCGTGGTTCTTTGCGCCGACAACGCGGAGAAGTGTGCGGAGAGACTTGGCAGTCTGTCCCTGTCGACCAATCACTTGGCCGAGGTCCTGTGGGTTGACTTTGAGCGTAATGAGAACGCCCATTTCATCAACCGTCCGATCTGATTTCACATCATCTGGGTTGTCAACCAACGCCCTGACTACGTACTCTACAAACTCCTGGTCAGTTTCTGTCTTTGCCATACAAACAGTACATTACTGAATACTTACTGTGCTGCAGGGATATCCGTGTTCGACCTTTTAAGATTGCTTAAGGGGATGCTCCACTGCCCACTGGTGCAGAGACTGCACGGTGAGAAACATACCATATCGCCAAAACGAATGTCAACCCCGTTAGCAAATTTTCTGAAATCAGCCCGTACCTTCTAGCGTATCTAGGTAGAGAAGTGTTTAATTGCAGTCGAACACTTTGGTAAATTTTCCTAACGGGGTCAAATACAAAACATCTCGAGTAGCCTCAAGTATGCTTCATGCTGTAATTATGATGCTTTCTCTTCTGTTTTCGGCTCTGTTTTTTCCGGAAGAATCTCTGGTGCTGTTTTTTCTTCAGGTTTCGGTTCGACAGGCGGGGTCTCTTTCTTTTCTTCTGGTTTCACTACAGCCGGTTTCGGTGCTTCTGCAACGGTTGGTTCTTCTTTGCTCTTTTTAATATTAGCTACGCTGATTTTCTCGGCTTTAATGATGCCCTTATCAACCAATAAATTATGCACGACGCCAGAAGGCTGTGCACCTTTTGAAAGCCAGTAGGAAATGCGTTCAGCATTCAGTATCGCTGTAGCCGGCGAGGTGTGTGGATCGTACGTACCAACTTGTTCCAAAAAATCGCCATGCGTGTCTTTTGCTTTTTCTGACACGATAATGCGGTAAGTGACGTGCTTCTTTTTTCCTAATCGGCCTAATCTGATGCGTAACATAGTGTAAGGAATATCTTAATCGTTCTGGGGATCGGTGTCAACCCCTCGATTCCCCTCGGGGTTGATCCTGAGCGGCTCCAAGAATTATTGAGGAATTGCTGAAGGGTCAAACCTGCGTCTGCCACTAGATTCTAAAACCTTCTCGGCCTGGTCCATCTTTACCGATAATAAACGCGAAACCCCATCATCGCCCATGGTGACGCCGTAGAGAATGCGCGCCTTGTGCATCGTAGCACGATTATGGGTAATAGTGACAAACTGAGTTTTTTCGGAAAGTCGTCCGACAATCTCAGCAAATCTGATAGAGTTTGACTCATCCAGGGCCGCATCCACTTCATCGAGTACAACAAAAGGGGATGGGTTGTTACAAATAATAGCTGAAATTAACGCAATTGACGTCAGCGCACGCTCACCGCCAGATAGCATAGTAATGTTCTTTAAGCGCTTGCCAGGTGGGGTAGCGAAAATCTCCACACCGGTCAGCACTTTTTCACCCGGGCGCGACACTGGAGCGCGCTCTTCGTCATCACCATCCTCACCTTCATTATCACTTGATTGCTCACTCTCTTCTTCATCTACAGGTGGTAGTACCTCTTCTCTGACGAGACTGAGCTTGGCATTCCCTCCACCGAAAAGTGTTTTGAAGTATTTGCCGAATTCAAGATTTATTTTTTCAAAAGCTAGGTCAAATTGTTTTTTGATTGTTTGGTTCAAAGTTTCAATGGCTTCTTCGAGATCCTTGAGCGCCTTCGTTAAATCGGCTATTTGTGTGCTTAAGAAATCATGCCGCTCTTTTGTTTTCTGATATTCTTCAGGCACGGCTTCGTCGATACCGCCGATGAGCTCCAGGAAGCGCTTCTCCCGCTGAATCTCTTGTGCGAGTCCTTCATTGACCGGCGCCGGATGTTTGGATTGGTAGATGCGTTCACGAGCTTCATCAGTCATTTCATCCATCATTTCTCTATCCAAATCCTCCTTGCGGGTCTCGAGTTTTGCGTAATCGATCTGAATCTCATGTAGTCGCGTAGTAATATCGTTGAGTTGTTTTTGTTTTTCGCGAAGCATTCGCTGCGCTTCGACAAGCTCCCGCTGCTGCGCTGATTGATCTTTGCCAACAGCTAGCAGCTTCGCCTGTGCAGAAGCAATCTGACCATCAATCAGTCTAATATCATCTTCGAGTTTTTGTTGATCTGCGGCAACCTGCTGAGGATCGCGTCCTCCTAACTGGGTTAAGTCACGTTCAATTCCTGAATAATCTTCCTCGAGTTTTTTCAGCCGTTCTTTCACACCTCGCTGCCGCTCTTCTGCTGTACGGACATCGGCAGTCAACTCTGTGAGATCCTTTAATACAGTATCCTGGGAACGAAACGCTTCCGCGAGCTTCTCTTGGACAAGCAGAAGAGCATTAGGGTCTTTTGCACTCAGTTTCCGACTGCGCTCGACGGATTGGCCCAATTCTCGAGTGATTTGCTCGGCAATTTGTGATAATTTTGGAATGTCTCCAGGCTCTTTCGTCTCCCGAAGTTTTTGGAGGAATTCTTCCTGTTCTGCCGCAATGCGTTTGAGTTCACCATGGAGATTCATCGCTGAAACGCTCGGATCAGCGGTGAAACCTTTTTTCACTGCGGTCAAATCAATTTCGAGATCGGTGATTGACCGCCCTATGTGTTCATACTCTTTCTGCTGAACGCCAAAACGACCGCCTACGTCGTTTATTGAACGTTGCGCTAAGTCGACATCTGCTTGCGCCCGTCGGATATCGGCAGTAAGTGCATCTCGCCTGCGCTCGAGCCACACCAGATTCGTCTCGCCACGCTTCTCTCGCTCCACATCGACACGACCCTTAATTATTGTCAGATCACGCAAGAGAGTATTTTTCTTGTCAGACAATATTTGATATTCCTGTTCCAGTTTGGCAAAAGTTTCACTCCGTCCTTCCTTCGCTGCATATGACTCAATAGTCTTATTCAGTGCAGTCACTTCTTTTTCAGCTACGGTACGCTCAGCATCTACTTCGTGCATGTGTTTCTTGACGTCGGCATGTCGGGTCGTGAGATCAGACCAGAGACCCGAATAGTACTCGGCTTGCAGCTCATGAAGTTTTTTCTCGTGTTCTTCGCGCTGTTCGAGCCGTTTGGCTTGGCGGGTCAATGAGCGTAGACGTGGAGCGATTTCCTGTACCAGCATTTCCGCTTGCCCGAGATTGTCTCTCGTTGTCGCGAGCTTGTGCTCCGCCTGTTCCTTTTTAATCTGGTATTGGCGTATCCCAGCGGCTTCTTCGAAAAACTCCAAGCGCTCGGCCGGAGAAGCTATCAGCACCTGATCAATCATACCTTGGCCGATGACGCTGTATGTCCGCTGGCCGAAATTTGCTTTCGCGAGTAGCAACAGGATATCCTGGAGTCGAACCTGGGTTTTATTAATAAAATACTCGCCGGTGCCGTCTCGGTATACGCGCCGGGTAATCACGATTTCCGAGTAGTCTATCGGCGCGTCACGATCTTCATTATTCAAATATAGCGACACTTCCGCCATTCCAAGCTTTGACTTTCTGTCAGACCCGGAAAAAATGACATCCTCGGCCCGCTTGCCGCGAATAAGTTTCATTGACTGCTCCCCAAGCACCCACCGCACAGCGTCAGCAATATTTGACTTTCCGGAACCATTGGGGCCGACCACCGCTGTCATTTCGCGCTTAAATTCAAGCGTTACTTTGGTGGCGAAGGATTTAAAACCCTGAATGTCGAGTTTTTCGAGATACATATACTAAGAAAACCGCTCCGAATACCTAAGCGAGGTTAGCGCTGATCTGTACATTAAAAAAGAATCAAGTGGACTCATGGTGAGAAGTGCATCGTAGCATAAAATAGGCATTAAATCAAATGAAAAAACTATAGAAAAAAGCCACCGAATCGTGAGAAACGGCGGCCGGAATAATCGAGGGGTAATGGAGGAGTACGAGATCGCGGGATGAATGTCATCTCGTGAGCGTGCTGACAGCGAAGACGATCACAGCGAGTGTCGCCACCACAATGCCAGTATCAAGCAAGAAATGACTCTTCGGAGGTTCAGACGGTCTGCACTCGGGTGAGATCCCGCTTGTCATGGGAGCCTCATGTGGCATGAGGTTCTTGATGAGTACGAGAATCCCGGCGCCGAGAGCGACGAAACCGATTCCTCCGATTGATTCGATACATGATCGAATCATACTGTCCTCCTTCCCATTTGACTGAAGGTACAAAACAGTAAAAACTAGCATACTCACATATGCCTGTCAAGGGTAAGAAGAAACTCTTATATATTATTTTCCTAGCAAATGCAGAATAACTGCCTTCTGCGCATGCAGGCGATTTTCCGCCTGGTCGAATATCACCGAGTTCGGATGATCAATCGCGTCGCGGGTAATCTCATAGCCGACATGGCACGGCATGCAGTGCATGATTTTCGCTTTACCGCCGCTTAAGTCAACGACCGAGGCGTTGAGTTGAAAAGGCTTAAAGAGCGCAATGCGCCTATCATATTCATCCTGATACACCGGCTTTACCTTGCCATTTTCGAAAAATTCCATATCCATCCACGTATCGGTATGCACGTAGTCAGCGTCTTTCATCGCTACAGAAAGTTCTAACGTCTTGTGCACTCTTCCAGTAGCTTCAACTATTTGGTTCAACTCATTATCTACACTAATTTCGTGCGCTTTTGGCGTAACTAAGTAAATATCAATGCCGAGCTTAGCGCAAACCAGCTTCAGCGTATTGCTTACATTGTTTTCAATACCGAGCCAGACAACCTTTTTAACGTTCTCCAGGCCCCCTGAATGCTCTGCCATGGTGAGCAAATCGCCTAGCGCCTGGCATGGGTGGTATTTCTCAGAACACGCGTCGATAACGGGAATCTGATTAAACGACGCAGCGGTCTCAACGTCAGCGAACTTGAGCGCTCGGAACATGAGCATGTCTCCAAACCTCATGACGGCGCGGATCTCATCCTTAAAATCGGTGAGTGAGAATTGCGTGGTCTTCTGGTCGACGAAAATGGCGTGACCGCCGAGCTGGGTCATGGCGGCTTCGAAGCTCAGGCGCGTGCGGGTGGAGGATTTCTGGAACAGCATAACGAGTGTCTTGTTTTTTAAAACATCCCCATACAGCTCTGGCTGTTTTTTTATCTCAATCGCCCGGAAGAGCAGTGAGCGCAGTTCGTCGACGGAATAGTCTTTTAAGTGCAGAAAATGTTTCATAATCAATGCGGTAATCACTAACTAAGTTTGTCATCCTGAGGAGTCCCGTGGCGGGACGAACGAAGGATCTCGGTAACATCGCACTGGGGATTGTAACAAAGATTCTTCGGTCGCTGACTCCCTCAGAATGACATACTTTTTGCTAATATTTCTGCTCTCTACTTCTACGCTACTGCCTCCCGATATGCTTCCCAGCCAATGCGTCGGTACTCTTTCGCGGCCGCCAAAGGGTCATCGGCCGATGAAATACCACGACCAACGATGAGCAAGTCAGAACCTGCGGCGATGACTTCTGCAGGGGTCGTATACCGCTGTTTGAGAGTATCACCTCCGCCCCCGATCTTCACACCCGGAGTAAAAATGATAAATCGGGGATCAGATAGAGCAGAAAGTTTTTTTAATTCAGTGACGTCACCACCGTTACCGATGAACCCGACAACGAAATCATCATACTGCTTCGCCATCTCAACCCCTTTTTGCATATATTCATCCGTAGCTAAATTCCCTTCGGGGGTCATCTGAACCAGCAGAATCAGCCCCCGAGGTTCTTTTTGCTTCATACCCACTTCTCGTAACCCTTCAATGATACCCGGTCCCGGCACGACGTGCGCATTTACAAAATCTGCCCACTCGACGATGTGATATATGCCTTTTTCGTATTGCAATATGACGGTGTTGCCGATGTCAGCGAACTTCCTGTCTTCAAAGATCATGAACTGGTGCTCTTTTTTCAACGAACGCAACTGGTCAATAATGGCGGGGGTAAAGTTTTCTATAACATCAATGTGTGTCTTGAAAACCGCTATTTCCGGACCTATTTTATCGGTGATCTCTAAGAACTTTTCGGGATCTGTCTCGTCATTGGCGAAAACCAAGTTCGACTGTTTTTCTTCCATCAGCTGAAGTAGCTTCTTCGCAGCCGGATTTCTCACTGACTCAATCCGCTGTGAGTAGGACGCTTTTTGGGACATACAAATATTTTATGATTTAAACTGCTCACCCCACTTCTCCGGATCTCTTTTCCACTCCCGTGCGATTGCTTCTTCTTCAGAGGTGATATAGTTCTGTTCTTCCGCCACAGTGAGAAGTTCGGAAAATGTGGTGAGCGTGAACAATTTGCACGTGGCGTTAGTAAACTTTTGCTTTGCTTTTTCAAACTCATAGGTGAAGATTGCGCAACAATCACCGACCACACCTCCTGCCTCACGGACAGCTTCAACGGCTGAAACGGAACTTCCACCCGTACTGATGAGATCTTCAATAATCAATACTTTCTGGTCTTTTCCGAGTTTACCCTCTATCTGATTCTTCTTTCCGTGTTCCTTCGACGCCCCGCGAATATAGATCATCGGTTTCTCGAGCCGATCGGCAATCCATGCCGCATGGGGAATGCCGGCCGTTGCGGTTCCTCCGACAATATCAAATGTAAGATGATTCTTTTGAATAACAGCGATAAACTCATCAATAACTCTTTTCCGAAACTCTGGGTAGGACATGAGCAGTCTATTGTCACAATAAATGGGGCTTTTCAGTCCTGAAGTGAATGTGTACGGCTCTTTTGGACTGAGCGTTACGGCCCGTATTTTCAGAAGGATGGTTGCTACGTCATTCATAGTGGGTTTCCTTTCCTTTATTTTCCTCGTTAATCTTCCCATTGTCAAAGACGAGATTACCGTTTACGAATGTCACTTCGATGCATCTTTTGTGGTTGAGAGAAAATATCTCGGCGGGCTTCTTGCACATGACGTCAACGAGCCACTCTAAGGTAAACTCTTTTTTTCCAATTACCTGAAGCATCATTGGCAAGGACGTCTGCACCTCGGGTATGCCGGACGGCGCCTGAGGGTACGGTTGATGCTTCTCCTGCACCGTATGCGGGGCATGGTCGGTAGCGATGATATCTATCACTCCATGATGCAACCCCTTCCATAGGGCAAGCCGGTCTTCAGGGGTGCGCAAAGGCGGATTGACCTTTACGAACGCTGAATGCGCTGCGTAGGCGGATTCGTCGAGAAAAAGGTGGTGCGGACTCACTTCGCACGTGACACGCACTCTTTCCGCTTTTGCTTGCTCTATCAGCATCATTTCCTCTTTTGTGCTGATATGGCACATATGGATGCGGGCGCCTGTTTCACTGGCCAACGCGATGACCCGCTTCACGGCCCGTATTGCCACTTCCCAGTTACGGATCCATGAATGCACCCCGGGGTCGGTGACTCTGCCAAGCGCTCCCATGTTTTTCTGTATCAATGTTTCGTCTTCAGCATGAACGAGCCAAAGAATGCCTGGGAGTGAGAAAAGCTTCCGTAGTTCATTGTCTTCGGCAACGAGGAGTGACCCGGTGGAAGAGCCGACATAGATTTTTACTCCGGCGACTTTTCCTTGAAGTTTAACGATTTCTCCGGCATTGCTCGCCGTCGCACCAAGGTGGAATCCATAATTGACGATGCTTTTTGCTGCAAGCAGACGTTTTTGCTCGAGGGTGCCGGCGTCAATCGTAGGGGGAGTGGTATTCGGCATGTCGAGAACTGTCGTCACGCCTCCTGCGGCGGCGGCATGCGAACCGGTTGTCCAATCTTCCTTTTGCTCCCCACCCGGCTCTCTGAAATGCACGTGTGTATCAATAATACCGGGGAGTACATACTTCCCGCCCGCATCATATGTTTTATCAGGTGCCCCGGAAACACTCAAACCGGCTATTTTTCCATCAACAATATCAATACTTGTTTTCAGCCCGTTTGCCAGCGTTGCATTTACTATCCTAGTGCGCATTGAATGGGACCTTATGGCCACTTGCTACGCGGTGGAACCGGCCAAACTCACTCTGCGTGCGGGCAAACTCACCGGAAACAACTGGTCCCTCTGTACACATTCGTTTCCCTGAATCGTCGATACAACACGCGCCGCATATGCCGAAACCGCACTTCATGTACCGCTCGATGCTTACTTGGGATGCGGTGCCTTTTCCCGCCGCTGCATCGACAACCTTCTGCTCCATTAGTTCCGGCCCGCACGTGTATGCGCAATCGTATGAGTTGGTCTCTAACAGCTCTTTCGCCACGTCAGTGATGAAACCCTTGCGGCCTTCACTTCCGTCATCAGTTGCGACATGTGGACTAATGTCCAGCGCTTTGAGCCGGTCCATGAATAACAATTGTGATTTCGTGCGAGCGCCGTTGCAGAAATCAACCGTTATGCCACGGACAATGGCTTGGGACGCCAGCGTGGCAAGTGGTGCGACGCCGTAACCGCCTCCAACCAGCAATATCCTTTTTACACCGTCTGGCAACGTAAACGTTGAGCCGTAGGGTCCACGGATACCGACCAAATCGCCTTTATTGTACTCAAATAACTTTTCAGTGAAGCGGCCGACTTTCGCTACACTCAACCCCAGCCGGCTATGTTCATCGTACGCAATGCTGAAGGGCTTCTCGTCCACTCGTGGGATCCAATTTCTGTTCTGCAGCATTCACTCATGCGCGCATCCCCATATCTCGCCCAGATTTTTAACTTTGTTTTTTTTCATCCACTGCTCCATTTCATCACAGACTTTTTTGAAAATACCAATCCCGCGGTAATAAATCCCCGTTCCTATCCCGACGGCAGTTGCGCCGGCCATTATCATTTCAACAGCATCACGACCCGTCGTAACGCCGCCAACGCCAATAATGGGTATCTTCACCGATTTACGAATGTCGTAGATGCAACGAACCGCTATCGGCCGCAGTGCCGTTCCTGATACGCCGCCCACTTTGAAATGTAATATCGGCTGGCCAGTCTGTATGTCAATAATCATGCCGGGGCCCATCGTATTGACGGCTACGATGCCGTCTGCCCCTGCCGCCTCTGCGGCCTTCGCCACTTCGCCGATAGGCTGGCTATCAGGGGATATCTTGATAAAAAGTGGTAATGTTGTTTTCGCTCGTATGGCTTTTGTAATTTCCTCCGTACTCTTCGGCGTTCCTTGACCGGCCATAGTGCCATAACCGGGCGTATGCGGACAGGACAGTACGGCTTCAACGGCTGAAAAATCTCCCGGCAAAAGAGCTTCTGCCATCGCTGAAAATTCATCGGCATTTTGCCCGATAATGCTCGCAAACACGGGCCCGCCGACGTTTTTTAAATCTTTAAATTCCGCGCGTGCTTCTTCAACTCCAGGATTCGAATATCCGACAGCATTAAGCATGCCACCTTCGTACGTAATCATGTTCGGCGCGTGGTGGCCGACACGCTCTTCTAAACTGATTGACTTGATCACACAGGCACCAGCGCCATTATCAAACACGTGCTTCAATGATGCGCGGGAAACACCCAAAATACCCGACGCTAAGATCGTCGGGTTAGCAAGTGTTAGAGTACCGATGCGGGCAGAGATGTCCATTGTTACAATAGCGTCAGCGCAGACTCGTCGAAGTACCGTTCACAGTAATGACACAGTACCAAAAGTGGCTTCGCCTTCTCGAGGTAGAAACGGGTGCGGACATGGTCATGGTTAGTGATGCACGCAGGATTCGCGCACTTCACGATGCCTTCGATTACACGTGGCACTTTAACCTGGGTTTTCCTGACCAGTTTAAAGTTACGAATGATGTTAATGGTCGCCGTCGGTGCTATAAGCGCTATCTTATTTGCTTCATCCTGGTTCAATTCTTTTTCCTCTATCTTTACGATATCCTTCGCCCCAAGCTTTCGACTCGTGAATCCCATGCCGAGCGTCACAACTTTTTTCCATTTACGTAAGCTTAATAATTCGATGATTTCCACTCCCTTTCCTTCGGGGATGTGGTCAATCACCGTACCCTGCTTAATGGCGTAGACGCGAAATGCTCTCATGACGCTTTTCCCATGATTAATGCTAAGAGTGCCTGGCGCACGTACAGCCCGTTATTCGCCTGCTCGAAGTAGTACGCATACGGTGTGTCATCAACCTCATAGTTGATTTCATTCACGCGCGGCAGGGGATGGAGAATGCGAAAATTCTTCTTAACCTTTTTCAAGAGTTTATTCGTAATAACATAAATGCCTTCCACCTTCTCGTATTCCAATGGATCGGGGAACCGTTCCCGCTGGATGCGCGTTGCATAAAAGATATCCAGCTTGGACATCAATTGGTCAGGGTGGGTGTGAAACGAATACTTCGCTTTGATTTTCTTCAAATTCCTCATGATATGGTCGGGCATTTGGAGCGACTGCGGAGCGACGAAATAGAGCTTCGCGCCGAAGAGCGCTAAAGCGTACGCGAGTGAATGGGTCGTCCTCCCGTATTTCAAATCACCAACAAGGGCAACGTGTAACCCAGACAATTTCTTCTGAGTTTCCTGAATCGAGAAAAGATCCAGAAACGTTTGGGTAGGATGCTGATTCGCACCGTCGCCGCCGTTAATCACGGGGTTCTTCGAAATTTCTGCTGCAAGCCGCGCAGCACCTTCGAGAGGGTGGCGCATGACGATAACATCGCAGTATTTTTCAACGATGCGGATCGAATCTGACAGCGACTCGCCTTTTGATGACGAGCTTGACTTGGCATCGGCAAGTGAAATTACCGACCCGCCCAGCCTTTCCATCGCTGACTCAAATGAGAACCGCGTCCGCGTCGACGGCTCGAAAAACAGTGAAGCGAGAATGGTTCCTTTTAACAGGCCTGGGTGTGGGCGGTCTTTATATACCTTTGCAACCTTTAGGATATGCTGGATTTCATCCTTCGAAAAGTCGTGGATGGAGATAATATCACGGTTTTTGAACCCTACTGTGGCTTTTTGTGGCATAAAAAAATCCCCTTCATTACAAGGGAATTCGATACTTGGCGCTTACAGCACCGGTGAGTTGGGTAAAATGTGGATCCGCAATTCGCATAGCTCTTGCTGCTTCTAAGGATAGCATAAAAATGCGCTATAACCAAACGAAAACCTATTTCGGAGATGAATCATTGTCGTTCTGACCAGTAAGGCCACCCACTCGTGTTACTCTGGTTCTCGGGTGCGGAGGGATATACGCAGGGTCATCCCATTCGGCTATGGGTTTTGTTTCTCCTTGATGATACGCGTACCGATCCCTAATTGCATCAGCTAATGCTTGGCCGCTCAAACCTCTATTGAGCGCTTCGGTGATAGCAACAAATACCTCTGCTTGTTGATTGACATTTACTTTTTCCAACGGCACTGCTCCGGCATCGTATGCCCCTTTTCCGGCAGCATACATGATTTTTACAATTCCATGTTGGTCACCGGGATTATCTGAAAGCACAAACACTGGAATCCCTTCTTGTATTCTCCGCTGGATCGCCGGGACCAAGCGATCGGGCATTGTGCCGGTCGCGTATGCCACGACAATAATGGCTTTCGCTCCGTCAGTCCACGATAGAAATTGATCCTCAGTAAGACCAGGCGAGCACACCAACGTGGCGACCTTCGAGTTAGAGTCAGTGGTTTCCGCCTTGGCGGAAGTTTTTG
Organism: Parcubacteria group bacterium GW2011_GWA2_48_9; assembly: GCA_001003705.1. Lineage (GTDB taxonomy): Bacteria > Patescibacteriota > Patescibacteriia > UBA10025 > UBA10025 > UBA10025. The sequence goes on along the minus strand of LCPQ01000016.1, from coordinate 17,375 downwards.
TCTCTGCGCTGCCTTGTTCGTTTGTTCTACTCAAACTAGCTTCATCTTCGACGGATCGAATATGCTGCTCCGGTCGATGCTCTTCAGAAGAAGGAGTAGTCTCACCCATACCGGGAGGATATAATAAAAATTGCTAAGGAGCAATTGAAACAGGTAAATTCTAACTGCCCCTTTTATTTTCGAATAGGAAAAGACCTCGCCCGAAGGAGAGCGAGGTCAAGAACAATTTCGATAGATCTCTGGAAAAAATTATGCCGCAGCGTGAATACCGATGTCATTACGATGGTGTTCACCGCGCCAAGAGATTCTCTCAACACCCTTATAGGCTCCCCCAAAGGCGAATTTGTGATTCTGGGCTTTACAGCCCACACCAAGTGCACGTCCGCCTTTGGTCTTCCAGACACCGCCGACTCGTTCAGTCCCGGCATGTAGCACCCAGATCTCACCATCGTGATCTGGAGGACAAGCGAGTTGGCCATGGTCATCCAGGCCGCTGATCACATCTCCAGTAACGGGAGCATCAGGATACCCCTCAACTGTCATCCCGACGTAGTAGCAGGCACCATCGTGCCATTCGAGTTTGCCAATTCGTTCCAGCTCTCCTTCTGCGGCCGCCTGGATCGTTTCACCAAGGTTGGTCTTCAACAACGGCAGAACCACCTCAGTCTCAGGATCACCGAATCGGCAGTTGTACTCGAGCACTTTCGGACCCGAATCGGTAACCATGAGCCCGGCATAGAGGATGCCCTCATAGTCCTCAACTGCCTCGAACGTCGGAGTGAAGATCCTGTCGATGACAAGCTGCCAGAGCTCCGTACTGGCCAAAGACACGGGAGCGAAGGCACCCATACCGCCAGTCATCGGACCTTTGTTGCCATCGTTCACGGGCTTGTGGTCCTGTGAGAAAATTGTGTACAGGACGAACCCGTTCTTGTCGCGAATTGCGAACATGCTGAGCTCGTAGCCGTTCAGGAACTCCTGGAAAATAATCCGTGCACCCGACTCTTTGAAGATCTTGTCGACCATGAACGCAGTGACGGCCTGGATTCCTTCCTCCAATGACCACAATATACGGACTCCTTTGCCCGCACATAGGCCATCGGCTTTAATCACGATCGGAAATGTGATCTTCTCGAGGAAATGAATCGCGTCCTCCGGATCATCGAATATCCAGAACTTCCCCATGGGAACACCGGCCTTCGCCAGTGTCTCACAGCAATACGCCTTACTCCCTTCGAGCATGGCACCTGCCCTTGATGGACCGAAAAAAAGACGATTGACTGCCCGGAATTCGTCGCCGATGCCCGCCACGAGTGGCCCCTCAGGCAGTACGATGGTGACAGCCTTGGTCATGTCGGCCAGAGAGATCAAGCGAGCGTGGTCCTCCGGCTTCACGTCCGCGGTTACCACACCGGGTTCATAGAAGATCCCATCATTTCCCGGGGCGCAGATTACGCTGTGTCCCTCACTTCGAAGTTTGCGAGTTAACATGTGGGTTCTCGCGTCGGACCCTACTTCAAGGATTGTCATGCTTACCTCACTTTCGGTTGGCTAACAGTATTGGCAAAGCAACAATGTTATTTCGATTTTGAGAACCTCACTGTATCACGGAAGTAGCTGATGTCAAATAAGAAAAAGCGCGCCGTGATCTGTCGACGCGCTATCGATATGTTCGGGAAATGTTCAGTTTGCCTGTAAGACACTGGCATTGTTGGGTGGTAACGGCCCTCGACTCAAGCGAATGCCGCATCTGCGATCCTTGTGTTGAGTGGGCTCACACGAACCTTGGAAAATCACTTCTGCATGTTTGCTGCCGTCTTTGTTCCGGACGACGCAAATTGCATTGACCGGGCGGCGGTCAACTTCGATCGAGACAACGGACGCCTGAAGTTCGAAGTCTCCCTCTGATCCGGAGGTGCGCGGCTTCGAAAAGTCCAGCTTTGCGCCCGGCACGAGCGTTCCTACAAACAACTTCACGGCAATGCATCCCTTCTGTGGAAACATAGCGACAACCTTGCCGTCAAGAGTTTCCATACCACTGCGTTCTGACATCGACCCCTCCCTTGTGGTGGGACAAATACCACCTTTGTGTTTCGCTTTTTCTATGTTGGAGAATATCTCTTGATAAGCAGTACGTCAAACCCCCTGAACAAAGCGGTCCGGGGTAAAACAAACGGGGCCACAATAGGTGATATCTATTCGGTTCTTATGCTCTTTTGCTTCTGGTGACTTACCAGCCTTTCACTTCCAGCGCGTTTTCCGCTGCCCGCACCTGCGCTTCCTGCTTCGACGTGCCCTCGCCTTCAGCAATCAATTCTTCGCCGATATAAATGCCAATACGGAATTTCCGTGCATGATCGGGGCCAGATTCGTGCAACACTCTATATGAAGGCGTGATGCCCGTTTTTTCCTGTGCGAACTCCTGGAAATGGCTCTTCGGATCCTCGTAGAGATGGTTTTCGAGAATGACGCGCAGATGCGGAATTAAATGCTTGACGATAAATTCCTGCGTCACCTGCCACCCTTGGTCAAGGTACATCGAGCCAATGAGCGCTTCAAATGCGTCGGCGAGAATAAATGTCCGCGCTTTGCTTTTTTTGTCCTTTTGTTCACCCCGGCTTAAGTAGAGATAGTGGTCGAGGTCAAATGTCCGCGCGAGCTCCGCAAGCATTTTTGCATTTACCAAACTTGCCCGCCAATTGGTGAGTTCACCTTCGGGGTTTGGGTATGTCTGATAGAGATACTCCGTGACCACCAGCTCAAGCACCGCGTCGCCGAGAAATTCCAGTCGTTCGTTATTATTCAATGCAAATCGTGGATGTTCATTCAAATACGAACGATGGACCATCGCTTGATTCAGCAGGTCCTTGTTTGAGAATGTTACGCCGAGCTTTTGCTCTAAGTGGGAAAAATCTTTCTCCAACATCGTCAAATCACTCTAATTACTCCGGCATGGACACCGTGGGCGGCTGTTCGTTGCGCTGTCCATGTTTTTCTTCGGTAATGATTGCCTCGCCCTTTTCCAACATCTTTTTATATATGGTGCCGAGTACGCCATTCACAAACTTTCCTGACGATTCACCGCCAAACGTCTTAGCAAGTTCGATGGCTTCATTGATAGCTACCTTAGGAGGTATCTCTCCGCCCGAAAATTTGAGTTCAAAAATGCCGATCCGTAATACATTACGGTCAACCGTCGTAATCTGATCAAGTGGCCATTCAGGTGCGTACTCGATGATAAGACTGTTAATCTCTTCGAGGTGCTTCACGACACCTTTGACGAGACGTTCAGCAAAACCATTATCATCGAAATCAGCGGCAAAGTCGACAATGTTTCGCTTTACCAGTTCACCCGCCGCTTCCGCTGCAGAGTGGTTAAAGTCCCACTCGTAGAGCGACTGCATAGCTATCGTTCGAGCAAGATGGCGGTTGGACATATGTGGAATGACTGTAATTACTGATTTTTTGCTTTGTCCTCGCGTTTCTTTTCCTTCGCTCGTTTCCGCTCTGCTTTGGTATCCAACTTCAATACGTCATGCCCACGATAATACCCACAGTACGGACAAACGTGATGCGGTTTGATGCGTTTCTTGCATTTCGGACAGGACGTGAGCGTTAAAGGTTTTAGCGCAAAATGTGAAGCTCGTTCGCGTTTAGACTGGTTTGTTCGGCGTTTCGCTGGTAATCCCATATCACTTTGCAGTATAAAAGGTTATAGATGGTTTGATAAGCGCTTGGTAAGAGGTAGGTCGGTTGATCCTACTATACAAATGTCACTGTGGCAACACCGTCCCCCGGCTCAGAAAAGCGCATGAGACGCACACCCTGCGTTGCACGGCCTAATACTGAAACTGATTTCAGTGGTAAGCGGATCACCTGCCCTTTATCTGACATGATGACGATGTCTTCCTGTTCTTGTTTTGCATTCACAGTAAATGCCGCAATGATAGCACCCGTTTTCGGGGTAGTTTTTGCAGTCTTAACGCCTGAGCCGCCGCGGCCCTGGACTTTATAGCTTGATAGATTCGTGCGTTTGCCAAAGCCGTTTTTCATAACTACGAGAAGCTGTTCACCCTGGCTTACCTTGCCGCCCTCTATGATCGCGAGTCCAGCTACCATGTCGCCTTTCCGGAGTCGAATGCCACGGACACCGCTGGCATTTCGTCCCATGACACGCACCTGTCGCTCTCTAAATCTAATTGCCTGCCCGTTTGCGCTCGTGATGGCAATATCATCATTTCCAGTAGTGGGAAGCACCCACTGGAGCGTATCATCTTTCCGCAAACGAATAGCAATTAACCCTGACCGGCGAACATTAGTGAAATCTTCAATATGGACGCGTTTAATGACGCCTTTCAGCGTCACCATGGCAAGATGTTTGTATTCTTTCAACTCTTTAAGTGAGTCTACGGATGTTACGCGCTCATCAGGACCTAGCTGGAGGAAATTCACCAGCGCCTGCCCTTTTGCCGTCCTAGAAGCAACAGGCACATCATATGCTTTTAATTGGAAAACGCGACCTCTACTGGTGAAAAACAATAGGTCGGCATGCGTCATGGTAGCCACGAGCTGCTCGACGGCATCATGTTCTTTCGTCGTCAGACCGATAACCCCTTTTCCGCCTCTGCCTTGGCGTTTAAACGTCTCAGGTGCTAAACGTTTAACATATCCGTCGTGGGTGACTACAACCACAGTCGCTTCATTGGGTATTAAGTCCTCCTGTGAGAATTCGCCGACCGGATTCGCTTGAACTTCAGTGCGGCGACTGTCACCAAAGCGTTCTTTCAGCTGAAGCAGCTCATCTTTAATGAGACCCAGAACTCGTTTATCACTTTTCAGTATTGCCTGGAGATCTTGAATGAGTTTCTGTTTTTCCTTGTACTCTTGTTCCACTTTCAACCGCTCGAGATTTGCCAACTGCTGGAGTTTCATTTCAAGGATCGCAATCGCCTGCCGCTCAGAAAGCTTGAATTGCTTTATGAGGTTCGTTTTCGCCTCATCGCGATCACGGGATTGTTTGATAGTCTTGATGACAGCATCGATCTTAACGAGCGCAATACGCAAGCCTTCTAGAATATGCGCACGCTCCTTCGCGCGCTCAAGATCATAGGTCGTCCTCCGCCTAATCACTTCCTTGCGATGCTTCAAGTGTTCTTCAAGAGCCATCTTTAAGGTCAGTACTCGCGGTTGGATCCCGTCAACGAGGGCAAGCATGTTGACATGGAATGAGGTCTGAAGATTCGTCAGCTGAAACAAACGGTTGAGCACTTTTCGCGGATAGGCCTCCCTTTTTAGCTCAATGACAACGCGCACACCGTCCCGGTCCGATTCGTCGCGGAGATCTTTGATGCCATCTATTTTCTTGTCTTTGACTAACTCGGCGATATTGGCCAGCAGGTCAGCCTTATTGACCTGATAGGGGATCTCGTTAACAACAATAGTAAAACCGTTTGGCATCTCCTGGATATCGGTTTTTGCCCGCATGACTATCGATCCCTTTCCTGTCGCATAGGCAGTGCGTATATCGTGAATGTTAAAAATAATTCCGCCAGTCGGAAAATCGGGTCCCTTCACGAACTGCATGAGATCCTCAATGGATGCGTCAGGGTTATCGATAATGTGTATCACGCCATCGATGAGTTCGGATAAGTTGTGGGGAGGAACATTAGTCGCCATACCGACAGCGATGCCAACCGTACCGCTCAAGAGCAAGTTTGGAAGCTTCGAGGGAAGAATACGGGGTTCCCTCTGGTTGCCGTCATAATTCGGCATGAAATTAACGGTGTCTTTCTCGATGTCATACAGCATTTCTTCAGCGATTCGCGTCAGTTTCGCCTCAGTGTATCGCATAGCGGCGGCTGCGTCACCATCCATTGAACCAAAGTTCCCTTGACCATGAACCAATGGATACCGCATAGAAAAATCCTGTGCGAGACGAACTAACGCGTCGTAGACTGACGAATCGCCATGCGGATGATATTTACCCAGTACTTCGCCGACAACGGTAGCAGACTTCCTGAATTTTGCACTATTGCGTAAACCAATATTCCACATTGCATACAGGATACGCCGATGTACCGGTTTTAAGCCGTCTCGAACATCGGGCAATGCGCGTGACACAATGACAGACATTGCATAATCGAGATAAGACTCTTCCATCTCCAGCACAATCGGACGCTGGGTAATAGCCTTCGCGAAAGTATTCACTTCAATTTTTTTCTTATCCAACATAGGCATTACTCTTCAAACTGTGGAAAAAGATCATTCTCTACTTTGTTGATGTATTCATCGTTTTGTATTGTATTGGTATCCGTATCAGTCCCGGGACGGTTTGAGAATGACTCCTCAATTGTCGAAAAAAAATCTTTAAAACCTCCGAAGAGTTTCTTAAATCCGTTCTCGGAAGAATCGTTAGTTGCGAACGGATTCGTGAGTAGCCAAATCAAGATGATCACGATGAGCGTCCCACTTACATAGAAAAACAGGCGGCGTTTCTTCACTTCAAGATGTTGGCTAGAGGAAGGTGAGGAGGGGACACGAACTTGTGCTGGCGTACGAGCAGACACAGATGTCTAGGGTAACGGTTTGAGATACACCACCTGCATGTCCTCCTGCGGTACGTCACGTTTCATTACGCGAAATTTATCTAGTATTTCTCCTTTACCACCCATTTCTTTTCTAAAACCGTCAATTGTGTCCAACTTTTTTTGGAGCGTAAGGCCTGGAATCTGATAATGCATCGGAATGACTATTCGCGGTTCGAGATGGTTCACTATTTTGGCAGCCCCTTTGGCGTCAACCGTGTATACGCCGCCGACGGGAATCATGAGAATATCCACATCTTCCAGCTTCTCGAGCTGCTCCTGGGTAAGATCGCTTGTCCCAATGTCACCAAGATGCGCGACTGTTAAACCCTCACACTCTATCCGGTACATAGTGACTAAGCCCCTGCTTTTTCCCTGGTCTTCGTCGTGATATCCACTTACCCCGTATACAAATACCTTCTTTATCTCATACTCCCCTGGCCCATCAATAACGAATGGAGTGCCGGTAACTCCTTTTCGATTCGCATGGTCATCGTGTCCGTGAGTAATTAATAAAAGGTCTGCCGTCACCCTGGGCAGCTTCAAACCAATATTTTCATAGGGGTCTATGACTATAGTAACGTCTTTTGCTTGGATTTTAAAACAGGCTTGTCCAAGCCACGTGATGATCATATGCCATGCATTAGTGCGTTAGTGAGCGACATCATGAGTGTACGTATATGGTAGCAAAAAACGGGGTACTCGTAAACCCCCTCCATTCACAGAAAAAGCCCTAAAAATGGGCCTATATTGGGTGTTTTTGAAGGCTTCTCACACTAGGGTACAACAGACAGAGAAAAACTTGTAAAGAAGCTATATCGGAAGATCTTCCGCTTCGGTTGGCGAAGGTATTGATACGTCCGAACCGGTTGAAGTTTCATCGCTTTTTTCCTCGAAAAACTTCTGTACTTGCCATGTGAGACGTTTCTCAATTTCAAAGGTATGCTGGTAGTCTTCAACAATATCAGCGACTTTCAGAAGACTATTTTCCGAAATGAGAAAAAGAAAAAGTTCCACATGTGCGCCGATGGGCTGATGCTGGATAGTCCCAAAGAAAATATATTCGATATTGAACCGCGTTCCAATTTTTTTCGCAAATTCTGAAGTCACTATATTGCCGGACTCCCATCCTAATGTTCTGAGAGCCTTCATGGACTTCACCTTCGACAGTAGGTGAATGATTGGCACAGAAGCCAAAGCGCGCCTGAGTGTTTCTTCCAATTTTTCACCCAAAAGGGACAATTCCTGCATCCGGGCTTTGCTATGGAAAGAAAGGACAACGGCATTAGCGTCATCCTCTCCTCCTGCACGCAAAGAAGTTCCCGGTCGCTGACGGCCAGTGAGTGTAGATGCGCGTGATAAGCTGACATTACTCTGCCCAGCTCTGGCAGCGCCGCTCCCATGCATAAGCTGTGTTGGCTGATATGTGGGAGAGGTGGGACGTGGCGATGTCCTCGCCTGATATTCTTTCCTGATTTCTTCCGCACGGTCACGGCGGCTTAGAATTTGCCGTCCACGTTCTATGCGCTGCTGCCGTGCAAGCTCTTCCTTCGAAGGTCCTGTGGGCGCTTCTGCCTTTATCTCCGCGCGTGCTCCAGCTTCATAGGCTTTCTTCAGTCCGATTGGCGTAACATTGCCCTGTTTTATCCCCATCTTCCGCGCATACATACTGAGCTTCATACCTTTCGTTTCGTCAATTTTTTTCACCACAGTCCCCATAAACTTCTGCGCTTGGGTCTTCGTAATATGCATGGAGCCGGAGCGTAAAACCATGCCGCGCGTACTTTTGTCCGTTTTAAGGAACTGCTTGAATTTCGTTTGGCTGATTTGCTTTCCAGTTTGAGTTGCGGCCATTTTTCGTGCCGTATCGCGGACAGTATCGATTTTTATCTTCGGACGAAATACATTTGCCATATCTTTGTTGCTATAATATACCAAATTTCGGTGTAATTGTCAATTTTTTTACACAGGCTCCTGGCAGTCTTGCAAAAAAATACTTACTGATGTAGGCTGTAGAACACGCTAGAAAAAGGTTTGCCCGTGGGGAAACCTCCCAAGGGGAAACTCTTTGACGCATAATTATTAAGAAACAAACATATGCATACACAGGTTTTAGGAAAACAAAAAGATACCATAATGGATACGCTCCTCGCTACGCCCGACCAGCCCCAGTTACCTAAGGTGGGCGATACGGTCGAGGGGAAGGTCATTAGCGTATCAAAAAATGAAGTCTTTATTGATATTCAAGGCGTACTCATGGGGATAGTACGTGGCAAGGAAATTTTTGACGAATCAGAAGGTACCGGAGAACTGCAAGTGGGTAATGTGGCGCAAGCTACCGTACTTGATCTCGAAAATGAAAAAGGCATGCTGGAACTTTCATTCCGCCAAGCTGGCCATCAAAAAGCTTGGGGCGGGCTCGAACACTTGATGCATGACGGAACTATTATTGATGTGCCTGTAACTGACGCAAATAAAGGCGGATTAATGGTTCGTGTAGGCCGGATCGAAGGGTTTTTACCAGTGTCACAGTTAACTGTCGAACATTACCCCCGTGTAGAGGGTGGGGACAAGAATAGAATTCTCGAACTACTGATGAAGTTCACTGGAAATACTATGCGGGTCAAAGTAATTGACATCAATGAAAACGATAGTAAGCTCATCGTTTCAGAAAAAGCCGCATGGGAAGAAGAGCAACAGGGCGTCCTATCACAATACAAGGTTGGGGATGCTGTTGAAGGAAAAATTACCGGTGTCGTTGACTTCGGGGCATTTGTAGAATTTGGCCCACACCTCGAGGGACTAGTTCACATCTCGGAGCTTGCCTGGCAACGCATCGACAACCCCCGCGATATAGTTAAAGTGGGAGATGAGGTAAAGGCAAAAATTATTGCGATAGAAGGTTCAAAAATCTCTCTATCTATGAAATCGTTGAAAGAAGACCCCTGGAAAGATGCGGTGAAGCGCTATACAGTAGGGCAGGTAGTCTCCGGGAAGATTTTAAAAGTAAATCCATACGGCCTTTTCGTTGAGCTCGATGACGATATTCATGGGTTAGCGCATATCTCTGAACTTGCAAATAAGCACATTTTATCACCATCGGATATTGCAAAGATCGGTGATACGAAAAAATTCAAAATCATATCGATCGAACCTGAATACCACCGGCTTGGCCTGTCGCTTAAAGCACTCGAAAAACCTGAAACTGCGCCCGATCAAAATCAACCCGTCCCCCCTGTTGTCGACGAGCCAACGGCTATTAAGGAGTAAAAAAAGCGCGACTTGCATTTTTCCCCATTTTTCGGGATACTAGAGTCATCGTGCAAATCGTCATAAACGCTTTTTTAAGCCGCCCCTATTATCATGCGCTCACTCGCCCGTAACTTTCTCATATTCTTCCTGGTGATCGTTGTCATCATGGGCGTTTTAAGTTTGTTCAATTCATCATTGAATAAGCCTGAAATAGTCGGCATTGCGACTATTGTTGAAAAAATCACCCAGAAGGAAGTACAAACTATCGACGTGCAAGGGGATAAACTGACCGTCACTCTTAAGGAAGGCAATCAATTGGAATCCCGCAAAGAACCTACCGATTCATTGAGTGCACTGCTAAAAAACTACGGTGTAGACCCTGCCATTTATAAGGACGTTGCGATTAACGTCAAAGATGTTTCTGGAACAGCTTTCTGGCTGGGTTCGATACTGCCTTTCTTAATTCCTTTCATACTTATCGGGTTGTTCCTTTGGTTTATGATGCGACAGGCCCAGGGAGCCAACACTCGAGCGCTATCTTTCGGCCAAAGCCAGGCGAGGGAGGTGCGCGCTGAAGACAAGAAGAAACGCACCACCTTCAAAGATGTCGCTGGAGCGAAAGAGGCAAAGGAGGAGCTCATGGAAGTTGTGGAATTTCTTCGTTCACCTGACAAATTTCTTGCTCTCGGTGCGCGCATACCAAAGGGAGCCCTTCTCGTCGGTGCTCCTGGCACAGGCAAAACGCTACTGGCGCGAGCAGTAGCCGGGGAAGCGAATGTGCCGTTCTTCAATATTTCCGGGTCTGAATTTGTAGAGATGTTCGTCGGTGTCGGTGCAGCTCGAGTCCGGGATCTCTTTAAACGCGCAAAGCGTTCAGCCCCCTGTATTGTGTTTATAGATGAAATTGATGCCGTTGGCCGCCAACGCGGCGCTGGCTTAGGTGGATCACACGATGAGCGCGAGCAAACATTGAATCAAATCCTCGTAGAAATGGACGGTTTTGACACGCATACGAATGTTATCATCCTGGCTGCTACGAACCGGCCCGATGTATTGGATCCAGCACTTTTACGTCCTGGCCGCTTCGACAGAAGAATCTTTATTGATATGCCGGATATTGGTGATCGGGAGGCGATTCTGAAGGTCCATGCGGCTAATAAACCGCTTGCTAAAGATGTTGATCTCCGAGCCGTCGCCCAACGTACACCTGGGTTCACAGGCGCTGACCTCGCCAACCTGCTTAATGAGGCGGCGATCCTTACTGCTCGTAGGAATAAGAAACAAATTACGATTGATGAATGCTTCGAAGGCGTCGAAAAGGTACTCTTGGGGCCCGAGCGGAAGAGCCATATGTTATCAAAAAAAGAAAAACGCATCACCGCCTATCATGAAGCGGGACATGCTCTGGTCGCTCATGAACTTCCGCATGCCGATCCGGTTCGAAAAGTATCTATTGTGTCGCGTGGGCGCGCTGGCGGCTTTACGCTGAAACTCCCCTCGGAGGACCGACACTTGCATTCGCGACTTGAATTCCTCGATGATCTTTCCGTAATGCTCGCAGGCCATGCTGCCGAGAAAATCGTTTTCGATGATATCACCACGGGGGCATCCAATGACCTAAAAGAGGCCACAAAACTTGCTCGGCAAATCGTTACAGAGTTTGGGATGAGTGAAAAACTTGGTCCTCGGACATATGGGCAACGGGAAGAAATGATCTTCCTGGGCAAAGAAATCCACGAGCGACGTGATTACAGCGAGCACGTAGCGAAACTTATTGATGCAGAAGTCTCGGAAATCATTCACAACGCATATATAGTAGCTAAAGACGTCATTACAAAGGTACGTCCAAGGCTTGAAGACATAGTCAATAAACTTTTGGAGAAAGAAACACTCGAACAGGCCGAGTTCGAGGCGATCTTTACTCCGGCATCTTCATAATTATTATACGCTTACATAAGGAGGAACCGCGTATGGAACCAACACTTTTCCGGGATATCATCCGTCAGTCATGGCAGATCATGTGGAAGTATAAGTTTCTCTGGCTCTTTGGTTTTTTCGCCGCACTGTTGGGCAATGGGGGCGAATTACAAGTATTACTAAATAATCTGACATCAGTTGGGGATTCTCCTGCGACACTTCTGAGCCTGAAAAATTTGTACTCAACCGGATTGCTTGGGGTACTTTTTGTCAACTTTCGAGACTTTCTCGATCGATCGGCCATTGAAGCCATACTTTTTTTCCTCATTTTCGTCACTGTCGGCGTAGTCGCGCTGTGGCTCATTATTACTTCCCAGGGGGCCCTGTATGATGGAATTACGCGTATTCTGAAACAGAAAAAAACTGATATGGCGCAGGGATATCGCTCTGGGGCGAAGTACTTCGGAAGAATCCTCAGCATTTCGGTTATTTCTGGAATTGTGACATACGGGCTTCTGGTGATTGTCAGCGCACCTATCGTACTGATACTCCTTTTAAAAAGCACTGAAACGGGTATTCTCTTGTATGTGCTTTTTTCCTTTTTGATCCTCGTGCCTCTCGCACTCATTATTGCGTTTGTGAGCAAATACGCATCCCTCTATATCGTCGTGAACGACTACGAACTCTCCCAGGCAGTGCGAGCAGGTTGGCGCCTTTTCACCGCCAACATGCTGAGTACAGTAGAAATGGCGTTTATAATTTTCTTGATAGGCATCGTCGGATCACTAGGATTATTTGTGGTGTTGGCGTTTGCGAGTGTTCCTTTCATCCTCCTTGGATTCCTTACACTACTCTTTTACACTCCCGTAGGCCTTACACTCGTTATTGTCGCAGGTGTTTCCGTAATCGCCGCCGCCATCATTCTCTTTGGAGCTATGTTCTCTACGTTCCGTTACGCAGCTTGGACTATTTTCTTCCATAGGCTGGTAGAGAACAAGGGTTCGAGTAAAATACTACGAATCATTGGGCAAGCAGCGGAGTACCTCGGCAAAAAGCCTGCGTAGCTCTTACTGTTGACAGGCATAATGTGGGGCTGTATCACTAAAAAGCGCTAATGGGCGTCTCCCTTGCATAAGGGGCATGTAGCTCAGCGGTTAGAGCACCACTCTTATAAAGTGGGGGTCGATGGTTCGATCCCATCCATGCCCACCAAAGAAATTTTTTGGGCGGTTAGCTCAGTTGGTTAGAGCGTCACATTGACATTGTGAAGGTCAGAGGTTCGAGTCCTCTACCGCCCACCACCATACCCGCCCGCGGTAATGTGTGTTCCATCGGAGCAAAGTCAACACCTATGTTTTTTTGATGCAAAAAAGCAGAGCCACCCGTTGGATGGCTCCCATGTCTTTGCTGTGTTTCAAGCTGTTGCACGTTGGCGTCTTTCCCTCATATAACCGAGAATCTGTTGACGGGCCTTCGAGAGTCCCTGAAACTGAACCTCAATGTAGCCGAGGATGATATTCAGAGTCTCACCGTCCACACCCTCCAACTCCAGCCATGTTCTGGCGTCTTTCAGCATCTCCGCGTTTTTGCGGTCAGCTGCTTCCGTCAGGGCTTGAAATGCGATTTCGCACTTCATTGCCTCTTGCACCATAGCATCCATTGACTCGCCTCCTTTGGCTAGAATTGCACTATTTCAAGATCATGTTTTTTATTTGACCCAGGACTTTATCACGGATCAGCCATACTGTCAAGGTGTCGGGGGTCGCTGCGTACCCGCCTCCGGCCATTGACGAAGCAATTCTCCCCGATGTACCCTCCCCTATGGCATGGTGGGTTGGTACTGTGATCGGACATAGGTTCGAATATCGTCTACCACTCCCCACCACCTAGATTGGATGACAACCGGCCGTTTTTAGGATAGTCTACAGTATATGAAGGCAAAAAGAATCGACGCACTCTCTGCTTCTCTCAGGCGGAAAAAGGATTTTGCATTTATCTCTGCTTTACGGCAGAAATACCCATCTGCGGAGATGTATCTCGTGGGTGGAATTATCCGCGATACACTCTTAAAGCGTAACTCAAAAGATTACGATTTTGTTGTAAGGAACATACCACTTCGGGCTTTGCAGCGAGTATTGAAGTCTCTGGGAACGGTAAATCTTGTCGGTCGAACCTTTGGGGTACTTAAGTTTTTACCTAAAAGATCATTACTCAATGAGCCGATTGATATTGCCCTCCCGCGTACTGACCATTCTTTCGGGACAGGTGGTTATCGGGACGTGAAAACGCAGTCGAACCCTCAGTTGCCCATTGAAGATGATTTGCTCCGTCGCGATTTCACAGTCAACGCACTTGCACTCAATCTGGGAACGGGAAAGCTTATTGACCCTTCTGGCGGACTTATTGACCTCGCAAAGAAAACGCTGAAAACCGTCGGCGACCCAATCGAGCGCTTTCATGAGGATTTTACCCGCATACTCCGCTGTATTCGTTTTGCCTGCCAACTTAATTTCGCCATAGACCCAAAAACTTTAAAAGCAATCCCGAAACTGGTACACCACCTCAAAGAGCGACGGGACGGAAAATTTATCGTACCGCGGGAGATGATCGCTCATGAGATTATTAAAGCGTTTGTCGCTGATCCCGTTCGGGCGTTCGACCTCGTAGCTGATATGGGCATAGTGCATCAACTCATGCCCGAACTTGAAAAAATGAAGAAGTGTCCACAGCCTGCTAATTTTCACCGGGAAGGCGACGTCTGGGTACATACGCGCTTGGCACTCAGTATTCTTTCTTCGCCTGTCTACCGGCGGCAATTTGGAATGGGAGGAGTAAACGCTGAAATAGTATTCGGCACTCTATTTCACGACCTTGGCAAACCCTATACTATTCAAACTCCTAAAAAGGATGGAACTGATCGCATTAGGTTTAATAACCATGATACGGTGGGCGCAGAACTGGCACTAACAATTATGAAGCGTTTGTCATTTTCAGTTTTCCCGAAAACAAATGATTTTCTACACATTGATCCGGAAAGAATTGCCTGGATTATACGATACCATCTCGTAGGATATCGAAACGATATTGACGTTATGCGGGAAACTACCGTCGAAAAGTATTTTGTAAACCCGCTCTTCCCGTCAGAAAGTCTCATAAAAGTGCAATATGCTGATACCGCAGCGACTATACATCAAAACGGTAAGGCTGATTTTACGAGTTTCCGTAAAATACTGAAGCGTGTAGGTAAAATCAAAAAGACAGGGAAAAAAGCTGCTGTTCCACCATTACTGGATGGGAATGATGTCATGCATACACTACACATGCCGCCAGGACCTACTATTGGATTACGGTTGACCAGGGGAAAAAACGTCTCGATGTTTTTCTTTCAGAGTATTTTGCCGATCGATCTCGTGCTTCTATACAAAAGGACATTAAAAATGGGCTTATTATTCTGAATAACCGGCCGGCTATAGCTCACCAGCCAGTGCGGGCAGGGGATACTATTTCGTTTATTGCAAAGAAGCCGCCGGCAAAGAAGCGGCAGCAGAACACAGTACCGCAAGCCAGTATCATATCGGAAGAGCGGGACTTGGTCGTAGTCAACAAGCCCGCAGGACTCCTCGTGCATCCAACCGAGACATCAGAAGAAGAAACACTAGTCGATCAGCTTATTGTTAAGTATTCGGAGCTGGCATCACTCGGTGAAGACCCGGCGCGACCAGCAATCGTGCACCGACTCGATAGAGATGTAGGCGGGATCATTTTGGTGCCACGTACGTGGGAAATGTATGAACACCTTAAAGATCTCTTTAAAACGCGTAACATTGAGAAAAAGTACACAGCACTCGTTCATGGGCACCCAAACAGCGAAGAAGGTGACATTACATTTTCAATAAGTCGATCCAAGCGTCGCCCCAGACGCATGGCCGCCCTGCCAGATGCCACTGGAAAAGCTGCAGTAACATCATACGAGGTTATCGAAACTTTCCCTCAAAACACACTGCTCCTTATCAAGCCCAAGACTGGCCGCATGCACCAAATACGGGTCCACTTACATGCCTTTGGGCTGCCAATCGTCGGCGATCCGCTCTATCACGCTCGCAAGCGACGAAATGAACTGGGAGCCGCTCATCCCCTCCTCACTGCCACGTCTATCTCTTTCCAGGACATCACCGGCAAGCTAAGGTCATATTCTGCCCCGCTTCCAGATGAGTTTTCGCGAATTCTAGGTTCTCTACGGAAAATCCGTATGGGTCAACCCCGCTAGAAAATTTTCTCTAGTCTATCATACTCCCTAATGTATCTAGGTAGAGAAGCGTTTAATCGTAATCGAGAGCTTCGGTAAATTTTCTAACGGGGTTGACACCGCGCTGTATTTCGTTATACTTCGATATACTTATCTTACTATAAACAATAGGTATGGCAGAAAAATCCAAGAAAAAAGCCGTAGGTGATGCATCAAAAGAGGCCTCCCAAAAGCCTGATGCGCAAGCAATAGCTCGTGAACCGATACCAGCGCTTCGCGCAGGAATGGTTGTGCGTGTACATCAGTTGGTCCCAGCTGGTGATAAAATGCGCATACAAATATACGAGGGTACGGTCATTGCCTTATCCGGTGGAACCTCACAGGGTGCTACATTTACAGTTCGGAAGATTTCCAACGGAATAGGCGTCGAACGCATTTTCCCACTGCATTCCCCGATCATTAAAAAGGTTGAGATACTCAAGCAGATAAAAGTACGCCGCGCAAAACTCTACTACCTGCGTGATTACGGAAAACGCTTGAAAGAGGTAGCAGCAAAGTAACCTAGGACTCAATAGCATTATTGGGCCCGTATCAAGTATACGGGAATCTTTGCGTCAGCTACCTTGAATGCAGAGAATGTGTCCAGTATACTAAGACATACTATATAAAGTTTCTTGCTCTCGTGGTGGAATTGGTATACACACTAGGTTGAGGGCCTAGGCTCGCAAGAGCGTGCGGGTTCAAGTCCCGCCCTGGGCACTTTATTAACCATTAACCGGTAACTGATCAACAAAAAAGTTAATGGTCAACGGTTAATGGTTAATGTTGATAAGGACGGTTAGCTCAATGGTAGAGCACTTGGTTTACATCCAAGGGGTTGCAGGTTCGAGCCCTGCACCGTCCATGTGTACTTGAGCTCTATGGGAAAAATCATTCTCGGATTATTCCTCGTCGCGGCCGGCGCGACCATCACCATTAAGAGCGAGTGGCTCTACCAAAACTTTGGCGGTTTTGCCGATGCCGAGCGTTATCTCGGCGCCGGCGGCGCGCGGCTCGCCTACAAGCTGATCGGCATCGTGATGAGTATCGTCGGCTTCCTTATTATGACCAACTTGATCGAGGGCGTGCTGCTCTCCTTTGTTAAACTGTTTATTCCCGGCGTTAAGTAGCTGCAAGCTGCAATCAGCGTTTATTCTCGTCGCAAACCCGGGCCGTTAGCTCAGTTGGCTAGAGCGCCACATTTGCAATGTGGAGGTCGTGGGTTCAACTCCCACACGGTCCACCAAGGCATACGGTTCTGCGCCTCATGCCAAAGGCGGATCTGCCTCTGGCATGACGCCTCTGGCGGAGGTGCGCCTTTTGAGCCAGAGGCTCAT
>LCPQ01000015.1 GCA_001003705.1 Parcubacteria group bacterium GW2011_GWA2_48_9 | reverse complement strand
AATGATGCCGCGGATGATTACCCGGTATCTGGATCTCATCTCGGAACATCAGAGAGACTTGACCAATTCCGCGTCAAGCCGTTTTATTCTGGAGATGGTCGAGTTGCTCTATACCGTGGCAAAGTCGCTACGGCGCGAACTTCCGAAGGTGAAGCCCGATACCCACCGGATGATTTCGAACCTCAACATAACCCACGGGCAGATCATTTCCGATCCGCTCGTGACCATGTTGCTCGTCTTGGGCCATCCAAGCGCCCACACCTACGTAAAGAAACTCGCGCAGAAATCGCGCCGGACCGGCAGAAGACTGTTCGAACTTTTCGCTCATGATCCTACCGTTGCAAAATACGGGCAGATGATGACAAAGCGACAGATCGCCATCTTGTCCGATCCGTCCTTGTACGTCGGTGAAGCTCCACGGACGGCAGTACGTGTTGCCAACTACTGGCGACGCCGCCTCAAACTCGCCGCCTGACAGCTGCGAAGAAAGGATTGTTATGTCGATACTGATAAACACCGACCATCTACGTCTCGACGGTCGGTACCCCCGCATTCAAGGGAAAACGCGAGACATCTTCGACCTGGGAGATCAGCTGATCATTGTCGCTACCGATCGTCTCTCTGCCTTCGATGTGGTTCTACCGAACCCCATCCCGGGCAAGGGACAGGTGCTTCATGCCATGACATGTCGGTGGTTCCAATTTGTTCCCCGCATCGTCCTGGACCCTTCCCACAGTATACGGTTCCGGCACCATCTTCTCTCCACCGATATCGGGGATATGCCAAAGGCATTCCACTCCTTCGCGGACGAGCTGGATGGCCGGGCTATGCTGGTCGAGAAGTGTCATGTCATCCCGATTGAAGTCATCATCCGTGGGCACATCGTGGGCTCGTTCTGGAAGGACTACCTCAAGGCCCTGGAAGTTCAAAGGGACAGTCTCGTCGTGGTTCATGGATTCTCCCTGCCCCGGGATCTACTCGAGTCTCAGGCATTTCATACGCCCATCTTCACGCCATCTACGAAAGCGACTGGCGGCGCGCATGATGAGAACATCAGCCGAGAGCGGATGATAGGCATCATCCGTCCGTGGCTTGACTCGAAAGGGTTCTTGGTTTCGGCTGTATCGATCGCAGACCAGATCGAAGACGTAGCACTTCAGCTCTATATCGCGGCGAAGGAGTACGCTTGGCGATGCGGTATCATCATCGCTGATACGAAGTTCGAGTTCGGTCTCAACGTGATTGACGGGATTCCGGTTCTCGTTCTCGTTGACGAGGTGCTGACTCCCGATTCATCCCGCTTCTGGCCAAAGGATAGGTTCCATCCCGGAGGGCCGCAACCGAGCTTCGACAAACAGCCAGTGCGGGATTATCTCGCATCTACAGGTTGGGACAAAAAGCCGCCGGCACCGGAACTTCCACCCGAGCTTATCCAGCAGACGACTGCCCGGTACCTCGAAATGCCGCGGATGCTGTTCAAGCTTGAAATTTCAGTGTAACTGCCGCTGTCATCTACAAGAGGAGGGTCTGCGTATGGATGAAAAACCGCGTAGGACCTGGAATGGTCCTGAGTCTCGGATGGACTTCACGACGGCCAAGCCAAAGTCCAAAAAGAAAAAAGCTACGAAGGTTAAGCGCCGCAAGCGCCGGACCAAGTAGTAACTGTTCATTTGTCAGAATGTTTTAGCTCCCTCCGCCAGTCCAAGGTGAGAGGGAGTTTTCTTATTGGATAAGAAGACCGCCCCTGCGAGTGAACGCGGGGCGGAAGTATGAACGAATGCCTATGAGACAAACGTCAAGCGCGGCGTGCAGCCGTGGCCTCATTGACAGATGTGAGGGTCCCATCTGTCTTTTTGACGGTATAGTTTGCACCGTCAACGCGGGTCACCTTGCCGGTAAACGGTGTTCCGCCACGAGGGAGGAACTCAAATGTACCTTTTGGCTTGTCGCCGAAATGCTTGATCGTCGTGTGACACATGACCCTACCTCCAATACGGTGAGAGTGATACAGAGGATATGGTTTCCCGCAAAAAAATCGCGGGGGTAAGTGCCAAATAAATGCAAAAAGAACGTAAAAGTTATTGTTAAGCTAGCATAAAACACTGCCCTATGTCAATAGGTCGGTGACCCCATCCGTTAATTTATCGGGGTACCCGGACTCGAACCGGGAACCTCTCGCACCCGAAGCGAGCGCCCTACCAATTGGGCCATACCCCGTAACAACGTTCTTGCGATTATGAATAAGTACCACGATTCTACCTATCTATGTGCTATTTGTAAAGGCTTTCGTACGCCTATGCTTGACGAAGAGTCCATTTTGCGAGAGTATGACTGGTATCTATGAATGAGATGGACGCACACATACTGCCGAAACATATTGGTTTCATAATGGATGGGAACCGCCGATGGGCGCATGCAAGAGGATTACCCGCTATTGAGGGTCATCGCGAAGGATATAAAGCGGTGGACAGGGTTTCCATGTTATGTTTCGATCGCGGCATCAAGCAGGTCACCATCTATGCTTTTTCGACCGAAAATTGGAAGCGCTCAAAAGAAGAAGTGCGCGACCTTTTTGAATTTATCAAATGGGTACTCACGATGGATTTGAAACGCCTCAATGAGAAAGGGATACGCCTCATGGTCATCGGCCAGATCAAGACATTATCAATGCTTCTCCAGCGAAAAATCCGACAAGCCGTCGAACTGACGAAAAAGAATAAGCACGGGGTCATCACTATCGCTCTGAATTACGGCGGGAGAGAAGAGATCATTCATGCTGTCAAAGAGATGATCGCCAAGAAACTTCGTCCAGACCAGATCACCGAAGAAGTCATGTCGAGTAACCTGTATACGAAAGGCGTTTCTGACCCTGATTTGATCATTCGTACGGGAGGAGAGCAGCGTTTATCGAATTTCTTGACCTGGCAGTCCACCTACAGCGAACTGTACTTTTGCGATACGTTGTGGCCGGATTTTTCAGAAAAAGATTTAGCCGCCGCACTTGCTGATTATTCCGAGCGAAAGAGAAACTTCGGCAAATAACGCCTGTGCCATCTTCTAACGCATTTCTCAAACAAGCGAAACAGCGCATCGAGTCGACCTTGAAGCGCTTCTTCGACAGTGAAATGCACAAAGCCCGGCACCCGCTGTCACTTTCACTCATGCGGAGTGTAGGCGAGTTTACTATGAGAAAAGGCGGGAAACGCGCCCGCGGTATCCTCGTACTCCTCGGATACCTTACCAATACAAAGAACCGAATCACTGGCGACATCCTGAAAGTAGCTGCTGCGTACGAATTACTGCATTCGTATTTACTGATTCACGATGATATTATCGACCGGGATTTTGAGCGGCGCGGCGGGCCTACCCTCCATAAGATATTTGAACGTACTGCTCCTAGCGTGCTTTCACGGAACAAAAAGGAGAAGATCGGTCTCGACAGTGCTATCATTGCGGGCGACGTCGCTGCTGACTTGGTGCAACGCATCGTTCTGCGTACGAAGTTCACGTACCACCAAAAGATAGAAACTCTGGAACTGCTCGAACGGATCCTCCATACGACCTATGTCGGCCAGGTACTGGACATCCTCGCACTTCCGGAGAAACTGCCGTCGATGCAGGACCAACTGACACGGTATTTTTTGAAAACATCCACCTATACTATCGAGGGCCCATTTCTTACCGGCGTCCAGCTCGGGAAAGCACGCATAGACAAGAAGGCATTCCATGCGTTTGCTCTGGATGCTGGACTGGCGTTCCAGCTCGCGAACGACTTGCAGAACGTCTATAGCACAGGATACGCGGGCACGTCGTCAGATATTCGCGAGGGGAAGATTACGTTGCTCGTATCATACGCACTCGCGTCCCGCAAGTACCGTTTGCAAATTCTTCGCCTTTTACAACAACAGGACAAGACGCCGGGTGACGTCGCAACCTTGCGAAGCCTGATTACCATGAGCGGTGGATATGCGAAGGCGCGCAGTGTCGTGATGAGATACCATGCGAGAGCCGCGCGCAGGGTCGAGAAATTGAAATTACCGCCTATAGTCAGCGGCCAATTCCGCGCTCTCCTCGACATGATTATCAATCTGATGAATACATAGTAATACCGCCCGGACCGCAATTGTGCGATCCGGGCGTTTCGGAGAAGGGAAGGTGATTGGTCAGAACAACATACTCGTGCCCTGGGACATCAGGACGACACAGATGGCGCCTATCCAAGCGCCGGCGACATCATGACTGTCCCTAGCGAGTTTGAAGTACGCGGCGAAGAGACCGCATACTCCTGCGACGATGATGAGGATGGCGATAGGAACACCGATACCAACGGGCAAGGCGGCGTTCTGAAAACGCTGCATCATACCCGTCAAGACGGATGAGATTCCAGCGAAATACAGGGAAACCATGCCTCCGCCGTTCGGCGCTTTGCCCATCGCGATTAACGTCGAGGTCACCGCGATCGTTGCGAACACAAGCAGGATCGAAAATCCGTACTGTCCGAACATATCGATCACCCCTTTCTCGGGTTGTCCTACGATAGAACGATCAATCGTTGTTTTCAGAATAGCTGATCGTACCCTTTTTATACTGGTTTGTCAAGTATAAGAAAAGCGGCGTCCTTGCGGAGCCGCGAAATGGTCGTGAAAATGGAAGTCGTCAGTTGAGCAGGACGATTTCTGCCCCGCGAGGCGGTAATGGACAGGCGGCGTCGATTTTGATGCCGCAGGCCGTTCCTGGGGCGACCTCATCCACTTGTTTGTGGAAGATTTCGACCGAGGTGACATCTTGCTCGAAATTGATTGGAGGTTGGCCATCTCCTCCGGGGTGCGTGACCTGGATACGCGCGCCTTTTGTAAGTGTGACCTCGGGCGTACATCCAATACAGTGTAAGTTCCTGTATTGGTCCGTTACTGTGCCTAGCTGAACCGGCATGACGAGCTCCTCTGGTTGGGGGTGTGAGCGATTTTATTAACGGTAATTTACCGTACCACAAAGGCCGCTGTCAAGGCTTTTT
The DNA here is from genome assembly GCA_001003705.1 of Parcubacteria group bacterium GW2011_GWA2_48_9. GTDB lineage: Bacteria > Patescibacteriota > Patescibacteriia > UBA10025 > UBA10025 > UBA10025. Next base: position 20,662 of record LCPQ01000015.1, on the reverse strand, counting down.
TTGGCACTCTTGGCGTGGTACACTACATGGTAAGAAACGCTTCGAAAGTAGTAGCTGTCTATGCCCGAATCACAACAACTCGTATTGATGGTCCTTCTATTTTTTGCTGGCGCAGGAGCCCTCTTTTTTTACCTTGTTCCGTACTATAGGGGAGGTTTTACCTCTTCAACGGGTGACTGGGTGTCGCATCACTGGGCGCAACGTATGAGGCTGGATTTCATGCGGCATGATAATGGCACTAAATACAGTGAACGATTCATGGCGAGCCCTGGAAAAACATTTTTTTCCGCCCGGCGGGTCATGCAAAGTTATGAGCAAACGTTTTTTGCCGAAGGGACTATCCAGAACCGCCGCGTCTGGCTCTACCGCCTTACCGGCAGCCCGTTTGCGGGATCGGGAGTTGGCACTGTTCGCACGCGACCTGCTCCATCCAGCAGTTTCACCGTCTCGGGTATATCGCCCTTTGGAGAACAGGGGGTACGAAGCGAACGGGTTTTTTATGGTTGGTGTTTGGAAGTTGGGACAAAGAAGATTCCGCAAACGCTCATGCTTACCCGCAGATTTATGGAAGGTAAGGACGTCTATGACACGGAGAGCAGGGACTTTGAAAAAAACTACGAAATTTCCCGTACGAACGACAGTATGATGCTCCAACTTCTCGACCCGGCAATGATGGATCAGGTGCTGCAGTCACGGTGCGGGGCGATCGAGATCTCCGACGCAAGCGTAGCGCTGTATTACACACTGCCGAGAATCCCTTTTGATACGCTTGATAGTATGCTCGATCACGGTTGGAAAATCGCAGAGCAAGTTGACAGAAACTTTCCCTTAGACGTCCATGAAAAAGGAAAAAAGCCTGTTTGAACATAAAATGGAGAATGATATGCGCCGGGAAGCGCCGCTTGCTGACCGGATGCGCTCGCGGACATTTGACGAATTTTTCGGGCAGGAAAAAATCGTGGGTCCCGGTACACTCCTCAGGCGGGCTATTGAGAATGACGAATTATTTTCCATCATCTTCTGGGGCCCGCCGGGATCGGGGAAAACAACTCTTGCACGCGTCATTGCTGAGTTAACAAAATCACACTTCGAACAAATGTCGGCCGTTACATCCGGCATTGGCGATTTACGGAAAGTTATTGAGGAAGCTGAGAAACAACGGTCATTCCACAACGAGCGCACTATTTTGTTCGTCGATGAAATACACCGCTGGAACAAGGCCCAGCAGGACGCGTTCTTGTCCGTGGTAGAAAGCGGCCTCATCACACTCATCGGTGCTACCACCGAGAACCCGTCGTTTGAAGTGATAGCGCCCTTACTTTCGAGAACACGCGTATTCGTTCTCGAACGGTTAGGTGTGTCTGAACTCTCAAAGATTGTGAAGCAGGCACTGAAGGACAAAGTGCGCGGGCTGGGCAAAGAAAAAATACAGATTGTTGCCAAAGCGATGGACCTACTTCTTGAGGCGTCGAATGGCGATGCGCGGACAGTTTTAAACGCATTAGAGATTGCGTCCAAGGCCGCCAGGAAGGATAAACAGGGAATTAAGCACATCAGTTTAGTGGACGTGGAAGATGCGCTTCAGCACAAGGCGCTGCAATACGATAAAAAGGGAGAAGAACACTATAATGTCATTTCGGCGTTTATCAAATCCATGCGCGGATCGAATCCTGACGGTGCGCTCTACTGGTTGAACCGTATGGTGGAGGCGGGGGAGGACCCGGAGTTTATCGCCCGAAGGATGGTCATATTTGCCTCTGAAGACGTCGGTATGGCCGACCCAGGCGCGCTACGCATCGCGCTGGACGTTTTTAACGCCGTCAGGGTTATTGGCTACCCCGAATGCCAAATTAACCTTGCTCACGGGGTCGTCTACCTTGCAAACGCGCCGAAAGATAATAGCGCGTATAAGGGGTTGTTAGAAGCGAAAAAGGACGTGCAGGACTCGATGAACGAACCGGTGCCGTTGCATTTGCGGAACGCGGTGACCGATTTAATGAAGGATTTAAAATACGGGGAAGGATACAAATACTCCCATGATTTTACCCCGGAAGAAGGGGAACAGGACTATCTGCCCGAGAAGTTGAGGGGGAAGAAGTACTACAAGCCAAGAAAATGAGTTTGCCGCGGTTCAATGAAGAAAGTTATTGTCACTTCATCACGACCAAGACGTTTAGGAATAAACGGATTTTTCGTGACGAGAGATGTCGCGAGATTACCCTGCACGACGTAGATTTCTATCGTAAAAAAATAGGTTTTAAATTATTAGGGTATTGTATTATGGCGGATCATGTACATATGATTGTGTGGTGGAATACGGATGAAAAACCAGAGTTGACGATATCGAAGATTATGCACGATATCAAAGGTGCATCAGCTAAGCACCTATCAGATTATTTTTACCCGGGTGGGCAAGGCTTGAATGCCTTGCCTGGGAATAAGCGGGGCATACAAGCCCCGCCTACCCTCCATAATGGGATCCCGACTCGTTACGGTATCAAAATCTGGCAATCCTCCTTCTACGACTTCAATATCTACTCGGACAAGAAATTCCGCGAAAAGTTGAACTATATCCACTGGAACCCTGTTCGCGCGGGGTTGTGCACTAAACCCGAAGACTGGCAATGGTCATCATGTCGGTTTTATGAATTTGGCGAACCAGGTACACTACACATAGATACCATATGAACCAAGGACTTTTTCTAGCAGTAGCGGCTGGCTTTCTCTGGTCGGTTACCAATATTATCGACAAAGTGGTTTTAAGCCGCCTCATAAAGCATCCGGCCCTGGTCATGCTGGCGTCATGGATCGTATCGCTCGTGGCCGGTCTGGTGACCCTGCCGCGTTCTAATGAGTGGCCGGTTGGCGTCGACTGGTGGTGGATGGCGCTGTCTGGTTTCCTGTATATGCTCGGGATGCTCTGGTACTTTATTGCTCTCAAACGGGAAGAACCGTCGAGAGTTATCCCGCTGTATGCGCTTGCCATCGTCTTTCTCACCATCCTGAGTGCCGTGTTTTTAGATGAGGTGTTTTCTTTTCGCACCTACATCGGTATCGGATTAGTAGTCGTCGCGACTATCGTTATCGTCTCACGCCGAAACTTCCTGGAGGCGTTCCGTAGCAAGGCACTGGGCATTATGGTGCTCAGCACACTCGCATACGCTGTTTCCTATGTGGCCATGAAGCATCTGCTCGGCACGTATTCGGACATGGAAGTATTCAGCATCCAGCATATTTTTACGGGAATCTTTGGGCTGGTGGTGATGGCTTTTTATTCAAGTGAAATTCGTTCAGCGTACCATGAAGCGAGGAAACGGCACCTGTCCATTGTCGCGTTAAGCGAAATTCTGGGGGTCGCGGGGGGCTACTTGTTTATCGCGGCAAGCGCGGTTTGGTTTGTCACGTTAGTCGAAACAGTTATGTCTATTCAGTATGTCTTTGTCTTTCTCTGGTCGTTTCTGATTTCCCGTTTTTGGCCGTCGCTCTCAACTGAGGAAATGACTCCGCGCATTATTGTTCAAAAAATAGCCGCCATCGCCATGATTATCGGCGGTGTGGCATTACTTACCTTGTAATCCTGTAAAATTATGCCTGGAGAAATACTTGCCGTTGACGTCGCCATACTCCTCGAAGGCGAGCTGAGAGAGTTGGCTATTCAATTAAACAGGGAAATCCGCAACTCGAATCCGAACAGCTATGAACTCGGGGATGACAAGAAACCCCACATTACGCTTGGGATGGGGTTTGTTACAGAGCATGACGTAGATCGATTCGTGAACGCGCTAAACGCAAGCTTAAAGGATCAAACATCAGTTGACGCTCGCTTTTTGGGTATCGAGATACTCGATGGCGGGCGACATAGTGATATGAAACTAGAAAAAACAGAAGAACTCGTATCTCTTCATAAACGCATTATGGAAGTCTTGGCTCCTTTTGAAACTACGTACCTTGGTGACGCGGCAGGGTATGTGCTCGATGAAGGGGAAACGCCAAGTGAGCGATCGATCCACTACCAGCAGGAGTACCGAAAGCTTCGGAGCTTCGAACACTACAGACCACATGTCACAATTGGCAAAGGGTCGCCTATAACAAAAGATGTCCCGCCACAGATATATACGCAGCACCGGATCGGCCTCTGCCAAATGGGAGCCCATGGTAACTGCCGCCGCATCATTCATGGGTGGCGCCTACCATGAGCGACGGTGAACAGAAAAGCCGAAAGGTCCCGCGTATATTCTTCATCGTATCGTTGTGTATTATTGCCGTGTACATTGCTACATACACGGTGTTTCCCGAACTTGACCAAGGTGTCAGAACACTTTTTAGTAACCTACAGGATTATGCACTTACCAACGGGTTGCTCGGAATGTTCGTATTCGCCATTGCTGCCAATGCAACGATATTGCTAAATATTCCCTATTCAGCCGCCGCTGTCTTGCTCGCAGGACTCGGGCTGAATCCAATTCTTATTGCGCTAACAGCTGGTATTGGGGCGGTGGTGGGTGAGTTGCTGGGCTATCTCATTGGTTTCGGCGGCTCCAAACTTTTTGCGAGGAGCCAGGCGCCACGGCTTGACGCTGTACGACAGTTTTTGGAAGGGAGAAAACGAGCAACGCCACTCATTATATTTGCACTCGCGGCACTTCCCATACCTGATGATATTCTTATCGTGCCGCTTGGCATGGTTCGGTATCCTTTCTGGAAAATGGTAGTGCCGATGACGCTCGGAAAGATTGTGCAGAATGCTTACTTCGCGCTTCTCGGACGGTATTCTCTGGGAAACATAAATAGTACAGTCGAAGGAAGCGGATTTGCCATAGGCCTCGGCACGTTAGTACTTCTCTTGGGAGCTATACAACTTGTGTTGTGGATAGACTGGGATGCAGTATTGAAACGATGGACAAAGATTCCCAACTAGCGCTACACTAGCGTCATATGGAATTTCTGTATACGACCAGTTTAGTAATCTATTACGCAGTAGGAATCGCATCCCTCCTATTTGGTGCAAAGCTTCTCCAGGTTATTTATCAGCCTGATTTGATGACACCGGAACAGGTGGGCGCCTTACGGAGAAGGTATCTCTATCTACTTATCACACAGTGGGTATTGAGCATTTGTATCGCGTTCCTTGCCCAGACGACGCATAGGGCTGTCGTCTTCACCTTCGTGTTTCTCCTGGTGCCCATGTTCTTTTCCGCCTGGTTTAATCAGCTTTCACGAAATCAACGCACAAGTTATGGGTTGTCTATCTTGCTGGTTTTTCTGAGCTTAGTGTCACTGTTTGGATCTGATATCTACAGTCTCTACATCGTTTATCATTAATTGAACGAGAAGGCACATGATCGGTGATTCTCCCTCCCCGCAGGATTTAGGCAATCTAATCCCATCCCGGTTTCTCTGGATTTTCTTTGTTTTTATTTGTGTGGGGGTCGTTGCAGTAGTGGCGTGGTTCGGGTATTTTGAACCAAAAACCCGTACTGTCACGGGTGATGAAAGCGAAACAGCAACTGAGCAAATTTCCCAAACCTTGACACTCGAATTGCAGGATATCGAGTCACTTGATTCAGGACACTACGTAGCCTGGGTGAGTGATGGCATCACCTCATGGAAGGCAGGATCATTTCGCCTACGGGATGACGGGGTGTTTGTTGATCTCGATGGAAATGTCGTATCTCATAGTGAATTTGTATTTGCTGTGGATCGCGGGAGAACCCTTTCTCGAATATTTGTCACCATAGAGGCAAACGATGATCAAGATGATAGCCCTTCTGACACGGAAATAGTCACTGGGTCACTCGAGAGAGGTAGAGCGCAGCTGTCCTTTTCTGCAGTCGATCTCGTAGAATCTCGCGGGTCGTATATATTACTTACCCCGACGGATGATCCAAATAAAGATTTTGAACGAAGCGGTTTGTGGTTTTTTGTCCCTGTGAATCCGTTTCGCACAAGCTTGGTGCTTAATGATGCTCCACGTGGATGGGTCTACGAAGGATGGGTCCTTCGTGCGGGAGAGACCATTTCGCTGGGGCGCTTCAGATCCGTAGTTGGACGCGACTCATTCCACGGGTTCAGCGGTGACGCTGAGGGACCTGCGTTTCCCGGTGAGGACCTGCTTCGCAATGCTCCCGAGAGGTTTTCCGGAGGTTTCCCCTTTAATCTCGCTGACGGGTCGTCGGAAGTATTCATTACCCTCGAGCCCGACTATTCTGGAACTGACCCCACTGGCGATGAGCCATTCCATATTCGCGCACTTTCCGATGAAATTCCCGAAGGCCTCGCAGATCGCATTCCGGAAATTTTTCACGGCTTTTCGAGAGCCAGTTTTCCGAGTGGTACCGCAACACTTAAATAATACTGTGGGGAAACATACGTACACAGCGGGAGGTATTTCAGACATGTGGCGTCTCGGGGCATCCCTCACTATCGCTGCAGGACTTGTGTTTACCGTCAGTGCCTGTATGCCACTCCGTCCAGTAACATACGACCCGGCGCCGATTGTTTGCGGACAGACAAAAAGTTTGCACGAGGGGCGCATTGGCTTTTTGAATGCTTCTGAGAACTTTTCACTCGCGTCGCAGGCCGGTGTTTTTTTAGACGAAGAATTCCCGGGTCCGTTCGTTTGGGACAGAATTCAGTCGAGCTTTGGAGCGCCATACGCATTCAGCGAGCCAGATGCAATCGTGCAGCGCGCCCAGGTATACGGTTTTTCACTTACAGGCATTTTATGGCCGTATGCGGAATGGGATCAGAAGTCCTACGGACTTGGCACAACATGTCAGGGTGGTGGATACTCGCAGTCATTACCTCCTCACCGGTGCAGGCCTGACGACGACGACGCATACAGTGATTTTGTCTATCAGGTGGTTGAACGGTACGATGGTGACGGTCTGTATGACATGGAGGGTTTATGCGGTTCTATCAGCCGCTGGGAAGTGATAGCTACACCCTCTCGCCAACAGGTGATAGGAGGGATTGGAACCTTCCGCGGCGAGGCAGTGGATTATTTTAATCTTTTGAGAGTGACGTTCGAAGGAGTGAAAGATTCCTGTCCGCAATGCAACGTTCAGTATGGGGCACTCGACGGGACCGATGAGGAGTCACTTGGCTTTCTGGAGAAAGTACTGCGTTTGGGAGGCGCGGAGTTTTTTGATGCGGTTTCACTCCATTCTACGAGTTCTCACGTCGCATCAGATATTACTCGGGTTACCGCACTTCTCGAGTCCTATCACCACCCGAAACCTGTTTGGGTGACGCGACTCGAGGCCGAGGATGCGCCGACATTCACTGATGGGCTCGTAAAAGGTATGACCGAAGCGTTTGCAGCTGGCGCGGAGCAAGTATACTATCCACTACTTTCGAGCGATGCGCGCGTCGTGCCCGAACAGAATCGTATAGCACTCATTGATGTTGATGGCGGGCCGACATCCGCCTATCGCGTGCTTCAGTCCTTCATACAGAAACTCGGCAAGTGGGAAAGCGCTGAAATGATTGCACCGGGAAGGTATAGATTCGACCGGGAGGGGGATGTGCCACTCTACATAGTTTGGGAAGCGAGTGGCGAGGCGGGTTCAACGGTCGATGTGGTCTCAGGGGATTTGCGTGTCACTGGGCTCGATGGTACTATGGAGACGAAGAACGTCGATGGCATGCTCGTAACTGCTGATCCGATTTATATCGAATAAGGTATCCTGCGTCATATGAACGCAGAAAAGTGGAAAGAAATCGTAGGACGCATCGAAGACTCGTTCGACGTCCTCGAGCACGAAACAGAAGATCTCGACCCGGGACCTGGCCGCGTGGAGTTTATTACCTTTATAGGGCCAAAGGGACGAATGCGGCTCGAACGTGAATCACGCCCACGCATCCTTGAAAAAAAGGGTTTGGGATCAAGGCGGATTGGTTCCCAAACTTCTGTTGAATACATATATTCCGATTCAGATGAAGTAGATACGGTAAAAGCTTTTTCCTGGGATGAGTCGAGGGAAGATTGGGCAGAGATCTCTCTCGGTGAAACCTTTGGAAACCACTGATGGTCGATTACGCGATTAATCGAGAAATAGCGGAACTTTTCCGGCAGAAGGCAGAACAGTTTCGCAGTAAACAAGGCGAGAGTTCTTTTTTTCGTGCTCGTGCCTACACCCGAGCCGCAGACGCAATCGACCATCTCGAGGAGTCGCTTTCTGACATGTACAGACGTTCCTGGATTGCCGGGATGCAAAAAATTGATGGTATCGGTCCACGTATTGCGAGAGACATCGAGCGTGAGTTAGTGCGGCGCGGCATCACTCGCTAGAAACGTATGCCCGAATTACCCGATCTCACTGTTTTCTCAGAAAATCTCTCCAAGCAGTATGTGGGGAAGAAGATCGGTGATGTTTCGGTGCTTCGTACAAAACCCGTACTACCGATGCCGACGAATCAGTTTACTGCTCTTTTGCAGGAAAAATTTTTTCAGCGTATTGAACGTCGCGGCAAACAATTGGTTTTCGTTATTGACGACATGAATGAGCTGTGGGTTCATTTAATGCTGCACGGTGAAATCTATGCACTTCAGCCGCATGAGAGTGTCCCCGCCGCATCCTGTGTTGTTATTGGTTTTCAGGACAAGACTCGTCTCGCCTTCGCCGACGGAACCCAGTGGATGAAAATAAAGATACGACAGCCAGGACAGGACCCACCCGCATGGGCCTCGAAGGGCATGGACCCTCTATCAAAGGGATTCACTGTTGAGTACCTGACACGTTGCGCCGCTACACAGCGTCTCGGGGCGCTAAAGCCGTTCTTGATGAATCAGAAGCTTATTGGAGGCATAGGCAACGCCTTCGCTGATGAAATACTCTGGGATGCGCATCTCGCTCCCACTCGTCTTGCGGCAAAACTTATCCCCGAAGAACTCCCACGGTTGCACATGAGTATCCGCAACGTATTATCGAACGCGGTTCAAGAGGTGCGCAAACGCAGCCATGGTGGATTCACCGGGGAAATAAGGGATTTTCTATCCGTGCATGTAGGTAAGGGCAAACCTTGCCCGCGTTGCACGACTCCTGTACACTTCGCTCTAGTGAAAGGTCGGGGAACGTATTGGTGTCCCCGTTGTCAAGTATAACGATTATGGCACTTTCTCGCATCTCATCATTTTTTCTTTTCTTTGTCGTCGCTGTCGGTACGGTAGCTTTGACAGTTTTTTTATCGTCAAACGGCTCAAGCAATTCAAATGCACAGGTTTCACTTCTTTCAAACGAAGGGAGCGTGGCTGGTGTGAGCGTGAATACTACTGACGGACAAGTCCTCGGGTCGTCAGATGAGAATCCATTTCCTCCTTCTAGTGAACGAGTGGAAACAGTTCCCGAAAAACAAATATCAGCGCCGACGTTTAAGCAGTATTTTACCGTGGCGTATCTGGGACGATTTATTGGAATCCCTGAACCGCCGCCGAGTGTCGAATTTTCCAAGGAAGACAATATTGTACTGGTTGTACGAATTCCCGAAGGGTTGAAGACAAATGATACGCTTACCATGCGTATCATGAAAGATAATCAGTTAGTGTCTGAATCCCCCCCAATCGAGATACTCAGCGGAGAAATTGGGATAAAAAACCCCGGGAAACGCGGGCGCTATGTGGTGGAGTTGCGCGTACGTGATCAGAGTATTTTCTCGTTGCCTTTTTCCATTACATAACCCTGACTATCGTGGAATTCCCCAAAGATATTATTGAGTTCTTTACTCGTACTGATAGCATCGGATTCCCAATACTCGTAGCTGTTGGACTCGGCATCATCATTGCACTTATTAACGCCGAATCGAAGGTGCAGCGGCGCGAACATTTGAACTTTCAGGAACGGTCTTCCGAAGGCAGAAAGGGAACTACGCCATTTAAACCTTTTTGATCAGGTAGCTGCTGGTTCATGCAGAATTTGATATACTGTCGAATATGAAGAAACTTCTTGCGGCGCTGCTGATCATAGTCTTTTCAGCACTTACCGTCTTGACGGTAGCCATTCAATCCGCACGCTCCATCTTACTCGATGCTGAGCTTCTTAAGCAGGAACTTCGTGACGCAAAGGTGTATGATCTTGCCGTTGATCTCACAATCGAAGAATTGCAGAAGAATTCGGACGCCTTTGAGGATGTGGTTCCCCTGCTCGGAGCGGAGGAGATAACATCGGCTTTTCGGAGCGTCATTTCTCCCTCGACTATTCAGACACAAACTGAGGCAGCGATTGATCAAATCTACACATGGTTTACGTCCTCAGCTGATATTCGCGATAGCAAGATCGTATTCTCTCTCGGGGAGGTTAAATCACGCGCGGGCAGTATCGCCATGACGCTTCTACAGAAAAAGTTTAATAGTCTCCCGACGTGCACACCCGGGGAACTTGCCCAGTCTAGCGTTAGCGACATACTCGATAGAGGCACATGCCGTCCTCCCGATGTGATTCTTACAGATCTTATCCAGGAAGCTGACGTTACCACCGCGCTACAAGAACTTCCCGACCAAATAGATGTGATCGAACTCATCTCTCAGTCTGCTGACAAGGGTGGTGAAGGGGAGAGCAATACCCAGGGGGTGTCACAGGCCGATGAAACATTCCAAATGTTAAACTCGACGCGAGATCGTATCAATCAGGGGATTGTGGCCCTTAAAACCTTAACTATTATCTTGCTTCTCGTGTGGCTTTTAATTGCGGCACTATCCACAGGGAGTGCCCGTGCGTTTTTTGCATGGACTGGGGTCCCGCTTCTCCTTGCAGGTATAACGCTCATTGTGCCGTCAGTGTTTCTCATACAGGATGTGAGCACACGGCTTGATGCGTTGTTCATTGGCGGTGAATTGCCTGAAGCGGCGAAAGTACTTGTATCAAAAATTGCCAATGACATAATTACGCTTATCTTTTCATCAGTGCGTACAAAAGGAATCATGTTAGGGTCGATCGGCTTCTTTTTTCTCATGGTGTCTCTTTTTATCCCCCCGCCAAAACAGTCAAAGAAGAAAGATGCAGTCCCGCAAATACAAAAAATTTCCCTCCACGAGAAGTTGGGGATTACAGACAACTTGTCTAAGCGGCCAGACAAGCCAGAGAAAACTACGTAAGTATTTTGACAGCCAAGACTATAAGCACGCCGAGCATTGCTCCGATGATAAGCTGCGCTGGTGTGTGTCCTATTCGCTCCTCTAAGGGCGGGATCACGCCTTGCGCGTCAGGATGGTAGTTTCGTATAAGGGCATTCAAGGCCTTCCCCTGACGCCCAATATGGGTCCTGAGTCCGAGAGCGTCCCGAAGAATGAGAATGCCGAAGACGGCAGCGATAGCGAAGGCAGTAGATTCAATCCCTTCCTTAAGCCCGACTTCCGTTGCCAGTGCTGCTACCAAGGCTGCATGAGAGGATGGCATGCCGCCGTAGCTCGCCCACATATGTTTGAAGTCAAAGTTACCCCTGATTCCGTCAGTCAGCAGTTTAATGGCCTGAACGATCAGACCAGCCGCAATTGGGACAATTAATAATTCAAGTGAATCGAATGACATACTATGTTTGATATTCTCTACTCTTTACTCTATGGAATCGTTCAGGCAGCTACCGAGTTTTTCCCTGTTTCCAGTTCAGGCCATTTAGTACTGCTCCATGAGGTGATTCACCTCGATATTGCCGATAATCTAGCATTCGATGTCGCATTACATCTAGGAACTCTTGCGGCGCTTATTTTAGTATTCTGGAAAGATATCAGCAACTACAGTATAGCTTTCTTCGCAAGTTTCTCCAAATGGAATTTCACCGGTGATGCTGATCAGCGTTTAAGCTGGCTGATAATCGCGGGTACGGTACCAGCACTTGTCATCGGAGTATTGATCGCAGAATCAGCCGATTCACTCCTGAGGAGTCCCTTGCTTGTTGCCACTCTGCTTATCGGAGTTGGCATGTTATTTTTCCCTGTTGAAAAACTCTCCTCAAAAAGCCGTGATCTTTCGGCACTAAGTCTCAAAGATGCGATATGGATTGGTATCGCGCAAGTATTAGCGTTTATCCCCGGTGTTTCACGTTCTGGGAGCACGTTGTTAATGGGGCTCGGACGGGGGATGACCAGAGAAGCTGCGGCCAGATTCTCATTTCTCCTAGCAATACCTGTTATTTTTATCGCCGGAGCAAAGAAGATGTATGATTTGTTCCAAGCGGGAATTGTATCATCCGAAATTGGCATGCTTATTGCGGGGTTTATTGCATCTATGGTAGTAGGATTTGCTGTGATTAAATACTTTCTTAAGTTCGTTAAGAAGCACTCACTCATTCCCTTTGCCTGGTACCGGATAGCCGTCGGATTGCTTACCTTAGTAATTATTGTAGTGAAGTTTTTTTCTACGTGAGTATTCTTAAAACCCCTTCGGTATAACCGAAAGGGTTTTTGGTTGCTATGCAATAAAGTTATTGTGGCTGTCTGGTGCGGGGCTGGTAGACGACAGTCAGAATGACGCCGACAATGACGAGTACCCAAGGCCACCAAAGATACGTGCTTTCGCAGATGTAGCGGGAGTAAATGACGAGCCCAACAAGGGTCAGGAGAATCGGGAAGAGCCACCAGAGCGGGCCTCCTCGGCGTTTTGCGAATCCGTAGTACCAAATAAGCACTGCACCGTATGCGATCAGGATAACGATGAGAATCCATTGGGGCCAGTTTGTACATACATTTGCCTGATCGCCGGTTGTGTTTGCTTGGGCGAGTTGTTGGTCGTCTGAGGATATATCAGGGGCCGCTTCATTAGTTGGTGTGGCACCATCGCCTTGTGCAATCTGCGTAGATTCTCCGAGTACCTGCCCTTGCTGCTGTGGGGCAAGGGGTGCGGTTGGTGTGCCAGTGACCACTACTCCCACTGATGCGCGCATGCTGCCGAAGGTGGCGATGACTTCACCAGTCGTACTACGTTTGGACGCGAAAAGACCCGTTTCCGAAATGGTCCCGATGTCCCCCGATGTTGTCCATGCGTATCTGTCATTTGAGACAATGTTCCCTTTTGCATCAAATGCCCGAGCGACACCAGCCACGACCCGGTAATCTCCCGGCACCGATGGCGACCACGCTAGTACACCATCAGTACTCATCGTCATTCCCGCCGGAGCGCTCGTCAGTGAAAAGACAGCTTCGACAGTATCATCAACTCCCTGCAGGACCAGCTGATGGCGATACGTTTGGTCGACTGTCATTTGCGAATCTAGCGGAGCCGTTATCTGAAGAGTAGCTGCCTGCGCATGTACGGCAACGGCCAGTGCTGCACATAGGACAACACCAATAAGTAGTCGCCCTCCTGTTGTTGCGATTCTTGTCATACAGTTAGTATAGATTAGTTCGAAAAACGTTAGTTTATCTTAGTGATAATACGGCCGGCGGTCAAGTTTCGCTTATAACAACCAAAAACCCCCTTTGACGGGGGTTTCTGTGGCTCACCGTCCCTATGTGGATAACTTAGGTGATAGAGAGAATTTGTGAAACGCCCTCAAGAAAGTGCGGCTTGTACACAAGGGCGCTGGTCGTCAAGATAATGATTAAGAGTGTTTGGAAAATGATATGGGGGTGCTGAATGCGTATCTTGACTAAAATGTTCACAAGGAGCGCTATCACAATGAAGATAAGGAACACGACGAAGAATTTGTTTGAGAATTCGAGTAGAAATCCTATAAACCCTTCCGATTCTTCGCCGATCTGTTCGGCGTTTGAGAGCACAGCAGGGGACAGGTCAACAGCTGTTGGCGTTTCAGCAGGTTGGGTCGGCTCAGGCGTTGTCGGTATCTCCGAGGGCGGTTGGTTGGTAGGAGGCTGTTCCGGAGGCGTTGTTGGCTTTACATTAGACACCACCTCGACGGTCAATGGCGTTTCTGATTCTTCTCGCTGGACTACCTCGATAGGTATCTCAATCGTGCCGCCATCCATCCATATGAGATTCTCGACGACGAGGCCGAATGATTCATCATACTCACCGGGAGTTGTCGGAGCCTGCATCGTGAAGGTAAATCGTCCCGTTTCATTCGGAGTTACACGTTCCTGGTCGAGAAGCGTTGGCCGGTACGGCTCTACCCAGGATTCATGGTAAAAGTTGCTTTCACGCCCGGCTGGGTTCGTCACATTGAGCGCGACGAAATTAGTACCCGTATTCCTCCATGAAACGTTACCCTCGTTTGTAAACTCCACCCACACCTTGAAAGTATCATCGGTCAGTATGGCAAACGATTCGTCGCTCTTGCCCGCAAATGCGGCTTCATACACTGCCGGTTCTGCTGTTGTGACTACAGGGGTGGGCGTTGGTGAAGGAGTCGGAGTCGGAGTTGGGGTCGGTGTAGGTGACGGCGTTGGACTCGGGGAAGGGGCGGGCGTTGGTGTTGGCTGCACCTCTACCACAGGTGTTTGATAGGGTTTCCCGAAAAATTCTACCAGGAGGGTCGTGTCCCGTCCGTCGATCTTTCCGTTAAGTACCGCGATACCCATTTCGGTATACTTTTCACCTAAAATATTTTCCGCATGTGATGGACTATTCATGAAAGCTATATGCACAGTTCCCGCTTCTGTAAAATCCATTGCGAGGTTTTCCCCCGCTGCACTGTAGCTATATCCAGCGCGTTTCACAAAATCCCACGGTCTCACGCCTGCAGGACTCGTATGTGCGAAGTAATTATTCGCCACCATGTCCTGGGCTTTAAGCTTCGCGGCCGTGTTAAGTGCCGAGTTCAACGATAACGAATGAAGACCAGCGGCTTGCCGCGATTGATTAGTAAGGTTAAGGACTTCGGAGGCAGTAATGGCGGCAAATTGTGCCGATGATGGGTAGACGAGGAAGAGGAATCCACTGACAAATACTTTTACTAAAATCAGGCCAATCGAATAGACGCGGATTGCGGGCGCCCGCAGCGCATGTGGTTGGTGGTTATTTCCCTCATGGGGGATAAAAGCATGTTTAGCATGACGATGCGATAAAGCTGCCCGGTATTTAAAACGGTTTAAGAATTTTCTAAACAAGTTGTCGAATCGAATAGTCATTTGTGCCGAAGATCACATTGTATTTATTGGTCTCTTCAAGCTCACGTGCATCAATTACACAGGAAAACTGAACAAATGAATTTAGGATACATGCAGCTTACTTTTAACTTTTTTTACCACATCTTCAATCTTCCAATCAGACTTAACCATGTATTCATGCACATCCTGGATAATAGCCTTATCAGTCGATTTCCAGTCAGACAAATTAGTCAGCATTATCACGTTTGCTGTCTTACCCCAGACATTTTTCCGCAGTTCATTGAGCATTGTGAGGCCGTCCATCTTTGGCATGACGATGTCAAGCAGGATAATATCCGGATGGTGTTGTATCGCTTCTTTTAGCCCCGCTTCACCATCGGTGGCTGTGTGAACCTTAAAGCCCTCCAGTTCAAACTTATCAGTTAAAACTTCGAGAAGTGGACGCTCATCCTCGACTATCAGCACTTTTTTCTTGTCTGAGATCATATGATTAATATAATCTTATTAGGTTTAAAACTAAGTATTTAGTGTATTCCAGGTAGTAATCTCACGGTATCGTGCCGCACTTATCGGGGAATCCCATAGGTTGTTCCCCGCATGTATGTAGTATAGCAAATGAGTTCAACAAATTAGTCTATCACGAATCCAGCCTATTGTCAAGTGTTTTGCGTCGTGGGCACCATAGGCAAAAAGAAGAAGGACGGTCTTGTGGGCCGTCCTGGTAAGCTTGAATGTGCGTAGAAAATAGTAGTTGCTATGGCCCGGTACCAGGTGGGGGCTCACATGAGGAAGAGGACTTTTTCACCGCGTTGGAGGCGAGGAAACTGATGACCTTGGCGCGGTCGTGACCTGGATGTTCTTTGTCACCCGTCTCGAGAGTACCGGTATCCTGATTTGCGACGACACTGCCGCTGTTGTCGAGTATGGTGAGAAAGGGAATCCCTTTCTTCGGATCGACGCCGTACTTAGCGAGTAGTTCGGCATTCTTCCCTTTGGTTCCCACATCTGCGAGAACCCACACGTAATTCGTGTCCAGTATCCGGTGGACCAGCTTGTCGTTTTGGAACATGCTGTGAAGCAGGCGGCACCATCCGCACCAGTTTGCGCCCCATTGGATCAGGATGCGTCTGTTTGTTCGCTTAGCAAGCGTCAAGGCATCAGAGATTTGCGTCGATGTGTTGGCAAGTGTGTCATAGATGGCGGCCGATTTCGGTGAAGGATCAGATGCGAGCGCCCTCGGGATCATCACGAAGAGGATGAATACCATGGCAATCGCTGTGACAAGGAGCATTTTTTTCATGGAGTGTTCCTCCGGCGGTTTGTACTGTTGTTGACGAGCGGTTTCTATCGTTTGTGGCTTATCGTATTGGAAGGTAGGGGATTTGTCAATGCACTTGGTTGACGGATTGCGGGTTGATTCGTTGCTCAACAGTAGCCCTTTTCTTCTTACCGACTTTAGTCGGGTAAGGACCGTTCAGAGGTTGCCACATTCTTTACGCCACTGAAGTGGCTATGAAGATTTTATTTTTATGCTCTTTCCGACTTTTCCGTCTACACGTTTTTTAGCAATACCAAACCCCCACACCGTTATACGGTGTGGGGGTGGGAGCGTTGTTCTATGTGCTCGTTATTTCGATCGTTTCTTTGTGAGCTCCTTGCGGGTTGCCCATGCGCCTCCGGCAATCATGCCGACAGAAGTCAGCGCGGTGAGCAATGGAAGGAATCCAGCGCCAGTGACAGGCAGGGTAGTGGAGTCGCCAAGTACTTTCGGTTCTACCACCTTCTCGCCAAGTACTTTCGGGATGAGGACGTCAAGGTCTACCTCAGCAGAAATATCCGTGTAGTTATCTGATGTGGCAGTTACAATGTTGGTAAACGTGCCAGTCTTTACTCCGGCTCCGATAACTACCGCGAAGGAGGTCGAGACCGTATCACCAGCATCGATGTTGCCGAAGCTGTGAGTAATGGTTGTGTTACCAGTTCCTTCCTCGGTAAATCCTGCTGGAAGCGTATCAGTCATCACGACATTTAACGCTGCATCTGTGCCACTGTTTGTCACCTTGACCGTGTAATTCACCGTTTGTCCCGGGTTGACTACTGTCTCATCGACTAATTTTTCGATAGTCAGTATCGGGCCGCTTGAGACGGCGACGTTACATGATCCTTCGATTGTTTGCGTTTCCTCGGTCGTCAGAATTGCCATGTTGGCAATCTCAGTTCCATTTATGATTGGAGAATCAGCCATGACCGTGAGCGTGGTGGCGTAGTTTCCGGGTCCGGCAGTGCCCAGATCCCAGGTAACGGTATTCGTTACCGCGTCATAGGCGCCTGGGTCAGATGCTGACACAAAAGTCGTATCTGCGGGTATCTCGTCAGTCAATACTACATTGGTCACATCAGCGTTTTCCACGGACCAGTTCAGGGTGTAGGTGATATCCTCACCAGCACTGACTGGGTTTGGAGAACAGAGCTTTTCTAAGGTAACCACAGGGGTCGGATCTTCGAGCTCTTCGATAGCACATTCCACCGAGCAGGTTTGATTGCCCGCAACGCCATCAGTGCCATCACACTCCTCGAATTCCTGGTTGACTACACCATCGCCGCATGCCGGAGGAATCTCCATGTTACCGAAGTTGCACATGAGGGGTGTCTCAACGTAGTTTTCAACTAGTGAAAGTGGCTGCAACAGGTCGCCCCAGCAGGTGCCCTCGCCGTCAGGAACGGAAATACCATGACAATTAGAGTTTTCGTTCAACGGAAAGGTTTGATCCCAACTACCCTGCGATACCTCGCAAAGTTGGTAGTTGCCTGGTTCGAGGTCAGTAAACCAATACCATCCGTAGTGGTCCCCATCGTCCGTGACCATGTTCATTTCTCCTTCATCAAGCTGCCCATTCCCATCTTCATCGATAAACACGGTCCAGCCAGAGAGTAGCGGTTCGCAGTCTTGTACGGGGATCTCGATGAGGTCCTGAAACACAGCTGCGCTGAGCAATTGCTCGCAATCCCGTTCGCCGTTGCCGTTCAGGTCATTCCACTTGTAACCGTGTATTGCACCGGTGAGGTAGTTGTGAAAGTCTACATCCCCAGTGTTCTCGTTGGTTGTTACCCCCACATACTTACAGTATTCACCGTTTTCCCACGAACCCGCGGCATTGTAACTATGTGTCCAACCAAAAGGAACTACCTCGCAGACGTAGTATTCGTCTTCGAGGAGATCGATGAATGAGTAATTGCCGTTGCCGTCAGTTGTCGTCTCTTTCAGATACACTTCATCGTCGCTGTAAAGCTTGATTATCCATCCAGCAAGCGTCTGGTCGCCAACATCAGTTTCGTTGTCATGGTTCCAGTCATAATACTTCGTACCACTGATTGAGCCGAAGAGCACTCCATTTACATGGTAGTTGTCATTTTTGCTTCCACCTTCATGATCGGAGTTATCATATACATCAACCGTGTATACCCCATCATCGAGGTCCCCATCCGAGCCCACAACGTACGCGGCAAGGCAGAAAAAACCGTCGCCGTCAGTTACCACGTCGTCACTTTTCACTATTTGGCTAGGATCGGCACTGGCGCCGCCAGGGTTACCCATTATGGTCCAGTAGTACGTCGTATTGGCCAGAAAATTCTTTCCACGGATATAGACCGTATCGCCATTGGCGTACTCGTTTGCATCTTGATCAGCCGGGTTGGCACAGGTTACTTGTGTAGTCCAGACAGACGCAGGTGCCGCATATGCAGGATGTGTGATAAATGTCGCAAAGCTTGAGAAATATGCAATTGATGTTACGACCACGAAAATACGCAGTCCCTTTTCTAACCATTTATACTTTTTTGTACTCATAGTATTCTCTATTTAATTATTTCATACATCATAATGCTTCCTCAGATACCCTCGATCAGGTAGGGGAAGCAGTACGGGTTGATTGCTAAGGTCCGACTTTCAGGATACTTACTAGTAGGAGTCATTGTCAAGGCAGTGAGGTGTCTCAAATGCCTTCGAAAAGGCATAATAGTGAGCGCTTGCCTACTGAATAAGGCCCAAACTAAGGGTAAGTATACCTTTAATGAGAATGATTGTCAATAAGAGGAGTGTGGATTCCTAAAAGGGCCAACTTTATCGGCAACCCCTTTTCAAATTCTAGCTTTTTTCTGTGCCGCCCAGAGGGTTCCGGTGGCGAAAACCACCACAAGCACCATGAAAAGGATACGTCCGAACTCCATCACGCCTCCACTGATGATTGAAAGCTTTCCCCGACCACTTGCGGAACACGGACTTTCAGGGGAACCCTCGAAAATTCAGGGGTTTTTACTACCAAAAAGCCGGCCCCTACATGTGGGCCGGCTCGTTTGGAAGCGTATTCTATTTCGCTCGTTATTTCAGTTGTTTCTTTAGGAGTTCATTCCGAGTTGCCCATACACCTCCAGCAATCATGATACCTACGGTGCTGAATGCGGCCAATAAGGGAAGCAGTCCGCCGCCAGTGACCGGAAGCGTTGTAGAATCACCAAGCACCTTTGGCTCGTCCTTATCACCAAGCACCTGGGGAACGACAACGTTCAGACCGATAGTGCCAGTAATGTCCACGTGATTATCAGCCGAAGCCGTCACCGTATTGGTGAACATACCCGCCTTCACATTAGATCCGACAATTACTGCGAAGGTGGTCGAGACAGTGTCACCGGCAGCGACGGTGCCGAATGAATGTGTTATCGTGGTGTTGCCCGTTCCCACTTCAGCGAAGTTCGCTGGAAGGACATCAGTCATCACGACATTCACGGCGTCTTCAGTGCCCGCATTGCTAATTTTAACTGTGTAGTTCACCGTCTGGCCAGGGTTAACGGTCGTTTTATCAACCAACTTCTCAATAGTGAGAATCGGTCCACTTGAGACAGTGACTTCGCAGGTGTCTGTCACTTCATCTATTTCAGTCGCGTTGAGAGCGGCGATGTTAGAAACTTTCGTGCCGTTCGCAAGCGGTGAATCAACAGCTACAATCATCGTTGTCGTGTAATCGCCAGTAGCAACAGCGCCCATATCCCATACCACGGCGTTTGTTACCGCATCGTAGACGCCTGGATCAGACGCTGACACAAAGGTTGTGTCAGCAGGGATTTCATCGGTGAGGATGACGTTAGTTACTCCATCGTTCTCGACGGCCCAGTTAAGTGTGTAGGTGATGTTTTCACCAGCTGCAACAGGGCTTGGAGAACAAAGTTTGTCGAGTGTAACGTCCCATTCACCGCAATCACGATTTGGGGAAAGGTCATAGAGGATAGGACTGACCCCACCTTCACCTCGTTCAAAGCTGACGACAATCTTGAGGTAGCGAGCTGTCAGGGATGAGAGGTCTTGGCCGCTCGTGATGACTTGTGGGGCGCCGAATGTCACGCCATCCTCACTGGTTGCCACGGAGACGGTTAGGTCGCCGTCACTCGGGACATCCGCAGTCCAGGTGATATCTTTCCAAGGGAAGCCGGACACTTCACCGTCATGGATGACTGTCCATGTGCCGCTTTCAGCTTTGCCCGAGAGTGTGCTGCCAGTCATGTCAGAATAGTTGTAAGGGCTACCACCGAGACCTACGCTGGTGAAATCAACTTCGCCGACATTCGTGACGGCGTCAGCGCCGATTGGTCCAGCGTTCGGGTCGATACGGG
>LCPQ01000014.1 GCA_001003705.1 Parcubacteria group bacterium GW2011_GWA2_48_9 | reverse complement strand
ATGCCGGAGCTGTATTCACCTGATTCGATTCAAACTCAATCTCCTTTGTCGAACTCAATGGATTAACTCTCGTCCCGTGCAGTGCGATACCTGGTTGGCCCTGCACACCCGAAGTTGGACTGATCGAATAGAGGCAGGGGCCGTCAGCTTCTCCATTTCCATTCACGAAGAAGTCAACTGCTGCGTTAACTGACGTCAGTGAACCGAAATCAAGGTCAGTGTAATCGATGGTGACTTGGGGAATTGGCCGATCGCCATCGACGAAGATACCTTGCGGAACAGTTGAAGTCACCTGTGTAGCAGTCGCACCACCGACTGTGGCTGTAAATGGCGTCCCTCCTAATTCAAATACGAGGCCATCTACCGGTATCGTCGCCGGATGCGCAGCCGTACCTGCGAAACATGCACCGTTAATCGTGACGCACTGCCCGCTCAAGCCCTGATTCGGGCTAATACTGGTAATATACGGCGTACAGGCACATGAGTCCGCATCTGATGTGGAAAAATTCCAAGTATGCGAAAGCGTATTTCCATCAACGTCTATAATCATATCCGTCGTCACATTGACATCGAAGCTGGAGTTCAGAGGTAATGGATTATGCGGAATCAGTTCGAAAATGCGGAAGTTATTGTCGACGACAGCTCCCGGAGCATTTGGATCGATGGCATCATTAACGCGAATCGTCGCATTGCCGACATCATCGAAGTAGTTCGGATAAACGAAATTCTCCGCCTTCAGCGATTTCATTATACCGACAGCAGGAATCGAGATCGTGACGTTGTTGTAATACATCGTCGTGTTGAACGTCACGAAGATGTGCGTGTCGGGGCACTGGTTTGTCCCTTGCGGATACCAGCTCCCTATCCCGGGACTTTTATCGTTCGTTTCAAATTCCCATACGACGGCTCCGGGGTCGCCCGCATCCACGCCGTTGCCTTCCATCGGGTTACCGCATAGGTCTGTAACGTTTCTCACTCGCAATTCATACCAGGTAAACGCCCCAAGTGGAACCGCGGAATCAAGCCGCACGCGGAATCCGAGAGCGGTAGATTCAACCGTCAGATCATTGACATCATATGTTGCAACGACATTTCCTCCGCCTGATGGCTGAGCATCATATTCGGTAAGTGAAAAACTCGTGGGAAGTGGGTGGTCCGGATTTGCTGCGTCTATAATCGTCGTGATGTCGATCGATTCGTTGTATTGCACCTCGATGACTGGAAGCATCGGCACATTGCGGTCAGGATACCCCGGGTTCGCGGAATCTGAGATTGGGTATGATGCAGTGACGGTTGGCCGGACAGCATCAGTCTGGTCCTGGGTCTTGAAGTTCAACTTGATGAATTGAGCGTCACTATCATCGCATTCGGGAACGCCCAATGCAATGCAGCCCAACAATGGAAGTGCAGGAAGGCCGAGACTGGTAATGTCATTTTTCGGGATCTGGACTTGGAAATCGGAAAACGAATCAAGATTCGCGTCTGGATCAAATGACGTCATTTTGCTCAACGTCGTCCATGCGCCAGGGACATCACTGCCAGCAGTGAGGTTTATCAATTTCATGCGGCCATTAGCAACTTCGGTATTGACCGTAGCCCCATTAACATTGAAATTATAAAGTTCCTGAAGTTTCGAACAGAGATATACGTTATCTGCCGCCGACCCAGCATATTGAAAATCCGTGATGCGAAATTCAGTCGCTGGTCCGCCTCCGCCGCAGGCAGGACATTCGCCGCCGCAGTCCAACCCTGTTTCACCGAGCCCCGGCTCAAATACTCCGTTCGTGCAGTGAGCTGGCAGTGGCGGATTCGTGGCATTTTCAACGGCTTGTACAATAAAGAGGACTATCGCCCATGCAAGTAAAATAATAATCAGGCCGATCACCGCACGGGTAATGGTCTGTTTCGCTTTTTTAATTCGATCAACATTGCCTCCCGCAGTCATCCACAAGAAGCCGCCGTACATGATCATGATGACAGCTATCAGTCCGAGGAGACCGAGGACCCATTGAACGACGCGGATGATAGTTCCGACGAGATCAGTGGTGCCGAGCCCGAATGTCGAGCCGAGTCCTACGTCCGTATTCACTTGCGCATCTCCGACAGCGGGGAGTACCAGCACGCCGACGAGCAGTACTGCAACAATCATGCCGAGACTCGTGCCAATAAAGAACCTGGATCGTGACGATCTCGTCATATGTGAAAAGACGCTGGACACCCGTATCCGTATTCTGTGAAAAACGGATCGTAGTTTTGACGTGGGTTGTATGTTTGTGTCCTGCATTGGCGACAAGCTTTTTGCCTTAGCAGAAAATGTTTTTAAACAGACGCCTCACGGAGAGGGGGCAAGACGTTCTTTCACGACTTCTGAGACTAGTTTTCCATCTGCCTGTCCTGTAAGTTTTTGCATCACTTTTTTCATGACAGTGCCGAACACTGGATTCTCCATTGTCGCGAGCACTTCGGTCACTGCCAGTGCCACTTGCTCTTTCGAAAGTTGAGCGGGAAGGTATTTTTGAATCAGTGTAAGTTCCGTCCGCTCTTTCTCAGCAAGTTCGCTTCGTTCACCGGAGTCGAATGCCTGCGCGGCTTCAGATCTCTTTTTTGCTTCTCTCTGCAGGACCCGCACGACATCCTCATCGTTCAGAGACTCTTTCTTTTCTATCTTAGCGTTGTGAAGAGATGCAGAAAGCATCCGAAGCGTAACCAACTTTTGGGCATCGCGTGCACGCGCAGCCGCCTTCATGTCCGCCTGAATGCTGTCCGTAATAGACATTATTTTTAGAAAACGTTTTTTAACGGACCCGCGTCTTCAAAATTCGCTTAGCAACGCCGCGCCGCATCTTTCTTCCGCCTTTTTGGTATTCGAGAATAGCATCAAGTTTCCCGATCTTGCGCAAGAATTCCTTCTTGTTCTGTATCAGTTCACGGCGAAACGCTTCTTCACGGATTTCACGTCGACTCTTGTCTCTCGAATAGAATCTTCCTTTTTTCGCGCGCAATAAAACGCCGCTCTGCTGAACACGTTTAGTGAAACGGCGAAGCAGCCCTTCGAGTGATTCACCTTCTTTTTTTCGTACTTCAACCACGTTGAGAACAAACCCCCTTTCAAAGCCCCGTACTCCTGGCGTACGGAAGAATAATACTTAGGTGTGGAAATGTGATGAAACTATAACACTTTTCCCAGCGACAAGTCAAATAGTAAAACCAGCCGGTTTATGCCCAATTATGGGCCATAACAGGCCGTTGCATATCCCTACCAACCAACTCGTTAATTCTCTTCAAATCAAACCTCTTCTATCGTACCCCCTCCCAGCAAATGAATATGGAAATGGAAGACAACTTGCCCGGCTTCCTTACCTGTGTTGATAACGACCTTATATCCGCGAGCAGTAATGCCAAGTGTCTTCGCAATCTGCGGCAGAAGCAACATCATCTTGCCGAGCAGGTCCGCATCTTCGGGTAGGTACTCGGTGAGTGTAGCAACGTGTTTTTTCGGTATGACCAACACATGCACCGGAGCTTTCGGGTGTATGTCATGGAACGCGACTATCTTGTCGTCCTCATATACTTTCTTAGCAGGTGCTGACCCAGATGCGATGAGGCAAAATATGCAATCAGCCGGTCCCATACTATACCTCGGGTGAAGTAGATGAATGGTTCTCTTTCAACGCGGAACGTTCAAGGCGCTTTTTGACCTCTGGTACTACTTTTTCAAAGGGAATAGTTTCTTGGATGCCGTTATCCATATCGCGCAGCAATATCGTATTGTCGAGCATCTCCTTTTGGCCAAATATTAATGTGTATTTGACTTTCAGTCTGTTTGCCGCTTCCATCTGCTGTTTAATGCCGTCCTTTGAGAGCGCATGTGCAGCATACACGCCGGCCCGTCGGAGCTCTTCAAAAAGCTTGAGACATTTCTTCCGTGAAGCTTCGCCGAGCTGAGCAACAAATATGTTCGGAGTATGAGCAGGCGGCAACGGAACATTTGCTTCCCGCATTTTCATGATAAGGCGCTCGAAACCAATCGCGAAGCCGGCTGCAGGTGTCGGCTGACCGCCGAGTTGTTCGACGAGCGAATCATATCGTCCTCCCCCGCCAAATGCCAACTGCCCCCCCTCGTCATCCTGGCTCCAAAGCTCAAAAACTGTCCGATTATAATAATCAAGTCCGCGAACAAGCCGGGGGTTCAGAACGTAGGGAATTTCAAGTTCATCAAGATGTTCGAGTACTTTAACGAAATGCTTGTTTGCGGTTTCGGAAAGATAATCCACTATCTGCGGTGCGTCCTGCACAAGTATTCGGACAGCTTCTTCTTTCGAGTCAAGTACACGAAGGGGATTTTTCTGAAGACGCTTTTTGACTTCTTCCGACAGCTGGTTGCGGCGTGGACGGAAATATTCAACGAGTGCTTTTTTATACCGTTCCCGATCATCTTCGTCCCCTATGCTGTTGATTTGGACGGTAGGCGACAAACCGAGCTCTTTCAAAAGCCCGTACGCTATCATGATGAGCTCTGCGTCAACTGCAGGATGGTCGTCGCCCAGCGCCTCGTAGTCGAGCTGCCAGAACTGGCGATAACGCCCTGCCTGCGGGCGATCGTGCCTAAAAAGCGGACCTAGCCAAAATAATTTCACTGGTTTTGGCTGGTTTACCAGCCCATGTTCGATATATGCCCGTACAATGCCCGCCGTAGCTTCAGGACGCAACGTCACGTTTTCATTCCCCTGGTCAATAAACGAGAACATTTCCTTTTCTACTATGTCCGTGCCCTTTCCTACCGACCGTATAAAGAGATTAGTCTGTTCGAGCATGGGCGTATCAATCCGATCATACCCATAGCTTTTCGCTAGGTCTCGTCCGCGGCTTCTCACGAAATCCCACCACGGTTGGTCTGCCGGGAGTATGTCCTTCATCCCGCGAACTAAGTGTATAGTTTTATCCTTTTTTTCTGTCATAGAAAATTTGTAATCAACGCCCTATGGCGCAAGTTCAATATTGTAAGTCTGCCGTTGAAAGAAAGTAAATCGGGCAAATGGCCATACACGTACCCACGCGCGTCCAACAATATCGCTTTCATTCACTGGGCCAAAGACTCGGGAATCGAGACTCGCTGTGCGATTATCTCCCATGACAAAATATTCATCCGAAGCTAATGTGGCTCGATAGGTTCCCGTGGTTCGGGCATCATTTGATAAATATGGCTCGTGAAGAATGATGTCACCTTGAGCCGTAGTAATCATTACCTCATCATTGCGGATATCCACCGTCTCACCGGGCAATCCAATGAGCCGTTTAATGAAAAACTGTGATCTATCGCGCGGGTAATGGATGACTACGACATCTCCCCTGACGGGCGTGGACAACCGATAACTGATCTCATCAATAACAAGATATTCTTGATCGTAAAAATTCGGCTCCATAGACGCTCCTTTGACGTAAAACGGCTGGATTAAAAAGTACCGGACGACAAGTACAATAGCCGTAGCTATCACCACTGTTTTGACAATTTCAAAAATAAAACTGCCATTTAAGATGGATGCTGCTGGCGAACTATTCTTTTTGTGGAAAGCGTGGAAGAACCGCATGATTTTTTTCAGATAAGGATAAAACTACTGCGCCTCTGGTGGGCTCGAGAGGAGCCGGCGACTCGTCCGCCTGTGGAGAACGGCCGCTTTAGTCCTCGGCGTTCCGGTGCCTCTTCGTGGAACATCATACCTCCCGCCGCGGCCCAGTTGAGCTTCGTATTCATGGTGGTCGTGGCTGGGCTCGAACCAGCGACCTCTGCAATGTGAATGCAGCGCTCTAACCAACTGAGTCCCGATGTTCCGACTTGCGTCGGGAATCGGGATCCCGACTTCGCCTTTGGCGAACGTCGGGACTACTACGTACTATTCTGTTAATGATTTTCTTATTCTTTTTTGATTTAAGGAATCGTTCTCTTTTATAAGCTTCTTTGATGGTCTTATAGGTCTCTATACGAACTAATCTCCATGGACGCCAGGGTGCAGTTGATTTTGACAGTCCTTCATTATGTTCGCGCAACCGTTTATCAGCGCTCCTACTCACGCCAATGTAGTACTTGCCACTTTGTTCGCTCTCGAGAAAATATACATTGTACATACTGTTTCACCAATGGGCGAGACAGGGATCGAACCTGTGACCTTACGAATGTGAATCGTACGCTCTAACCAGCTGAGCTACTCGCCCCTGACAACCACAGGTCTGAACCGCGAGAAAGTCTGCTAAAAACCAACAAATACGGCTTAAAGTAGCAACAGTATACCACTATATCAGGAGCAAATCAAGTGCGGGAAGTAGAGGAATAGCACTGAAAAACGTTTTTACTTGAACCTTCTTAGAAACAGGCGGAGAATTGTTCCTGCACCGTTCCATACCTCCCTGCGCGAAATCTTGGAGGCGCCAAGACGACGATTTTCGAAACAAATAGGAACTTCACTGATGGTAAGGCCGGCACGGTGACAAGCGAACACCATCTCAACTTGGAAAGAATACCCGTCAGACTGCAAAGACTGAATAGGCACTCGTGAAAAGACATGCCGGGAATAATAGCGAAAACCAGCCGTCGCGTCATGTATGTGCAGCCCTAATAGCGTTCTTGCAAGCACATTGGCTCCGCGACTCAATACTTTCCTCTGCCATGACCAACCTGTTTCACTCCCTCCCGCGACATACCGAGATCCGATAACGAGGTCGGCGTGCCGTGACGCTTCAATAAGCGAAAAAATGTACTTAGGATGATGGGAAAAATCTGCATCCATCGTAATAATACCATCAGCCCCTTCGCCGACTGCATATGCGCATCCCTCGCGAATCGCGCTCCCCAGTCCGCGTTTCCCCGTTCGGTGTATGCAGAAAAGGGCCGACCGGGTTTTTCGCAATCTTTCTACTAAGTAGCCAGTTCCGTCAGGCGATGCATCATCAACGACGACAACTTGCAATTCAACATCAATACGGAGGTGAAAAATTTCGTCTATCAGTCGTTCAATGTTTTCTGCCTCGTTATAGGTAGGGATGAGTATGAATACGCGCATATAAAAAAAGAACTGACTAAACTATGAAGCGTACACTCCACAGATCATGTATTTCGTTCCGATATTTGTGGTTCCTGCTTCGGTCGCTGAATAGCTGCCATAGAGGATACGTGGGCAGAGGTACGAGGTGGTGTGACAGATGGAGGCTGAACTGGGGAACGGTGTTCTGGAATAAGCATCACAGACACTTGGATAAGGCCCTGTTGTTTGCTGACTAAGATTGGCTGGCTTTGGAAGGACTGGTAACCGACTTTTAAAACCATGAGATAATATTGACCAGGAGGAACTAACGCCGTGAACTTACCCTCTCTATTTGTAATCTTGGTACCCATGATGGCGCCGCTTGCCATATTATAGATACGAATGACAGCCAATTCGACTGGCTGGGCTGTTTTCGCATCCTGTACCGATCCCCAAGACCGTTGTACATGTTTCGTATGGAGAAATTTTAACAGTATCAGCATGCCGTAAATGGCAAGGATGAGATAATTACCTAATGTTGGGCGCAAGACGAGCGTCACCCAACTCATTAACGTACCACCGATAAGAAGCGGGAGGTTGATTTTTTCGAGAATAAGTCCGATGATATTCAGTATCTTGATCCAGGACATTCGTATCTTGGAAATCTCGAGGTCTTCAGGATCGAGGGGCACATTAATATTGATAGCTCCTTCGACGCGTTCCTTGACTTCGAAGCTTTCACCTCGATAAATATGCTCATACCGGCTAATAACAGGGGTAGTTAAAATACGTGATGGAAACATGAATCCGGGCCGTGTAACCGTTAGGTAGTACTCACCTATGTCAACAAGGAAGCCGAAACGGCCTTGATCGTCGGTGATTTGGCTTTCTTTCAACTTATTGAATTCCTTTGAGAAAATACGAACGATAGCACCTCGTACCTGTCGGCCTGTCGTGCTATCGAAGATGACGCCCCACGGCCTCTTACGTTTACCAAAACTGATAGGAATAAGCCAGAAATATCCGAAGCGAAATAAGAGGTACAACAGGTTGGTGATTTCAAGTGTGGTTGTGGTAGCAGCGAGCCCCAAAGTCGTCAATATTAATGCCGACGTACTGACCGGTTCGATAATCTCATCAATAATTTCTTGGAGTGCGGCATTACTTCGGAGCTCCCGTACTGTTTGACTCAACGCGTCAATTGCGTCATTGACCGGCTTGGGTAAGATGGCGCGTACCTGTTCTTCAGTTTTTTCAACAACGTCGAGAAAACGATCGGTAAGCGGCTTGGATGGTTTCGCTGGCTCCGTAGGCTCTTCATTAACTGGCAAGGCAGCTCCAATAGTCAACGTCGCGCTGGCACTACGTTTATTGCCGGCGTAATCATACGCTGTAGCAACAATCTCATGCCGTCCATTCCCGAGTTCCGGCAATGTATACGGGGTTGTTTCACCGACATTGATAGGAACCGACTTGGCATCATCGATCACCAACTCATAGTGATGGACACCCGAAAGGTCATCGGTAGTCTGGAAACTAATTTGTCGAGTCACCTCAGTGTCCTCGCCTATCAATGCGAAAATATTGAACTCCCTGGGTGGCGTCGTGTCAATGTGTACCGTGAAATGCCCTGCCCCACCCCACCCATCATCATTGCGGGCTCGTACGTGAAAATACCAAACACCGTCGCCGATACCCGTGTAGCCCGTAGCCTCTTCGGTACTGTCTTCCACCGCATCAGGTACCGTGCCTGCCTGGTCGTCAAAAGAAAAACTATAGCCCGCGACGCCATCTTCCGTCGTCCACGTAAAGGCCGGCGCTGCATTCGAATACCATAAGGCCTGTTCTGGATGCGTAGAGGAACTGACGGTTGGAGCGGCAGGAAGATCCAATGTAGGGCCTGGTCCGACACCTGCCCCGACCGTATAGGTCCCACCGAGTCGGCCACTTAAGACATTAGTGCCAAGGCCGTCATTCGCCAACACACTTCCCGAACTGATTGAAACTGAAGCAGTTCCTTCGGCTTTCGATCGGAATTGTATGGTAATAATACCTCCTGTCGATCCATTGTAACCGGGATTGGGTACGCCGCCACCAAATGAAACCCTCCCGGTTGCATTTGAATATGCCGGCTCAACTGTCCATAGGGAAAACGTGCCAAACTTGCTGACACTGGTAACTTCCAGGAGATTCGTCGGAAAAGAAATAGTCGCTTCCGCAGCGTTGATAGCAACTCCCTGTGTATTAACACTTACCGTAACACCAAAGGAACTGCCGACAGCGGTCGTATTGCTGGAGGGTGCCAAGTAAAGAATCGCAGCATCAGCGCCGCGTCCCAACAGAACAAAAAAAACCGCGAAGAGAAAAATTACAATAACACGTCGAAAAGTCATATTGACTTAGGAGGATGGGTGAGCACTTTAGAACGTACAATATAAAAAAGCGTAGCAGAAATCACTAATAGAATTATTGAGAAAATAAATAACTGAGCTGAGGAATACCGAGATTCTTGCATTGTATCAAACTGTCGAACTACCGTCGCCGAAGCATTACCTGCCTTATCGTATACAATAACTTGGAGCGCAGAAGTTCCTGATTGATCACGCAATTCATAGGGAGATGCCGCCTCCTGGGTAACCGCGTCTCCCTCGACCACCGTGAACGATCTAATTCCCGAATGTGTGTCCTGCGAAGAAAACGCGAGAAACTCTTTGCCGCCAAAGAGCGAAGCATCACTTCCGATCTCAACTTCTGGCTGAAGTGGCGGCGTCGTATCTACCATGACTCGGCGAATCGCCACTAACCTCCAGTTTCCGTTTTGCGGCTGCTGTTTTAACATGAAGTAATGGACGCCGTCGATGAGATCGGTATACTGCGCTTCACCGCGCATCGGATCCTGGTCGCTATCAGGAAGGCTCCCTGGCGATTGCGTGATGTGGTAACTGTAGAGCGTGTCAGTATCTGGAGACCACTGAACAGTGAAGATTCGTTTGGAATACCACATATTTTCATCCGGGTGTGTCGGAGAGTACAAGGTGACCGTCTCTTCTTCAACTATTGAGATAAGGCCACTGACACCTTCGACTGGCGTATCAGTTCCCTTGCCGTCATTCAGAAGTACGTGTGTTTTATCATCCAGAGGTTCAAGTTCGCCGCCGCCCGGAGCTGTCGCGCGGAAAGTAATATTCAGAGCTATACCATCAAGTACGAGGCTTCCCTGCGGAATTCCACCAGTGAAGGAAATTTCACCCGCTTCGGCATCGATGGACGGCGGATCAGGCCACAGGGTAAGAAAAGAACCGCCTTGAGACACATCTACAACCTCGAGAATATTGGTCGGATACTTCAACACGCCCTCGACGGCATTTATAACTTTTTGTTCGCTATCGACGTGAACGACGGCTAAAAATGTCTCACCGACACGCACTGGCTGCGGCTGTGTTTCAATACTGATAATCGCCGCACCGGCGTGCCGCGCAAATACTATGCCGAGAAAACCAACAACCCCTATGAAGAAAATATTTATAAGTAATGAGGTGCGTATACGCATATGCTTAGCCGGTCCAATGGAATAACATAATGCTGAAATCGACAATATTTACTACGCTATCTGCATTTATATCTGCCCGTGCGTTTGAGGGTGACGTTTGCTGCCAAAAAAATAACATAATGCTGAAATCGATGAGGTTCACGGATCCGTCACAATTGATGTCCCCCGGCGACATCCCCGTACATGCATCGGGGGCTGCAGCCACCTCTACGCGCAATGTATTGCTAAACTCAGAAATCTGATCATCAGGTGAAGCAGCCTTTGCCCGCATGTCATGAGTGCCGACGCCTAAATCTGATGCAATAAATGCTCGTGACCATAATCCGTCTCCGTCAGCCTGTACTTGGAAGGTGGAATCAGCCGAAGTGATGACTCCGCCCGCCCCCGTGAGGGTCGAACTGACAAAGAGGGTTACGTCGCTGCCGGGCGCCGTAGCGCCAAGTGTCGTGACCGTATCACCTATCTGAATCGCGCTCGCCGTCACTTCGATAGTTGGCCCCAAGAAAATACCGCTTATGGTTGTAATGGTACCCTCGGTCAGAGAAAGGGTAAAATTTGACTCCCGGCCAAAGCGTCCCTGAACGTCTTCACCGAATACGGTAAAGGTGTAAATGCCGGGATCAATATTCACTGAGACGTCGAAACGGGCCTGTGGATCTGCCGGAACCGTCGCAAGGATGGTACCGTTCCGACGAATTGTCACGTCCGAACCCGGATAGGCCAGGCCGGTAAACCGCACCGTCGTCTCTTCCTCGAGCGGTGGGGACGAGGGCACCGTAGCCGTCACGATGACTTGATCCGATAGCTGCGCAAACGCATACGAAAATCCCGCGACCACTGCGATCAACGGGACCATGAGAAATACATGTCGCCAATGCGCTCGAAACATAGGCATGGATCCGACTACCCTTTAACTTGGTTCCTTCTAATCAACCACGTGTTATACCTCTTAATCAGAAGTATCAACACGAATAGAATAATGATGCCAACCAAAGACCAGACCAACACTACGCGCCACGGCAATACCCAGAATGACACAGTAGCGAGTCCCTGAACTTGATTTGTCGCACCAGCTGTGAGACGCTGTTCCGCTGTGTATCGACCGAATGCAAGGTTGTTTCTTTCATTTGCGTACTCCTGCCAAAATTGCGTCCAAAAGCTACCCTCAGTCGCGTTCACTGCAGTATGCTCCCACAATGTTTCATACAGCCGCGTTGTTGTAGGTAACGTCGCACCCTTGCCCGTATTGAAATCAAGGGTGGCAGTCGTCTTGCCGAACAGGTTCTTCACGGTAATGGTACCGGCAGGCTTCAAGTGAACGTTACCGGTATTCTTGAAGCGCGTAACAAACGTAATCGGCAATCGCGTATGAAGTTTCGAACCACCCTTTGTTGCCAGCTCCTGAATCAAACCCGACTCACTGATATCGCCTTGCACCGTCGCGAGTATCAGTGTGCCCACTTTTGAAGAAATACGAACCTGCCCTTCTGTTGGAGGTGTGGTGCTGAAAAAGATCGCGGCATAGTGCCCGCCGGGATCAGCGTTCGCAGGCGGCAATATCGAAACGGGAACTTCATACCGACCGCCTGGTTGTAATACTATAGGACCTTCTTCTACGGTAATCCACGTGCTCAAGCCGATTTGCTCACTTTCGAAATCAAACAACGGCAGTCCGGTCTCACCAGTCGCGGTAAAATTCCGGGATTCGGTATAGAGCTCGACAGCAGTCGACTCTTCATTGAAGAGTTTGATGGAAGTTTGGGACTCCTGCCCTGGTATGAGCCCGAGCTCTAACGACGGCGGGATCAGAGTAATGGCCTCAGCCTTTCCGGGAAAAACGATCGCGCAAACCAACATGGCCGCGAATAACGCGACGATCCGCCCCGTGTGAGAATGACGCGATGAACGCATCGCCCGGAATAATGCCATTACGATGCTGGGGTTGTGGTGGGATGACTGCCTTTCTTAACAAGGAGAACAATAATCAGAATGATGAGGACGGCGGCCCCCGCTATAATCGCTATCCACATGGTCGAAAAAAACCAATAGCTGAGGATTGCCGTATCACTCACGGTGCCGTCTGACATCGTTAATGTGGCTGTGTACTTGCCAAAGAGAGATGTGCTCGTCAGCCATGGAGAGACATCGAAACTTCTCACCGAGTCGGGGAGCACTGCACCATTTTCTGCGTTAACTGTCGCATTCGCCATCTCGGTACCAAACATATTTTTGATCACGAGCGTTCCGGTAGGTTTAAGATGAATGTCGCCTGAATTCTGGAATCGTACAGTGAACTCGGTACTCCCTCCTGCTTGAGGGGTCGTCGAAGAAAACTCAGTGATTGTACCGCCAGAGGTGTAATTACCCTCAACTGTCGCCAGAATAAGTGAACCAAGTTTTGACTCAATCATGACATCCCCTGCTGATTCCTGCCCTAGCGTTTCATTGAAAAGAACGGCCGCATAATAACCACCTGGGAGCGCATCAGCCGGTGTATCAATAGTGACAAGCACGTCCTGCGTCTGGTCTGGTGCTAGGACAAATGGTCCTCGTTCCGGCACAGCCCAGGTTGCTAAGTCAGTAGGATCTGCATCGAAATTAAACGCCGGCTCGCCGGTCTCGCCGCTGGACGTGAAGTTCACCACCTCGGTGGTGAGTTCGATCGTTTTATCCGTTTCGTTCGCAAGCTCAACGTTAATGACAGTCTGCTCTCCAGGAGTCAATGTTACTTCCTGCATGGACGGGGCTAAGGTCAAGGCCGACGCGGAATGGGCGACGATCGCCGAACCAAAGAGCAGGGTAGCGAAGAGAAAAATCCTTTTGATCATATGTGTTCGTGAATAATTCTACCCTCCCTCCAAAGATCTTTGGTGAGAGGCCTAATTAGGTTCTTAGAACAACCCTACCGTTACGTAGGTCACGGTGTGCTGGTAAGCTCCCGAGACGGTGCTGGAAGTAATGGATGCCATATAGCAGACGGTGGACGTCTCATCAGCTGGGCCTGAACCGGCCCCTGCGACAGTTTGTTGGGTAGTAGTAATCGGATCAGCATCAAAAGTAGATCCGGAGCACCCGCCGCCGCCATCAGTCACGATGTCTTGGCCAGTATCTGTTGTAGAGATGCCATATTCCTCTGCACCAGACGTTACCGCGCCGTCACCAACGTCATTGATGTCACTGGCTCCGTTGCGGAGATTACCATCGTCGTAGACGAGTGAGGTATAACCGCTCGTTGCATTCGTTACCGTCCGGACCGTGTGTGATGAGGTGCTTACAGAACCAGCCGAAAGCGTTCCAAGGTTTATGGTGTTTGCGCTAACGGTGAATGTAATGCTCGGAGGAACTGCCGCTGAAACCACCACCTGGTCGTCAGCGATGATATCTTCAGCGGTGTCGGCAGTATCAATATCAGTTGAGCCATTGTTTGTTTTAATCGTGATCAAACCAGTCGTCGTGTTCGCAGGAGTGCCAAAGTTTGCAACTCCCGTGTCAGTGAGTCGTACGCCGTACTTCGTGGTTGTGGACAAATCGTCCACCCCGCTCACCGTGATCGTATCGTAACTGCTGGCACCAGCACCCTGTGTACAAGCTACCGTAAGGGTTCCTGGAAGCGATGTGGCCGATTCTGACCCTCCCGTCGGATTCGTAATGCCCGCTGCAGTTCCCGCACCGGCAGTAGCACACCACTTAGCATCATCAGCATCTGGAAATACTAGTATCACCTCATTAAGCCCTGCACCTCCGCTGACTGCACCAACCGTGGTGAAGAACACCTCATGCTGGACCCCCGAAGTGAGATTTTCCTTTGCTCTGCTTAGATAATCGCGCGGGGTCGTCAGTGTCGCTGCCTCTGCATACTGCAGGGGGAAGGACATAGATATGACAAACGCCGCTACTGTCATGATGACTGCGCTTCGGACAATGCTATGATAGAGACTTTTTTTCATATTCTCTATTATATTAATGATAATGGTTATTATTTTTACTCTTATTTTACTGATCGCTGATGCCCACACTATCAGTGAATTGTGGAAGTATTATACCACACAAATTGATTTGACGCAACATCGCTGGCATTGGCGGATTAACGGATTGCGGATTGGCGGATTGCTTTTTCTACATGACTCTTAATCATGAAAAATCCAACCATAAGTAATTCGTAATGCGCAATTCGCCAATTCGTTAATTATTAGAACAACCCCACCGTCACATACGTCACGATATGCTGATAAGCCCCAGCGACGGTGCTTGAGTTAATGGAGGCTGTATAACAAACGGTGATTTCTTCATCCACTGGTCCGGATGTCGCGCCAGCAATTGCTTGTTGGGAAGTCGTCAACGGGGAAGATGGATTGCCGTCGCACCCGTCATCTTCTGCGATGGCCTGGCCGTTATCGCTGGTGGCAACACCATACTCTTCGGAACCGGCATTTACTATGCCGCCGACAACATCGTCGATGTCATTTGCGCCGATGCGAAGATTGCCATCATCGTAGACGAGGGTGGTGTAGCCGCTATCAGCGCTTGTGACAGTTCGGATTGTGTGGGTGGAGGTACTCACTCCTCCAGCTGAGAGGGTGCCTAGATTAATAGTATTTGCACTTAACGTGAATGTAATGGCTGTGAAGTCCCAGCAATCATTGTTCGTGGAATCTTTATTTGATATGTGCGTCGCATCGATATCAGGCGCCTGGCCGCATGCGTACGAATCTTGCACATCGGTTGCCTGGACACTTCGCGTACCAGCTACGTTTATATTCCACTGTGTCGGACTCGATGAGCTTCGTAATACGACTCTCGTCGCCGCAGTCTGGCCATCGAAAACGATATGTTGGAACGTGTAGGTACTGCCAGCGTTGAACCGTAGTTGCGAGCCGGCAGTTGCTGCCGTAAAGGTATCTAGCGTTTCTGCATTAGTGGAGAAAATGATATCGGGATCCGAGGCACCCGTATTAGTCACTGTCAGGTCATTGAACCGATCTGACGCGCCCGTCATCTGGCCAGACAATGTCTGTTGGCCGGTGCCGTCGAGCGTAACGGTACCAGTACCTGCTGTAAACTGCCCACTGTTGTTAGTCCAATTGCCGCCAACGGTAAACGACGCCGTCGATGAAGCCTGCAGAATGCCTGCATTTTCAATAGATACAGCCCCGTTTGCATTAATGATACGGTC
This sequence comes from Parcubacteria group bacterium GW2011_GWA2_48_9, assembly GCA_001003705.1. Lineage (GTDB taxonomy): Bacteria > Patescibacteriota > Patescibacteriia > UBA10025 > UBA10025 > UBA10025. The sequence continues at coordinate 3,265 of LCPQ01000014.1, read as the reverse complement.
ATTTGTTTCATTATCGACCGTCGTAGTTCGAATACCATCTACCAAACCTACACCGAGCGTTCCATTGGTTATGATTTCACCATTACCGCCGCTGCTCATAGTAATCGTAAATGCGGTCGTAAATGAGCTGTTTTCAAGAGAAAGATTGTTAAAGGTCCAGTTGTTCGACCCTGATGTCGAACCGAACGTCTCTGCGGCTCGCACATTATGAACAAACGTGCCACCCGTAAGCGACACGGCGCCTCCCCCGCCGACAGACCCTCGCACAGAGACATCCTGTGTGCCATTCAACGTTGCGTTGGTGTCAATCGTAAGATCGTTTGTAAGTGAGGTCGTGCCTTCGGGAGCATAATTCTCAGCGACGGGCCCTCCGAGGATGAGATCATAATACGAGGCATTCTCAACAGTGACATCCCCCCCATCGTTGTCTCCTGAAAAGGTAAACGTCGATGTGGAAGGTGTTAAACTCCCCGATGCCTGATCTATGTCAAATGGAGCGGAAGAATTTGGATTCGCCAATGTCCAGACACGACCAGTGCCAGCACTCAGGATGGTAGCGGCAGTTCCTCCCGTTTTTGAAATGAGTAACGTGCCATTGATGGTGATGCCTCCGGTCCCCGCCTGGGTGGTGATCGTGCGAGACGATCCGGATGAGTTTGAAAAAGTTAAATTGTTGAATGTCCACGTGTTACTCCCTGCTGTCGTGCCGAAATTCTTTGCCGCCGCGACGCGCTGTTCCACCGTGCCTCCCGTCATGGAAATCGTCCCCGTTCCGGCAATGCTTCCGTACACGGTCGTCGTCACAGCGGCGCTTCCATCCATAGTTCCGTTCACGGTCAAATCGGCTGTGGTAGTAGTCGCCGACGCCATAGTCTGTGTACCGGAGATCGTCAGGTTTGTAAACGCAATACTCGGCGTGGTGCCGCCACCGATGCTCCCTGTTCCGGAAACAGTCACGGTGCCGCTTGCCGAAACCAAGGCATTTGTTCCGCTCGTCGTAATGTCTCCACCTCCAACCGTGGTGTTAGCGGTAATATACATATCAGCGTTGTCATCAACGAGTATGTCTCTGCCGATCGCGGACGTCGCCGTATCAATATAGGCAAGCGCGGCATCATCCACGTGGTAATCCCCTCCCGTGGCATCAGTGGTAATCGTACCGTTCGGATCGTACGTATCCCCTGTCCATACGTGCAGTTCTGTCCCGCTGGCGACAGTCAGCGCGTTCGTCGTAACGGTATACGGAATTGAACCATTGTCGTTGCTATCATAGAGGTCCATATGGCTGTTCGAAACAGTATAACTGCCTTCCCTCCGAACAATTGCCGTATCTTGGTAGACATTCAGGCCCGAAATATTCCCGGCGTCATAAGCCGTCCTGGTCACGGTGACGCCTTTTTCACTCTCGCCGTCTATGAACACGACGAGCGTGTCACCTGGATCGGTCAGTGATACGTTTGAGATGCTGAAATCACCGGTATCCGTCGTGCACTCGCCAGTATACGGACCACCAGCTGTGGTCGCCTGGATCTTCACGGTCTTGTTTGTCAGATTGCAGTCAATCGCCCCAGCTCCCTCTGCGGTATAGAGGTTGCCTGACACAGTAATTTCGCACGTGCCATCCACGGTGATATACCACCCAGAGTTGTTCAAGCCGTCCGTTGAAAAGCTCGCGCAAAACGGATTCCCGGAGTTCGTGGAGCGAGACACACTGACGTAGGTAACACTCGCTGCAGTGGGATTGATAGTCCAGCTGTTCGTATCCGACGACTGGAGGGTAATAACTTTGCCCGAGAACCCGGTGATGGTCCACGTCCCAGTGACGGTGGTCGTGGAACTGCCAGCGAATCGGAGCGTGCGTCCTGTGCTATTGCTTGCCGTCGATGCGGTGAAGTCGTAAAAAGTCGTGTCACCTATGAGCTGCTGAGTGGTACCATCGATTCCTGCAAAGTTCACCGTCCCTCCATTAGCATTGAAGGTTCCGTAATTATAGAGGTCCCCCTGCAGAGTAAGTTCAGTGCCCGGTGCCGCATCGAATATCGTGTTAGCGCCTAGGTACACCATTTCTGGCGCGGTCATCGTCGGCGCAAACATGGTCAGATCGAGAGTAACGCTCTGGCTTCCGCTTGCAGAGAGCCAGAGACTCTGGGTAAGGGAACTCCCAAGGGTAACACCTTGGAATTCTTCATCTCCGACAGTTACGGTGCGAGCTGATGAATTGCTCGTATTGACTATCTCCGTCAAATTCCCATATGTGCGCGCTGACATGGTTTGGTTATTGTCCGTCGCATCATAGCGTACGATACTGCTGACAGTCCCGGTTCCCGCCGCTGGAAATCCAGATGCTGCTTTATAGGTTAATCTTCCGTCGGTGCCACTGATCGTTCCTGTCGCGGCGAGCGAGAGACTCCCGGTGCTCGCTATGGTAACTGTCCTGCTGGCAGCGATCTGGAATGTCTCCCCTGATGCGACAGTGAGCGTATGCGACACCGTGAAGTTAGACGTAGCAGCGGTGATAATGCTCGAGGTCGGATCGACGGTGAAGTTATAAAGCGTCTGGTTGTTGCCGGTGATGCTCTTTGATGCGCCTGTCATCTTCAGGGTATTGGTCGTGGCAGTCGTCGTATACGTGCCGGCTGTGAAGTCAACATTCCCCTGCACCGTCCACATCCCGTTTCCGGCTTGAAAGCTTGGGTTGCTTGATCCGATCCCGGAACCGATAAAATCAACATCACCGGTCACATTGACCGTAGGGTTATTCTCATCAGCACTCAGCACTACTTGGAAACAAGTATCTCCGGGTCCGGCGCCGCAGTCATCTTCCGCGGCATCCGTATCGCCTTCACCCACGTGCTCCGCACCCGCGAGTTCGACGGCCAGCCGGGCGGCGACCGCTATGGCACACTCAGCGTGTCGGCAAAATTCTGAGGTTTGTGGAACGGCGACGGCGTCAGGCGAACGCCACCTGGGCAACAGGCGGCAGGTGCCCGGCAATGTGGGTCCCCAGGTATCGCCCGCGTCGCCGCTCGACCATGGATTGCTGGTGGTTGAGCCCATGCATGGCTAAGCTCTTCCCCGCGGCGTCGACACCGCGAGGGCCATGGTTTCCGACCCGCTCCGATGCCACATTAGCGTCATGAGCGTCATGCGGCGGATCGTCCCGATCCTGGCGGCGCTGGTTCTTGCGCTCGCCGTCGCGTGTCAAGCGCCGCGTCAGGCAACGGCGCCACGGCCGGCGGCCGAGGCCGGGCCGGGGGCAATCACC
>LCPQ01000013.1 GCA_001003705.1 Parcubacteria group bacterium GW2011_GWA2_48_9 | reverse complement strand
CATCTTCTACTTCAACTTGGAAAATATTTACAATACCATTGACAAAAGCTGATACAAATAATAACCCAACAGGCAGTTTGGTAATGCAAATCGATAAAGGGCAGGTGGTTAATATTAATGGAAAAACTCAGGTAAATTATAAATTTACATTTAGCTCGCTTTATATACAAGGTGAAAAACCTAACACGCAATTTTACCCGGTTTTTTGTGGAAAACCCAATGCTAATAATGACGCGACCTGTGCCCGTTTATCACAAACTCCTACAGGCGATAAGACAGATGCTTCTGGAAATATGACCTTTAATAATCCTAATAATATGTTTAAATACAGTTTTACAACAGAAACTGGTCAAACTACAGCTTATGTGGGAGTGTTCACTGTAGATCAGCAATCCTACTGTGGTTTTGACAGCATTGACAGGTGTACATTAAAAGGAACTGTCGATCTTTCCCAGCTAGTGCCTACAGAGCCGTTATCACCCAGCCCGTCTTCTGTTGCTCTGCCTGTTTGTCCAACTAATGCTAACTGTGACCAAACAGGCAGCGGTAATATAACTTGTGCCGGAGAGGTTGCTCAGCCTAATACTATAATTAGCCCGCTTCCTTATAGATGTCTTAAAGATAGTAAAGCAGCTTGTTGTTCTGCTCCTTCTACTCCTGCTTCTGCTGTTTCAGGACCAGTCTTTTCGATATCCACAGTGAAGTCAGATTCGACTTCCGTCGTTGTTGAATCGTCATCACATTTCTCGGTGGGCTCTTCTTCAGCTTCCGCAGCGACGACGAGTTCGCCCTCACCGCAGATTTCAGCTTCGTTTTCAATTTCGGTGCCGTTGTAGAGCGGTGAGTCGATTGCGACGATGAATGAGACGGTTCCATTGGCATCAGGCGTCTTCATGCCGAGATCCCAGCTAACCGTATTGGTCCCACTGTCGTAGGTCCCGCCGTTGTCAGCGGAGACGAACGTGGTGTCGGCAGGGAGCTCATCGGTAATCATGACGTTCGATACGTCAGTATTGCCCGTGACGCTCCAGTCGAGCGTATAGGTGAGCTGGTCACCCGCCAGGACTGTTTCGTCAGCAGATTTATCGATTATTAGATCAAATTCATTCAACTGGTTCATGAAGTCGCGTTGTTCATCGGCTCCTGAGGTAATGCCGATGCCAGTGTATTCACCTGATGCAGGATCAATGGCTGTCCAGCCGTATTGGAGTTTTTCGGCTACTGAATACTCGCCAGCCGTCAGGCCATCGAATTCGTAGTAGCCGTTTTCATCAGTGTAGTCGATGTGGCAATCCACTCCGAAGTCCACATCCTCTCCTTCCTCATCGATGGAACCGCCGGAAAGGCAGATCTTCCAGTCGCTGAGGGGGTTTTCTTGCGCATTGAGTTTGTAGCCGTAGATTGAACCGAGCTTGAAGTTGCCGAAGTTGAACGTTTCATCCTGTCCTGAAGCAGCGCTGAAATTGTAGCTTCCTTCAGCAGGGTAGGTTTGGATCCAGTCGCTGTTAGTGTTTTCAGTGATGTCGTAATTTCCTGGTCCAACGTTTGCGTAAGTGACGCAGCCATTTTCGCTAGTCACTCGCTGATCATCATTGAGGTTTACATTCCAACCATCCTCATATGGCGGTTCATCGGTCAGGAAGCCGTCGCCGTTTACGTCGATGTACTTGCACACTGTAACGTCGATATTCTCGAAGTTCCCAAATGTGCTGTTTTCAGAGACGGTACCTGACACGATATTGACATCGTATGAGGCAGGGGATGTCGTGCGGGTCCATCCGGCAACGTTCTCTTCAGCGACAGCGAAGGTTCCAGCCTCGAGACCGGTAAATTCGTAGTAACCGTTTACATCAGTGTACACGAAGGCACTGTGCTGGCCAGTGAGATTCATCTGCCAGTTTTGGATAGGAGGTTCGCCATTATCCCATGTGCCGTTGCCATCCAGGTCGTTAAACTTGTAGCCCGAGATTTTTCCGAGTTGGAAGTTCGCGAAGTCGTATGTCACTTCATCACCGGAGACGGATGTGTAAAAGTAGACTCCACTTCCCGGCATGGTCTGTGACCAGCCGTCCTTCTGTTCTTCATCAATTTGGAAAGTTCCAGGACCGATATTTGTGAAGGTAGCGCAGCCGTCGTCGGTGTATTGCGGTACGCCGTGTACGCGCACTCTCCATCCGCCGTCGGCGGTGTAGAGCGGGTCGCCGTCAATGGCGCCATCGCCGTTGACATCAATATATTTGCAGACAGTGACGGTGGCGTATTCGAAGTTGCCGAAATTGGCCGTCGTTGTTTGTCCGTCCACCACAACTACGTTGTTGACGGGGTTGGGGGTCGTATTCGTCCAGTCGGCGGGAACAACTTCACTGGCGGAGTATGTGCCCGTCGGAACGTCATTGAATACGTAGTTGCCATTACCATCAGTGCTGGTTGTCCAGCCGTTGCTTAAATTGATAGTTACTCCAGGAACGCCAGGTTCTCCCGCATCCCATGTGCCGTCACCATTAGTGTCGTTGAACTTGGTGCCGTCGATGGTGCCGGTGTCGCGCGTGTTTTCTACAACGCATGTTCCGCCTTGCGCGCCCGTGTTCATCACAATCTGTCCATTAACCAGTGAGCATACTCCGGAAGCACCGGTAAGCGTGTAGAGATTGTCGTATGAGGACGATTCAGTCACGTCATACGTTTCATTTGTAAGCAGGGTAACAGCATCACCGTCGCCGAAACTGCCGGGAACGCCACCAATGGTGAAACTCCAGTCGTCTTCAGTGCCAGGGTCGCCACCTATAACCACTTTATCAAAAATAACGCGGGTCGTGTCGCGCACGTTTGTAAATGTGCAAACGAGCGATTCTTCGGCGTGAGTAAGTGTTACGTCGAATGATGTTCCCGCGCCCTGGGCGACGAGCTCATCTCCGTTGTAACAGACCCACGTCGTGGTGAAATTGTCGGCAGGATAATGTGTAGTGTCTTCCGCTATGGTGTAGAGGACATTGATATCGATTTCTTCTGTTTGCCCGCCCGGAAGCGCGGATCCACCGTTGATGTCCCATGACCAGTCAGCGGGGTTCTGTACGGGTTGACCATCTGGGTATTGGACGAATTTATTGACTGTGATATCCCCTGTGTAGCGGAAGTTGAAGATCGTGCACGTCTTGCTCTCGCCGTAACCGATTGAAATATTACCATCAACGTCGCAGTCGCCCTGGTAAACATAGCCATAGTTGGTCATGTCACCAGTTTCGACTACCTTGTAGTCGCCCGTTGGAAGAGCTGTGAGTACTCCGCTCTCGTTGCCAGGGAACGAAGCGACTTCGTTATCACCCTGTTTGATATGCATGGTCCAGTCGGAAGCGAGCAAATCGCCGCCCTCAACATGTTTGATAACGGTGAGGGAGCCAGTGTCGCGAACGTTTCTGAACTCACAAACGAGCCCATTGGTCGTCACATTTGCTTGTATTGAAGTGCCTGCGCCTTGCTGGCCATTGTTACACGTCCAACCGACAACGTGGTAGCCGGCCTGCTGGTCTTCAGAGATTGTGTGGGCGCCCGTCAGGACTACCTGTGAGGAACCCATCACGAAGTTCTGGTTGAATCCGTTCATGTCATATGTCCAGCCCTGTGGGTTCACGAGGTCGATGTCGCCATCGCCGTCAGTGTCCACTTTCTTGTTTACCGTAACGGATCCCGTGTCATGTGCATTGTGGAATTCGCACACCGTTTCTTGTCCACCTACCACTGCGGCATTTGTGCATGTGGTTGAGACTTGGTGGTAGTCGGTGAGATTGCTCTCTGTTACCGAATAATTTCCAGGAAGTAAGTTATTGAATACGACGTAGCTCTCACCTTGTGCAGGGGAGAGTGTCGTGTTGTTGGTGGTGAAGTCCCACATGTCAGGAGTCGCGTCACCTGTATCGACATACTTGATTACTTTCAGTGAACCCGTGTCAACTGCATTGTGAAACACACATGTTGCCTGTTGGTCGTTAGCGACGGCAACGTCAGTACATGTCGAAGAAACCTGATGGTATCCAGTTTCGTCGCTTTCGGTCACTGTGTATGAACCAGTCGGAAGATTATTGAATACGACATAGTCAGTTCCAGGTGCCGGCGTCTTCGTTCCATAACCGTTTATTGTGAAACTCCATTGGTCGGGCGTCAGATTTCCTGCATCGACGACTTTCGTCACTTGCAACGAACCGACGTCAATGCTATTCACGAACGTACAACTAATGGTTTCATCAGTACCCATCGTGAGGCCCGATATCGTTTTGGTGCCGAGATCGAAGGTTCCTACTTGCTGCACACCGTTGACGCATGATCCGTTTACGATATGTGTGTTTGGCTTCTGATTGAGTTCAGCCACGCTATATGTACCGTTTTCTACATCAAAAGTCAGAGCACCGGTGTCCGTGGTGGATTGGAACAATGGATTTGAGGGAGAGCCGTTAACATCAAAGTTCCATCCTTCCAGTGCAATATTCGGCTGAGAGCCGTCAAGGTCGATATCGCCGTCACCATCAGTGTCGAGCTGTTTTTGAACCAGAATTTTACCGCCACAAAGCTCATTTGCGAGATCGGAGAGTGCAGCTGCAAGTGTATCGAAATCTGCAAGGATAACATCCGCAGTTTCGTCAACTGTTGCAGGAGGCGCGACGTTCGAGCCGGAAATCGCTTTCAAATTTTCTACATCCAGGTCATCACCGATGCCGAGAGCTATGATTCGGGTGCCAGCTGCTTTGATAGCATTAGCTTCTTCAATGGCCGGAGGCATCGCAGCTGTTTCACCGTCGTAATTTCCTGGGTTTCCCCATGTATTGGCGTTTCCATCTGAGGCAAATACAACGAGGTTTGGTTTCGCGGGACGGGGATCAAAAGTTGATGCCGCTTTTGCCAGCGCGTCATCCCAGTTGGTTGTGCCGCCGCTCACAGCATTGCCTATCGTGTTTTTAATAGTTGTTGCATTTCCAGAGAATGCTAGTTCCACCGAAGCGACAGAATCAAACTCCGTGACGCTGAACTGTGTCGGAGTACCCGGAAGAAACGCGTCAACAAATCCTTTGAACGCATTCTTCATTTGAGTGAGCTCGGTACTGTCGATCGATCCCGAGCTGTCTATAACGAGGGCAATGTCGAGACCGCAGGCTTGGCCGAGCGGGGGATTAGTAACATTGTATGTAACCTCGATGTCTGTATCAGATCGGCGGCTGTTGCTCTGTACTTTTGCCATATTCTCGAGCAGCGTACTCGGGGAAGTCAGATCATTGCGTATGACTGTATCAAAACTGAAACTTTCAGATGCACCGCCGCCTGACAGAAGTGCGAGATTGAGCGTAAGCGTATCATTCACTTGTCCGTCAGAGGAACCGTTACCCCATGCACCAGTGAATGAGTTGGCGTTACTATCGGTATTGAGATTCAACACGCTTGTCCAGTTGCTGTATTGGCTGGTGGGGTTCACGTTTTGATTGCCATCAGCTGCATTGCCGAAACCAAGCTCATCAACGAATGTTTCGTTTGTAGCCGGTCCGCCATTGTTAGTTACTCTCACTGAGTATGTCAGTGTATCGCCGCGTTCCGCTTCGACACTGGCAGTTCGACCATCCTGGAAAGTGCTTCCCGCATGATTTTTCTGTATCAACTTTTGGATTTGGATGTCAGGTGCATTATAGCAATTCAGGTGGTCCTTATTGTAGTTATTCGCATTTGTTGAAGTCGCGAAGTACAAGCCAGAGTTTAACAGATTCACTCCACGCGACGTCAGTTGGGACATTGGTATTTTCCAGTCTACGTAGTAGTCGCTCCCTACAGTGGTTGAGCGCGCATTTGTGGACGTGGAATATGATTGCAAAAGTGTTTCTGCGGGGTCATTGAATATGGGGCTCCAGTCTATCGGGCCGTTCTTCGTAGTATTCTCCCACAGCTCTACATTCTCTCCATTGCCACTCCCGCGCAATGAGACTAAATAATCGTAGTTAGTCGTAGAGATGTCTTTCTGGATCATGAATACCCACGCGTATTCACGGAAACTGTTACTGTCTTTCGGATTTCCATCTACGCGTTCACGAAGATATAGGTTGTCTGCATCTATAAAATATGCCGCGCCGTATTCAGAAGCGCCTGAAGCTTTGAGATCTACTGAGTTCGGACTTTCATCGCCCGAGGGGTCGTCGTTACATACGGGAATGACCCACTGGTTATCACTTGGCCAGTCGATTGCCTGTGCGGCATTCGGCTGGATAAAAACACCCACCATCGACATGTTGGCGATGAAGGTGAGCATGATAAATACGTGTACGCTTTTCATGAGTCGTTGGCGCCACGTTTTTCTGGGGAGAAGGTTGATAGTCATATGATGTTTCATTACTTAGTTGATATGTTTAGTTATGAATTGATAAAATCGTATTACTATATCCTAAATGGTTTTTTTGTCAAGAGCTATCTGGACCCACCCCACTGTGGAGTGAGATCCTTCAGTCGCCCCAGTGGGCTCCTTCAGGATTGTTTGTCTGGCCATATATACTGTGTGACCTCTCGCCCCGTTGTTGGCTCGGGGTTGTTTCTTCTAGACGGAATTCCTGCGTCCCATGGAGGGTTCGAAATTCCGAGAAGAAACAAAAAGACCAACAGAAAGTTATAAACTCAACTTGTGAATGAATCAGCGCTCTACGAACTCAGAAAATCGAGTGTAGAAGGAATATCTTGCTTGATGCTGATTTTTGCTGCCTTTATAACTTTTTGTTGGTCTTCAACGAGCTAAGCTCGTTTCACGTTCCTCCGAACGTTATTTTAGAATGTGCGTTCTCCCCCCGATGTTTAATGTGCTGCAAAGTGCGATGTAGTGTTTTAACAGAGTTTGGTGTTGTTTGCAAGAGCTATGTATTACTGACGTTGGTGCATCTTACCCCATAAGGCTAGTCAGTGTCAAGGGGACAAAGGATCCTCTGAAAATGGGAATGATTCTCGATAGTAAAATGGTGTGGATAACTTCTAGAGCTCTTCCCAACTGCCCAGAGCTACCCCGACATCCTCTCCACCACCTGCGGGAATGGTAAAGGCCGCAAGGTTCGGGTCATAGGTGATAGTACTGCGTTCCTCGAGTCTGATGTAGTACCCAGATGTCCCATTGAGGTCGCTGCCATTATATAGACGAACCATGCCGTTCTTAGCATAGAAGATTACCGCATCTGAGTTATTTGAAGCATTAATCGCTGGACTTGCGGGATTAATCGAGTAATTTGTGGATAGAATAAGCAAGAAGCTTGTCGGATCGCCGGATCCATCAATGGCCGTATTGTTGTTAATGTCAATTTTTCCATCCGCAACTATCACTCCCGAAAGAGGACCGAAGCTCCCGTCGAGAGAAACGGATGAACCGGGATTTACGAAGACAATGTTTCCTGTTACCCAAATGTTTCCCGTGACGTTAATATGTGATGACCCATCAAGAAAAAGATTGCCCGAAATTTTAATAGGACCAAGTGACACGCTCCCAGATATCGTCATGTCTCCGATGTGCTCCCCGCCGGCTACCGCATCGTCTTTCCAATTAGTAATATGAGTGTCTTGAATGGGAAACGGTTTTGGATCCGGGTCGGGCTCACCTGGGAAGCAACTGGGGTTGAGACATGGTGATCCACTAACTTCCGTTATTGCATCAATCACTTGGTAGTATGCTTTGCTCGTGATAATTGATTTGATGACAGAATGCGCATGGACATCTCCGTCTACTTCGACCTGTCTCACAAATGTGTCGCCAGCGCCAAGCTGTGTCCGAAAGGCAAAGTCACCACTAAGGGAAGTCCATACCCCAGTTGAATCATTTTTTCGCGTTGCTTGACCGTCTGCGTAACTTGCCTGGTTAGTATTCATTTTCCACTGAATGTATTTTCCCGCGTCTACTGCCGATGTATCGAGCACAATCCAGTATGTCTGCCCAGCTTCAACGAGTGGGCCGATATCGAAAACAACGTTGAGCCATGAAAAAGAGTTTGGAACATCAGTCTTTTTTATTTCCTGGTTCATAAGTATTTCAGTTCCCGGCGTTCCGCCATCGTCTTTTACAACCAATAGATTGACATCATCCGGTAAATTTCCGGTGCGTCGCAAATGAAGTGAAACGCTTTTCAGAGCTCGACTGTCAGCCGGAATGAAACTCTGACCAGCATCCGCATTCGCGGTACTGTTGCCAACAGCTATGTCAGTATCAAATCCCTCTTGGGATGGGCCATTCCCAAGAGCGTCACCACGCGCTACCCACACATTTCCATCAACTCGCGCTTGGATTGCGGCTCCTGTGCCGCCAAAAATATTGCCATTTGAATATATGTCACCGAGGACTTCACTATTGTTTAATATTTCTATCCCACCCTGGCCTGATTGCACAGCATAATCGAAGCCGCCTGCAAATGAAGAAGTGTTCGCGACTATCTGCATGGTCCTGACTTTGCCCGTAGTGTCGGTCGCACTTGATCTAATTATTCGCTGATAAGGATTCGTAGGGTTGGCGCTGGTGGAAATGTTCGTTTCAATACTCTCGAAGTCCATGATAAAAGACTGAGGTACCGGGTTGGTGATAAGCCGGTAGACCGCTTCATTGAGTCCCGCTTCGGCAGCATAAAATGTTTTTTCCGATTGGATCTCGGACGTATTCATATGGAGTTCATCGAGAGCTAACACACTCATGGCCGTCATGGTGATGAGGGCAAATACCGATACACTCAACACGGTAATGACGGCAACCGCTCCTTCGTGATTATTGAAAATATTTCGCAGCATAGAATTAGTAGACGAGGTGGCGAGGAGTAACCGTTGAAGATAAGGAGATGGTACTTCGCTCGGGAGCAGAGGCCTGCATGTTCTTTGGCTCCATCGTCAGCTGGATGGTGACCGTATCGCCGTTCCTATCGAAGTAGAACTTCGTAACATTGACCAAACCCGTTGTAAGCGCGACAGGTCCGCTTCCATCATCGAATGTTACCTGGCCATTATCCCACGAATAGGAGACCGGTTGCGCATTTTGAATAACCGTAAGGGATCCATGGTCGATATTCAGGTCAGAGTTTGTATCGTCGAAGTCCTCAGCGATACGGATGTCGTAAGTCATACGTGATAAGAGCAGGCGCGCATTCTGCTGGATCTCAGTCGATACTTTTGACTCGACGGCGTTTTTTGTTGTACTCGCAACGAAACTTGTGATGACCACCAATACTACCGAGGTAATACTGAGGTATACGAGAAGTTCAATGAGGGTAAACCCATTATGTTTGCGATTCTGGTGTTGTGACTTCATATTCTTCATAAGTTTTGCCATGCGGTCAGGAGAGCCGAGAGTTCCACTGAATGCGTATTTCCGTTTTGGTCCCATGAAACTGATACCGTTGCTTTCTTAGTCTGATAATCGTTCGTGCCTCCGGCTTCCACTATTTCGCCATTTGCATCACGCATCAAGTTTTCTATCGTGATGACTCGAGTAAATAACGGTTGTGCAGTTAGGGGTTCTTCACCTTCCCGAAGCGTCCAAGCCCCGCCAATGAGTTCGAGGTGGAGGGGACTCAATTGGGTGAGTGATTCAGCAAATTTTGTCCAGCAGCTTGTGTACCCGCTACTCAGTGTGCATTGTTGGCTATCACCACTTGTCCGTGTGCAGGTAGTACCAGCGCACGCATCAGGTCCACCATCAGTGGTACAGTGACAGGCAAACGCATCATTTTTCATGTCAGATATAATCTCAAGTGATTCTCTCGCATAGGCGACAGCTTCTTCGCGGAGCCGACTCGTGGTATCTGACGCGTGTGATGATGCGAGAACTTTCCCGATGCTCGTCACGAGAATGACGGCCATCCCCAGACTAATGAGAACTTCTATAACGGCTCCTCCTTGCTGGTTGTGTAAGTCAGTTCTGCGCATAGTTATTGGATAGTGATTTTACCTACCGGTTCCACGGTAATGGTTTTTTGCTTTCCGCCATCGTATCCCACGACGACGGTAAGTGATGAACTTGCGTTACCAGTCAAACGGCCAAAAGTCAATTCCGTACCACTACCCTGGAGTATTTCCACGCCGTTTTGCAAATCGGTAGTTTTACTATAGGCAGGAGCTGCCCAATCGTCTCCGTACAACGCGTACGAGTTCGTATCGAAGTAGACTCCATGCGGTGTCCCATCTTGAGAGGTAATGGAACGGTTTTGGGCGACGCGTAAGGTGCTCACAATTTCCTGCGCTTGACTGGACAGCATCACATTTTTCCTCATAACTTGGAACGTGGGTATGCCAATAGCCGCGAGGACAGCCATCGAACCTATGACAACGAGAAGTTCTAGTAAGGTGAATCCGCGTCGATATTGAATGCGCATAGGGTTAAATAGTTGCGGAAAATTTCCAAATAGGTGTAAGAATCGCGATGGCGACGAACCCGACAGAGAACCCGATGCTTAGGAGAAGTACTGGTTCAATCACTGATGCTAGGTTAGTGATGGTGTTAGACACAGACTTTTCATAGTAGGTAGCCAACCTTTGTAGCATATGTTCGAGCTTTCCCGTTCGTTCACCAACTTCAGTCATGCGGCTGGCAATCGAGGGGTATAGCTTCGGATAACCTTTCAGCACTTCAGCGAGCGGAATGCCACGCTGGATGAATTTAATGCCCGACCGTAGCGAGTCTTGATATAGGTAGTTGCCGGGAACCCCTGACGCCAGTTCCAATGACTGATCTAATTGCACACCACTACTCAGAAGCGTGCTCAGGGCCCTACTGATTCTCGCCAGGTTGAATTCGATAAGTATCGTTTTCAGGCGAGGAATCTTGAGAAGGAAACCGTCCCATTTCGCCTTACCCTTTGGAGACCGCGTCCAGCGTATGAACAGTGCTATAAGCACCGCGAGAACGGGGACCAGTAAAAAACCATAGTGTATAAGAAAGTTGCTCAGCCAAATAAGCACCCGTGTTGCGATTGGAAGCTCGACGTCGTACTCAGTCAAGATCCCGGTGACTTTCGGAATGACAAACACCATCATCATAGTAACCATGGCAAAAAGCGCCACGATAATGATGGCAGGGTAGACCATTGCACCGCGGGCCCTCGTGATGAGATCGTAGTCTTTCTCTTGTTGTTCGAGGACGTGCTCGAGAACCTTATCAAGCTTACCGCTCATTTCGCCGACTTTGACGAGATTAATAAAAAGCTGGGAGAAGTGCTTTTTATGTTCGTTGAGCGCTGAGTGCAATGTTTGCCCTCTCACGAGGCGGTCGTGGACAGAATCCAAAATTTGTCTGAACGTGGGGTTGGTAGTTTGCTCCGCCGTCACCTTGATTACCTGGTCGAGTGGCATGCCGGATTCAAGCATTGTATAGAGATGACGGGTGAAGAACATTTGATCGACTCGGCTGACACTTTCGAATAGTTTGTTGAACTTTGAAAAACTTTTACCTTTCTGCTGGTTAATGTTCACAATGATAAAACCTTCTTTCTCGAGCAGGATTGTGGCTTTCTTGACGTTGTCGGCACTGATGGTGCCCTTAACGTACGAATTAAATTTATCGAGCGCGTTGTAGGAAAAAGTAAGCATGGTAGTTATTCTTTAATTGCGCGCAGCACTTCTTCAAATGTCGTGGCGCCTTGGATTACTTTTAAGATGCCATCCTCCAGCATTGTGAGTGCCCCATTTGATTGGGCAAGAGTTCTGACAAATTTTTCAGAGTAGTCTTTTAACACTGATGTGGAAGAATCTGTGTCCAGGGTTACTACTTCGTATACCCCGATGCGTCCTCGGAACCCGGTGAAATTGCATTTCTTGCATCCTTGGCCGTGAGTGAATTTTATTGAATCGAGCGATCGATTCTCGATAAGCTTGCGCGAATATAGTTTTTCGACGTTTTCACGGAGATGAAGGTTATCGGCGTATGTTTCAGTGATCTTCGACATAGATCGATAGGGGATCCTGCAGCCGTCGCATATTCTCCGTACGAGCCGCTGGCCAATTATAAGGTTTGTTACCGACGTCGCCAAAAACGGGGGGACGCCCATTTCAATAAGCCGTTGAAAAGCGAGAAACGCCGAATTTGTGTGAAGCGTAGATAGCACGAGATGGCCGGTCATAGCGGCGTTTAGTGCGATATCAGCGGTATCGGCATCGCGAATCTCCCCAACCATAAGGATATTTGGATCTTGGCGTAGTAGTGAGCGGAGTCCCGAGGAAAAGGTAAGTCCTGCGGGGGTATTTACCTGCATTTGATTTACCCCTTCGAGGCCGTATTCAATGGGATCCTCAATAGTGCAGATATTCACCTCCTCTTTATTCAACATACGCAGTAAGGTATATAACGTTGTCGTTTTTCCTGATCCGGTCGGCCCTGTTACGAGGATGATTCCATGGGGTCGCTGGATCTCCTTCTTGATAATATGTAAATCATGCCCATTAAATCCCAGTCCGCGAAGATGAAAGAGTTGTTCTTTTGTATCGAGCAACCGTAGTACCACTTTACTGCCGTTCAGCGTGGGGATCACCGAGGTACGAACGGCAATATCACGGTTTGCAAATGAAAAATTAAATCGTCCATCCTGTGGCATGCGATGCTCGTCGATCTTGAGATGCGCCATCAGCTTGATACGAGAGACTAATGCACGTAATAATTCTTTAGGCAGTTCTACGATCTGTTGCAGCAAGCCGTCAACTCTGAACCGGATAACCACCTGTGAATCAGTCGGCTCCAGATGGATGTCAGATGCCCGGAGTGAAAGTGCGCGTTCAATAATGGAATTCATCATAGTAATGATCGGCACGTGTTCAGCAAGGCGCTCAGGGGAAGCGTGAAGTGCGAGCGTTTCTGCAGTGCTTTTCTGAATTATCCTACTAAACTCGTCTTCAAGTTCATTCTGGTATTTTTTTAGCCCATGAGTAATTTCCTGTGGGCTCGTGATGAATATCTTCGGTTCGAGGCCAGTTTTCTTTTTGACAAAATCTACCGTTTGGGAATTTTCTGGGTTAGTAACCGCGATGTATACATCTTGGCCGAGTTTCTTGAAAATAATAATTGAGTGCTGTTCAGCAATTTCTTTTGGGATCAAATTAATAATATACGGTGCAATAATGCGGTTGCGGAGCATTATTGACGGAATTTTGTAATATTGGGAGAAAATATGTAATAGTTTATCGACATGTTTCTCATGCTGTTCCGCTAGCACTTCAACGATATGGCGGCCGCTTTTTTTTGCCGTTTTCTCAGCATCTCTAAAATTATCACGAGTCAGTATTTTGTCGCGTTCAATAAGTTCCCAAAGCCCGTTTTGTTTATTGTCCCCCGATAATATGCTGATCATGATTTAATGCTTTAAATTGAGGATAAAGACGCCCTCGTGATTTAAATTTTGTCTAGTTGGGACGTGCAGAGAATCATACACTTTTTAGGACTCAATAACCAATAACTTTAACCACACCTTGTCCACATTGTAAAGAGTGACTTACCGCACTATTAGGAAATAAGTCACCTTACTTGTCAACATTTGTGAGATTCGTTATCAATAAAGATAAGCAAAAATGAATTTTTCTCTTGTCAGGGCATGGAGTACTCATTTTTTTCTGTGTGGATAACTTTGTCGAAAGAATTTTAACAGGGCTCTAGACAGCCAATGTATGGAGAATAAAGCATTTTTTGGTATACTTGGCGTACCAATGGAAAACTACCAAGGTCTGGTTGAAAAGCTTATAGATGAAGGGTATCTCAAAACACCCGATATTATTCGTGCCTTCCAGCATGTAGGGCGGGCAGGGTTTTTACCTGATGAAAAAAAAGAAGACGCCGCTGTAAACGCGCCGCTACCTATCGGATATGGCCAAACCATCTCTCAGCCGCTGACCGTCGCGTTTATGATCGAATTACTTCAGCCCAAAAAGGGCGACCATATCTTTGATGTCGGTTATGGGTCAGGTTGGCAGACAGCACTGCTCTCAACCTTAGTAGGACCCGGTGGACGTATCGTCGCTATTGAGCGCGTACGGCCTGTCGCAGATTTCGGGAGACATAATGTAGAAGTGTTTGGTTGTACAAACGTGACATTCGTAGTGGGTGACGGCACGCGTGGCTATAAAAAGAATGCACCGTATGATAAGATTATTGTCGCGGCGGGCGCCGAACAAATTCCAAAAGCGCTTCTCGAGCAGCTCACGGTACCGGGGCGTTTAGTAATTCCTGTAGGGCGGCACGAACATGATATGGTAAAGATTGATCGCAAAGGAAAAAAGGATTTTTCAGAAGAACGATTTCCGGGGTTTCAATTCGTACCGCTCATTCCGAGCGAGTGGGGATCCGAGTAGACTGTGAACATAACAAAAAAAATTTACTACTCATGAAAGCTGTCATTTTAGCGGGAGGCGGCGGCACACGATTGTGGCCTCTTTCTCGCTCCCATGCCCCGAAGCAACTGCTGGCATTTGCAGGTAGTGAGACGTTGCTCCAAAAAACATTTCGCCGTACACGTAAACTCGTGTCACAGCATAATATTATGATTGCGGCTAGCTTACGCGATCGCCGCCTTCTTAAAAAACAACTTCCCCGTATCAACTCGAAACAATTCTCTTTTGAGCCCGTCCGGAGAGATACCGCATCTGCCATCGGCCTCGCTGCTATTCGCGTAGCACATGAGAATCCGAAAGCTGTGATGTTTATGGTAAATGCGGATCACGTGATTATTGATGAGCGTGAATATGTAAAAGTTATTCGTTTAGCTGAGCAGGTAGTACGAAGTCATCCAGATCACACAGTACTCGTCGGCATTGAACCGACATATCCGGAGACCGGCTATGGGTATCTCAAACTCGCCCGGCTATTTCGTAGTGTGCAGAAGAGGAAAGTTTTTTTAGCAGAACGATTTATTGAAAAACCGCCTCTCAAAAAGGCGGAACTATTCGTAAAGAAATGGAATTATCTCTGGAACCCGGCGATGTTCATGTGGCGAGTCGACCACTTACTTACCCTCTATAGGAAGCATTTACCAATCCATTACCGTTTATTGATGAAAATGCAAGCTGCCATAGGAACACGGAAGGAAGATGCGGTGATTCAATCACTCTTCCCAAAATTACCCGCTGTCTCGATAGATTTTGGCATTATGGAAAAACTGAAGAAAATGTTAGTTATACCGGCCTCATTTGGTTGGGCTGATATCGGTCACTGGCGCACAGTGCAGGAAATGCTGGAGAGCGGCACGGACGGCAATACGATTCGCGGACACCACCTCGGCATCGATACGCATCGAAGCCTCGTCTTCAACATGAGTGGAAAATTAGTAGCCACTGCGGGTGTCTCAGATCTCATAGTTGTCGCCACAGATGACGCGGTGCTTGTCTGCCACCGGGAAAAAGCGCAGGATGTGAAAAAAATTGTAGAACTTATAAAAAAGAAAAAATGGCTGAAGTACCTCTAAAGGATCATCAAGCGGGTCCGTCGCGGCGCATCGGTGTCTATGTTCTTTGGGTTCTCGCCGGTTTACTGATTATAGCTGTGGTAGCGACAATTGGTTTTTGGCAGAGCGTTTCCTCCCCTTACTCATCTGATACAGCGACGCAACTTTTTACTATTGAACAGGGCGACAGTGTACACATCATTTCCAAAAATCTCCATGGCGCGGAGCTCATCAGGAGTACATGGAATTTTGAAGCATACGTGTATGTTGACGGTTCCGAAGCGAATTTCATCGCCGGTGTCTTTGAATTAAATCCTACAATGTCAATTCGAGACATTGTCACAGCACTAACGAAAGGGGATGTGTCAAATGAGAGTTCAATCACCATTATCGAAGGGTGGACGATTGAAAATATAGACGAATATCTTGCAAAAGAAGACGTATTAGGTGCAGGCGAGTTCGCACGTGCATCTGATGTGACCAATACCGCCACCCTGCTGCCCAACTCTACATTTTCCTTTCTTGTAGATAAACCGGACGAAGCAAATCTGGAAGGCTTTCTTTTTCCGGATACCTACCGTATTTTTTCGAATTCTACCGCGGAGGATATCATCCAACGTATGCTGGATAATTTCGGTGACAAGCTGTCGAATAGCATCGTCGAAGGTTTTCGCGACCAAGGACTCTCCATCTTTGAAGGAGTGACACTCGCGAGCATCGTCGAAAAAGAAGTGCGTACAGTTGATGACAGAAAAATCGCGGCGGGAGTTTTTCTCACGCGCATCGAAAACAGTATTGCGCTACAGTCGGATGCAACGGTAAATTATGTCACTGGCAAAAGCGCTTTGCAGCCTTCGGCGGAGGATGTTGAAACGGACAATCCATACAATACCTACAAATACCCGGGTCTTCCGCCAGGGCCGATTAGTAACCCATCGTTTGACGCACTCGAAGCCGTAGCGAATCCCACGGAGACTGATTATCTGTATTTTCTTACAAAACCCGATGGCTCAACTGTTTTTAGTGAGACATATGACGAACATTTAGCAAATAAGCGAAAATATCTCCAATGAGTATTCGTAAAACCGTCATTCTTTCACTGGGTGGGTCGATTATCATTCCAAAAAAGATCAGCGTCGTCTACCTAAGGAAGTTTCGCTCCCTTATTCTTGATTTATGCAAACATGGATACCGATTCGTCATCGTGACCGGTGGCGGGAATGTGTGCCGCGACTATCAGAAGGCAGCTAAAAACATTATACCCATCACTTCTGATGATTTGGATTGGATTGGCATTGCGGCTACAAAAATGAACGCAGAGCTTATACGCTCACTCTTCGGTTTGTCCGCCTATCACGAAGTACTTGCGAATCCCACGAAGCGCATAGTCAGTGAAAAAAAGATCTTGGTTGGTGCTGGGTGGAAGCCGGGGTCGTCGTCGGATAAAGACGCCGTGATGCTTGCCCATGCGTACGGAGCTGAGATGGTCGTCAACATGAGCAACATCGAATATGTCTACACCGCCGATCCCCGAAAAGTCAAAACTGCCCGTTCTATTCCGCGGATGACCTGGGATGAGCTTCTGAAACTCACGGGAACGAAGCACACGCCGGGATACCACGTGCCGTTCGATCCCGAAGCTTCCAAACTCGCAAAGCAACTCGGACTTACCATCATTGTGTGCAAAGGAGCCGATCTGCGGAACTTGCGATCGGTAATTACGGGTGGAGTATTTACCGGAACGGTTATTTCCTAGCAGTAAGCGGAGGAAAGGAAAAGATATTTTCTAGCACGAAGGGGATTTCCCTGTCGAGCAGTACTTCGTGTCCTGATGATTCCAGCCAGACAATATCTTTTTCCGTCGACGGGATCGTTGAATAGATATGAAGCGTGCCTGACGGATGCGCGACCAAATCCTTTTTTGAATGGATGATCCTGACTGGCTGGCGGACTTTTTCAAGCACAGAATCAAAGTGCTGGGTACGAAGCCAGTATTCTTTGAAGGCAACCGTCGGAAACCAAACGTAGCCCTTGTCCCGTTTGGCGTATTCGGTCGAGCTGAACTTCGTGATGCTCGGATTCGGAAACCGCTTCAACACTTTTGTGAGCGGTCGGGTCCACTTGGTTAGGCGCTGTTTGAAGTGAAGCGTCGGTGAGAGCAATACTAATCCGACGACATCTTTCGGGTATTTGGCGGCAAGCTCGAGAGCCAGTAATGTACCCATAGATAGAGCGATAATGACCACTTGAGACGATTCCTGTAAAAGATAGTCAAGTCCTTGTTCGACGTTGTATTGCCAATGTTCCCACGTGGTATGTTCCAAGTCATGAGGATGGGTTCCGTGTCCTGCCAGGATAGGGTAATGCCAGGGGATACCGCGTTTGTCCAACTCAGGAATGACCGCCTCGAGCGACGAACGGTGCGAGGTGAAGCCGTGGATGAGGAGGCAGGAGAGAGGCCGTTTCGTTGATTCCATAGGTAGTTAGTATACTAGATAATCGGTTAATCGGTTAAGTTAATTGGATGCAAGTCGGCGAGTCGGCACGCCGGTTGGAAAACGCATAAGAGCAAAAGAGTCAGAAGAAATCGTGTAGCGGTCGACTCGCCCGCCTTAGCGGAGCGAGGCGGGGCTTGCTCGACTTGCTTGTAAAGCCCACCACTACGCCATTTACAATGTATGTCCTATGCAAGGGTTGCATTGACAAGGTACTGGATTCATGGTACATATATCAAGTTCAAAAATCGTTCACGAACAACACAAACCCTTGGGGGGTCTATGCAATTACCAACGGAAGGCTACATTCTCGCAGGACTATTGCTCGCGGGAGTATGGATCGTATCAACTGAACTCGGTCGCCAATTCGCCATTTGGTTCGGCGAAAAGAATTGCTACTTCCTTTTCAAACGGACACGCCCGACATTTCTTCTCGCGTACCCGCTGACCTTTGTTGCTCGTCACTGGTGGTATCGTTCATCTCGACGATACTCTACGTCCGTGTGCGCGGAAGCTTCCAGTATCGCTCGCACTATCGTTAGCGGTAATTTGTCCGTTCCAGGACCGCCCTTTCGAAGCCGAACGATCCTCGTGATCTAGTAGGCTTTTTTCTTTATCAAGAAAGAAGGGGTTATCAAGGGATAGGGGTATCAGGGGAGTTGGTCGGTTTGACAGAGTCTTATTTACTATCAAATTAAGTCATTCGACCGGTCATTACAGACAGTAGTCTTCTTGACCCTGCCTTCTTTTTACAGTAGAGTACTCGGTGATTAGTTCATGTTCTTTTTTTATGAAACTCTCACTACGAGGAGGTTGCCATGGGCCTATTTGGCTCAGATATTCAGAAGACCATCCCGCATGGTCTCTCACCCAATGAGGTGATACGCCGGCTTAAAGCCGATCTCGAACAACGTCTTCAACAGGCATATCCCGATGGGGATATCCGCAACCTTCGCCAGATCTGGTCTGGCACCGATGGGAGTTTCACCTGCAGTGCAGGAGGTAGGGAAATTTCTGGCAAGATGTCAGTAACCACATCCACGCTTTCATTCGAAGTGGACTTGCCCATGCTTGCCGGGTTTGCCGTCGACACCGATGAACTTGCAGATTCGGTATCGGCACAGATCTCCGCGCTCCTCCAGTAATACCCTCCCCAACGCTCGTTAGTATGGGCCTCGACTTTAGTCAGAGGCCTTTTTCCTGAGCATTCCAGACTATTGACACCTTTTTTCACCACAGGTATAGTGTTTCCACAATCCAATTTTCCGCAGACCGTAGGCACGCATGCGTTTAAATCACCTTGGCTATGCCAGGAGGGCCTACGCAGGAAGCATGAAGAGGAGGACCACGTCGTGTCCAAAAAACGTTTGCGGAACAATAAGGATATCCGCAAATTGTTTTTTTATGACACTATGGCAAAGACACGTGCAAGAAAAGAATCAGAATTGAAGCAGTTCGAAGACAGACTTACGTCTTCGAAGAGCGTCGTATTCGTCAGGCAGGACGGTTTGTCTGCATTAGATGAAGTGGAATTGCGAAAGAAGTTACGGTCAGAAAGTATTGACTATGGTGTAGTTAAAAAGACTTTGGTAAAGAGAGCTCTGACAGCAAAGGGGTTGCCGGCAGAAGGTGTCACTTCATTTACCGGGACTGTTGCAGCTGCTTTCGGTAATGAGGATGAAGTTGCCCCGGCAAAAGTACTGAATACATTTGCAAAAACACACGAAACGATGAAATTTCTCGGCGGATTTGTCGGGGGAGTATTTATGGATGCCGTGCAGGCAAAGGCATTTGCCGCTCTTCCCGGGAAGAAGGAGTTGCTCGGACAACTGGTTTCTGCAGTCAGTGGCCCGCTTCGTGGTATTGTGGGCGTACTGCAAGGCAACCTGCGCGATCTAGTCTATGCATTGAAAGCAGTTCAAGAGAAAAAAAGTTAATCTAAATTAATTACATTAATAGTTAGTCTATACACATATGGCAGACGAAGCGCAAAAGAGTGAGACAGTCGAGGTGCCTGAAAAATTTAAGGCACTCGTTGAGCAGATCGAGAAACTTACCGCCCTCGAACTTTCCGATAACGTCGAATTAACTGCTGCGGGAGCGAACAAAATCTCGGTCATCAAGATTGTCAGGGAAGTCACACAGAAAGGCCTCAAAGAAGCTAAGGATATGGTTGATGGTGCTCCGAAGGTTGTGAAAGAGGGAGCGACCAAAGAAGAGGCAGATGAATTGAAGAAAAAGCTTGAAGAAGCTGGCGCACAGGTTACGTTGAAATAAATCCTTAGTACTCACCAATTAAAAAGCCCCCGGGATACGCCCTGGGGCTTTTTGGTTAGCGAACAAAAGAAGTTTCTAGAGATCTACCGTATAGATGGTAGTGCCAGCCAGTATATAAGCTTTCTTTGCCGTCTCATTGATTGCTATATCCGTAGCCGTGGCAAACGCTTCCGATACATACTGATTCCGGAGAGCGCCTTCTTTAGAGAAGAGTAAAAGACGCTTTCCTTCCGCATCAAGTATATAGAGAGACGATGAATCAGGATCAGTCCAGATTTTCGTTCCTCCTCCAAGTGCCGGCTCAACAGATTCTATGGAAAAGTCTTGGCGCGTTCCCCTCGTGAATTTACTCACACTGCCGTTTTCTTGCAATACGTAGATATCCCCATCGACGGCAAGTGAGTGGGCTAATCTCACATCAGTCCCGTCTTGAATCCATTTCTGTGCGGCTGAGTATTGCGAGGCTCCACGCACTGCCCTCCAGACTTGGTTATTGGCAATGTCAAGAAGATAGAGACGTCCTTCATAATAGCCAATGTCGACGATGTTGATTTCCGTACCTGGAATGGTCAGTGGCAGGTCACGCAGCGCTTTTGCACTGACGGTGTATTCGTTAAGCGCATTTGCTGTGTTAAGAAAAAGAAGGGTGTTAGGGGTTGATTCAATTACATATTGAAAAGCATTTTCTACCACGGCGGTCGCGAAGAGTGATGCTTCTCCTGACGACGTATCTACCTGATAGGTACTGTTGTCTTTCGGTGAGAATGCATACAGTGTGCTCCCTATGAGTTCAACGCCACCTATTGGACCGTTGCTGGAGAGAGTATTTAAATCTGTGAGTACGGCGGGTCGGTCAATTCGTGTGACATGGTTTGCTTGTTCACGAAGTGTTACAAGTTTATTATTGAGCCTGTCTGCCGTAGCTTTTTGTTCATCGGATCGAGTGGGCAATTTCGTGAGAAACTCTTGAGCCTTTTGAATAGCTTCTGTGGCTGATACGACGTTATCATATGAAAAGGCCAGTTCGGCATCCAGGAGGAAACCATCGATTACACTCACGCGTGTATCATAAGAGGAAGTGTCTTCGACTCGCGTGTCGTTCATTCCACGTGACACGATACTTTGTGCAAAGATAAAAACAACGACGAGAGCAAGTCCAGCAATGACACGCCCCCGCACCGGTAGTTTCTTGAGAAATGCGATCGTTCTACTCGGAAGCGAGGTCAAACGTTCAGGAGTCGTGGCCAGCGCATGGCGCTTCTCCGGTGAAGTGATCAGTCGCGCTAAACTTCCGATTGCGGCAACGGCCAGTTTCAAAACAGATGCAAGTCCTTTAATAAGTGCCCGTAGTATTTTTTGGAGTGTCCCATGCTCCTTATCACGGAATGTTTCAGCGTAGTCTCTCGTCGTTTCTGTGATGGGAAGTTTCCTTTTTGTGCGACGGCGTACAAAACGTTGTGTAATATTTTCTATGCCTCTCGTGAAGCCTGACAGCCGTTTTGCAACGTTGGAAAAGATCGAAGGTGAGAGCAATTCTTTTGTACGCTGCTCGCGATCTATCATTTCCTCCATGGATGCTTGCGTAGCAGAATAGTGTAGTCGAGGGTTTACTATTGCCTGCTGTACACTGGGAATCGGGATAGTCTGTTCTACTGGCTGAATAATAATGGATCCAAATGCGGCATTATTGATATTTTCTTGCAGAGTATTTTCGATGTGGACTACGGCCTCATGGAGTTGGGACTCAGTGAGCATCCTGCGAAGTTTTTCCTGGGAAAAATAGTCGAGAAGTGAAGAGGTTGTGATGAGCATCATCTCGCCAGCATGGAGTTTACCATTAGCAACATTAGTAAATACTTTTAAAATCGTAGACGATTCGCCATGTCCAGCAGGGGATGATAGATCCGTCACCCGCTGCTTTTGAAAAAGAAAAATATGCATGTGGCCATGTTCGGAGAAAAAAATCTGATCTCCATGTGAAACGGCAGCCACAATATTAAAATGTTCGTGCCAGTTTGTTCCATATGAGGAAACTAGCTCAGCAATCTTTTGGTTTGCACGACTGAGCGCGGATTCAAAAGCTACCTCAGGATGAATTTCTTCAGAGGAATAAAAAGCACTTTCAAGCTCATGTTGTACCGCGAAAATAATGTCGCGATTTTCTGGTTGCTGTGAATCAAGTTCTGCGACAAACATTAGTCGTCCCAGGGTACTCTCCTCAACAGGGGACGGATGCGCTATAAAAACATGAACAGTCGATCGGCTGCTATCTGGATCGTAAATCAAGAGGTGGTCAATCTGACTCCGAACTGCCATGTGTTATTTGTGCGATTTACATGTATCCAATTGTCAGTACATGCACGTTCGCCTTGCTGATAGAATATCTTCATAGTATACTATACATGCCTTATTAGACAAGATACGAAGAATTATGCTTGAACACCTTTTTGGTTCACGAACACGCGTAAAATTATTACGACTTTTTCTCACTAATCCGGAGCGCGCCTACTATGTCCGTGAACTTACGCGAAAAGTCGGTGAGCGTATCAATTCTGTTCGACGAGAGTTGGAGCATTTGGAAGGTATCAATCTGTTGGTTAGCCGCATTGAAAACCAAAAAAAGTATTATAAGGTAAATCAGGAACACATTCTTTTTCATGAACTTAAAGCGCTGATTGTCAAGTCCCAGCTTACCCTCGAACAGGATTTAGCTCGTGGCGTACGAAGTATGGGTAAGATTTCTCTCTTACTCCTTTCCGGGATTTTCACCGGTATACCGGATGCCCAGACGGATCTTTTAATAGTCGGAAAAGTGAACCGGGCCCGGCTGGCAAGACTCATGAACACCTTTAAAAAGAATTTCGATCACGCCATCAGATACACTGTCATGAGCAAGAAGGAATTCGAGTACCGGAACAGCCTCACTGATAGGTTTCTTTTTACTATTCTTGAAAATAAGCACGTCACTGTCATAGACGCGCTTCGAAAGCAAAAATAATGTATTGGTATCTCGATACGCGTTTTCTTAATCATGCCCGATTGGGCATTTTTGATTCGCGAGGAAAAAAATACGCACTGCATGATATTCGTTCAAAAAAAAGGCTAACTTCAGGTGCACTTATCCGTTCACTATATACACTTTCCGGTGCACTCCGTATGTCAAAAAGGCCCGTCAATGGTATTATCGTCGAAAGGGGACCTGGAGGATTCTCAGCAATTCGTTTGGGTGTCGTCACGGCGAACGCCCTAAGCTATGCGATCGGAATTCCTTGTCTTGGTATTTCCAGCAGCGGGCCAGATATTTCGATCGGCGCAGTCAAAGAAGCAATTCACATACTTAGTACTAGCTATGCCAGCGTTGTCACCCCTTTTTATGGAAGTGAGCCGTCGATTACGTTACGACGAAATACCGCATATAAAATTAAATCGACAGCTGCGCAGTAGTAGGAAGCTTGTATGCTGATGTTTCTATGCCAAACCGGCGCGAAAGAAAACCAAGGGATTTTTTTATACTCTTGAGACGGTAAAAAGAATTTTGCGATATGTGTTGCCCCCGATGATTATGAGAAGAAAGTCGTGAAAGCTGTACACTTACCGACACCAGTGGCTCCTCGTAATAATGCATATCGAGTAAAAGTCTTCGGGCGCTCGCGGCTACATCTTTTGCATATAACTGACTTGAATACGTTTTCTGCCGTTGACGGGTACTGCCGTCCGATAATTTCAATCTGACAGCAATTGTTCTTGCATTACTTTTGTTCATATCCAGGTGTAAGACCGTTTTTTTTGCTAACGCTGATATTATCTTCGGCACCGAGGAGTAGTGAGGAGCCTTTTTCAGCGCTTGCGTCCTGGTAATCGATTGAGAGTATATCCTGTGATGTATGGGGCGGTGATCTATCCCATGGGCAAATTTGATAATAGCGTATGCTGAATCTCCCAATACTGCTCGAAGATACTCAGGCCCTGTATGCGCAATATCACCAATGGTGAATATTCCCACTTCGTTCAACAGTGTTTTTATGCGGGTTCCTACCCCAGGCATAAGTACGACATTCTGCGCATGAAGGAACAATGCTTCACGCCCCCATGGAACCGCAGTAAGTCCGTCTGGCTTTTTGCTCTTCGATGCAATAAACGCAGTTATCTTGTTAGATGCAATTCCAATCGAAGCGGTGCACTCTATTTCTTTAGCGATAGTTTCTTTTATCCTGATTGCGGCGTATTCAGGAGCTATCCAAAGCGATTCGTAGCCTGTCAGGTCCACATACGCCTCATCAAGCGTCACAGCTTCAACTTTTTCAGAGAAACGATGAAGAATGCGGTAGAATTCTTGCGAGAATTGGGTGATTTGTTCGCCGTCGGCAAATAGTACCTGCAAGTCCGGGCACAGTTGCTTGGCCTCATCCGTCGCCATGTTTGAGCGTACTCCATGAGCATATGCTTTTGCATTCGCGCTTGCCACAATGCCAGGCCGCTGCCGAGTTACAATCAATAACGGCCGCGATCTCAGTTCCGGCTGCAAAGCCTCATGCACCGACGCAATGAATCTGTCGAGACTTATAAAGAGAATGTTTTGAAGGGGAGAGTGAGGCTGTTTCATACCGAAGAAAAACCGAAGTTAATGTGTAAAAAAATATACTAGCCCCGATATGTACGCAAGATTCCCATCACTCTACCCTGAATCACTACATTTTTCACTACACGGGATTTATAAGCGCTATTCGCTGGTTGAAGGCGAATATAGTTTTTTTGATGATAAAGCTTTTTTAGAGTTGCTGAACCGTCTTCAAGCAGCGCAATGACCATATCACCGTCACGAGCGATGTCCGTCTTCTCAACGATAACGAGATCTCCATCGGCAATCAAGCTTTCTACCATGGAGTCTCCTTTTACCTTTAATAGGAAGGCATTTTTATTTCCCACGAGTTCCTTCGGAATGGGTATATGTTCGTCGACGTTCTCAACTGCCTCGATAGGCTCACCAGCAGTAATCATGCCGACCAGAGGAAGCAGGATTGATGCCGAGTTGGCTGAATCCTGAATTTCACGGTCAACAATTGAAATCCCGCGAGCAGTACTTTTGTCTCTTTTAATAAAACCCCTCTTTTCAAGAAACTGAAGATGCTCATGTACCGTTGCAAGCGATGACACGCCAAACTCCTTAGCTATCTCAGTCAGGGTCGGAGCGAATCCCTGACGCTCAATGTAGTGTTTCAGAAAAAACAGTATTTTCTGTTTTTGCTTTGGGAGTACGGGGGCCATATTTAAGAAAGGGTTATGAGGGATTATAAGGGGTAGGGAGAGGTCCGTCAGTGACACTGAAAGTATAGCCGAAGAAAAACCGAAGTGTCAAGCCCTCCCTGTGGATAAGTCAAAAGGGGGCGAACCATAGAAGGCCGCCCCCACACTTCTTGCTCAGTCGTCTAACTCTCTGAAAAGCTCCTCAATACGTCCATTCCAGAGAGGTACTTCTTTTTTCTGCCACTTTCCACGGGCGAGCAACTCGACATGTCTCATGCATTCGTGTGCATCGAGGAGTAGACGCCTTGCATCCCAGACCCTGCCGGTATGTGACTTTGCAAGTCGGTACCTGTACTTTGCGCTGATCAGTGAAAAGAAGAACTGGTGGCTTGAGTCCACATCTGGCTGGTGTGCGAGCAGGTATGCGATCTCTATGAGATCCTCGTTAGCTACTGGTAGCAGGTCAGGTAGTAGATCAGCGGCCTCTACTGCAGCTGTTGCACGAAGGAAATGGAAGGTGAGATTATCCGGGTTCTTTCCGATCTCCCGCGAGAGACACTTAAATGCTTCTCTCGCAGCGTCTTCTGGGGAATCCACAAGCCCTACAATTCCTCCGATGAAGCTGCCACCTTTCTTGAAGATGTTTTGATCGCGAATGGATAAGAGCACCAGGAGGCACTCATACACGCTCAGCGTATCAGTGTAGCCTCCTTTGAGGCGCACCAGGCTGAAGTATTCTTTGGCGCGGTCTGTCATCTTCGCGTTTTTAAGTGAAAACGACAGGTTATGAGCGAGAACGCCCATGTGAAAGAAGTCATCAGACTTAGCGTCCTCGAGAGAGTCGAGAACCTTCTTCGCGTCATCGCCGAACAGATAGATAGGATCATCCATTGCCTGTACGGCTGTTTCCATTGCGAGCACGTGTATGCCAATAGCGAACAACGTACGTAGTGTTTTCAAGGTACCCTCCGAGGTTGAATGCCGAATGAACGATTGAAGCATCCTATCAGCATTTATTTGATACGACAAGCTATCCTTGCCAGCAAAAGGTGAAAGTGTTGTGGTTGACGATTGTTGTGAAGTGGAGTAAAATGGTAGATAAGGGTGAGAAGTGGATAAAAGTGGGGATAAGTATCACAAAGAGTGGATAACCACCTACACCATTCGTCCCTCGAAATAACCATTTGTTTGGAACTTTCATCAATGTTTATAGGCGAATACTATCACTCAATAGATGAAAAAGGCCGTCTCGCGGTCCCAAAGACTTTCCGAGCGGATCTTTTGAAGGGGGCAGTGGTCACTCGTGGATTGGACAACTGTCTCTTTATCTACACTGGGTTGGAATGGAAGCAGCTTGCTGACCGTATAGCCAAACTGCCGATTGCTAAAGCAAATACCCGCGCTTTTGCCCGTATGATGCTTGCTGGAGCGATGCCGCTCGAAATAGACAAGCAGGGAAGAGTCATGTTGCCCGATTATTTACGAAAATACGCACTACTAAAGAAACAGGTCGTTGTAACGGGGCTGTATAACCGTCTCGAAGTGTGGGATAAGGCGACGTGGGAGAAATATCGCCAAGGCACAGAAACAAAGAGCGCTGATATTGCAGAGGCCCTTGGGGATCTAGGAGTGTAAGCGAGTTAAATGGGGGAATCCCCCAATTGTATGGAGCTCATTCACAAACCGGTTCTCGTGAAGGAAACTCTCTCCTTCCTTAATCCGTGTCCCGGCCAGGTGTTCATCGACGGTACGGTGGGGGACGGCGGGCATGCGATGGAAATTCTCGCATTGATTGGTCCAGCGGGCAAGCTATTTGCTTTTGATCGCGACGAAAAAAGTATTGAACGATCTCGTTCACGTCTACAGCAGTATGCGGGACGGGTGGAATTCGTTCATGCGTCATTTGCTGAAATGGGTCCGGTGCTCTCGCGTCTGGGCATGAATGGTCGCGTGAATGGCGTACTCCTAGATCTCGGACTTGCATGGAGACACTACAAAAGTAATGAGAGAGGGTTTTCCTATGACAGTGATGAGCCATTAGATATGCGTCTTGACCGGTCACAAAAGCTGACGGCTGCTGAAGTCGTCAACGGGTGGCCGGAAGATAAACTTATCTGGGTTTTCCAGGAGTACGGTCAAGAGAATTTTTCTACTTATATTGCCGCGGAAATCTGTCGTTTAAGACGACAGAACATGATACGAAGTACGCGGCAGCTTACAGAGGTCGTACTCCTGGCAATCCGGAACAAGCTCGGCTCATCGAAACACACACCCTGGGTTGGAGGCTTGCATCCCGCAACAAAAGTGTTCCAAGCGATTCGTATTGCGGTGAATGACGAACTCGGACATCTCAGTCGGGGATTGTCCTCAGCGATAGACGTATTAGGAGTAGGCGGCAGGTGTGCAGTTATTTCTTTCCATTCACTCGAGGATCGGATCGTTAAGAACTTTTTTCGCCAGGAATCCCGCGACTGCCTTGATCCGCCTGAGCAACCGACGTGTACATGCGGACATCGGGCTCGCGTCAGGATATTGACGAAAAAAGTTGTTAGTCCTTCATCCATTGAACAAAAACATAATCCTGCGTCACGGAGTGCGAAACTCCGGGTAGCTGAAAAAATATCATGATATATCGCTTTTCAAGACAATTTCGATCCCGAAAAATATCCGAAAATCATCGACATGGCTCGCACAGTTTCAGCTTCGGATCACACAGTGTCGATCCACTTATTTTGAATGGCATTATTTTTGCACTCGTTGTATTTGTCGGTCTTTCCTATCTTCTTGTCATTAATCAGACGTCTGTCGGGGGTTTCGAGATCAAGGAGCTGGAGCGGGCAAATGAATCCCTGAAAAGAGAAAATAGACAGCTCGAACTCCAACATGCTGATTTGCATTCTCTCGCAGCTATTGAGCAGGCGGGCAAGGAAATGAACCTCGTTGCCACTGGGAGCATCGAATACCTGCCGGCAGTTGGCGGTGTTGTTGCAGTGAAATAGGGCACGTGAGTCTGTCCCGCATCCTGAGCAAAAAGGCAGCAAGACGAGGGAAAGCCCGTAGAGTGAATCGCTTTTCCCTTTAATAATCTTGTATGCGTCGTTTTCGAACATCGAGAAGAACCAAACAAGCCCGCCTCGACTCGCATTCACTCGTCGGTGCAAGGCGGGGAGCCCACTTTGACCGGCTCAAGTTGGTGCGCATACTCACGCTGGTCTTTGCCATACTGATTATAGGACGACTAGGGTATATACAGGTATTTCAGCACGATTTTTACGCGGCTCTTGCTGAAGGGCAGCACACGTTGATTGAACAGCTCGAGCCTGAACGGGGGGAGATCTTTGTTCATGAAGATGACAGACTTTTCCCACTTGCGGCGAACAAAGACTTTTTCGAAGTCTATGCGATTCCCCAAAACGTTGAAGATCCGGAAACTCTCGTAGAAATCCTTGTAAACCGTCTGCAAATTGAGAAAGAAGAAGTTCTTCCGCGTCTCCAGAAACGTGCCGATCTCTATGAGCCGGTTGCGATGCATGTCGAGCAAGCCGTCGTCGATCAGCTGAAGGCGCTTAATCTCAAGGGCCTCGGATACCGTCGCCAATCTGACAGGTACTATCCGGAAAAAAATATCGGGAGCCACTTGCTTGGATTTGTCGGCTTTCAAGGTGACAAACGCGTGGGACAGTACGGACTTGAAGGATATTGGAATACAGAGCTTGCTGGCGTCGCCGGGTATATCGAAGCAGATCGGGATGCTGAAGGGCGGCTCATTACCGTTGGGAGCAAGAAACTGGAAGAAGCGCAGGACGGCGACAGTATCGTATTAACCATTGACCGTACAATTCAGTACAAAGCCTGCTCGGAATTAAATGCAGCTGTTTCAAGGCACGGAGCCACAGGCGGTTCGCTCATTGTTATGGAGCCTTCGACAGGGAAAATACTCGCACTGTGTGGTTCTCCAGATTTTGACCCAAACATTTACAATGAGGTAGAAGATATTAACGTGTTCCTCAATCCCGCGACGTATGGCACGTATGAACCGGGGTCCGTGTTCAAACCGCTCACGATGGCTGCTGCAATGAATGAGGGTAAAGTGACGCCTGCGACTACGTACGACGATACGGGAGCTGTCGAAATCGGCACATACACCATCCGCAACTCGGACAACAAAGCGCATGGCGTCGTACCGATGACCACGGTACTTGAAGAATCGTTGAATACGGGTGCCATTTTTGCCGCACGCCAGATCGGACCTGAACTATTTGAAGAGTATGTAAAAAAATTCGGCTTCGGCGAGTCGACAGGCATCCAGCTCGACAACGAGGCTGCCGGTGACGTCTCCCCATTGTCGCAACAAAAAGAAATATACATGGCTACTGCATCGTTCGGCCAAGGCATTACCGTAACGCCCTTACAAATCCTGGCGGCGTTTGGCGCTCTCGCAAACGATGGCAAACTCATGAAGCCGTACGTCGTTGATGAGGTAATTAAACCTAATGATGTACGGATCAAAACCGAACCGCAGGTAGTACGCCAAGTAGTCAGTGCTGAGACCGCAGCAAAAATATCGGCAATGCTCGCGGGTGTCGTGCAAAAAGGCCACGGTCAACGGGCGGGCGTCGAAGGATACTTCGTTGGAGGCAAGACCGGCACCGCACAAATTCCTCTCGAAGGGTCCCGCGGGTACGATCCGCATCAGACTATTGGCACCTTTATAGGATTCGCGCCCGTGGACAATCCCGCATTTGTCATGCTGGCAAAAATTGACCGGCCAAAAGACGTGCAGTTTGCTGAAAGTTCAGCTGCGCCGCTCTTTGGTGAAATTGCCAAGTTTTTGTTACCATACCTAGGTGTAGCTCCCACAGCAGAGGTGGGCGAATGATATCTATGATGAAAAAGATTCTGGAATGGAAACTCGCTTGGTTCGCACGGATGGTACTTAAAAAATATCAGCCGAGCGTTATTGGTGTGACGGGGAGCGTCGGGAAGACCTCAACAAAAGAAGCGATCTACGCGGTGTTAAAAACGTCATTTCGCACCGGCAAGAACGTAAAGAACTACAACAATGAAATTGGCGTACCACTCGCGATTCTTGGCGAGGAGACAGGGAGGAGAAACCTCTTTGCATGGCTCGGCATCTTTTGGCGCGCAGTGATGAAGCTTGTCAGCAAAAATGCAGCGTATCCGGAGGTGCTGGTGATAGAAATGGGGGCTGACAAGGAAGGCGATATCGAATATCTCACGAAACTCGTTCCCTGTACTATTGGTGTCGTGACGGCTGTGAGCGGCGTGCATCTAGAATTTTTCAAAACATTCGAGCGGGTCATTACTGAAAAGCGGAAGATTATTTCCCATCTGCCGAAAGACGGCTGGGCTGTTTTGAATGCTGACGACAGTCATGTGCTGGCCATGAAAGAGAAAACACGGGCGAAGATCATCACATTCGGCTTTTCCGAAGACGCTGACGTACAGGGTACCGATGCAGTCATTAGCCAAGGTCCACCAGAGGCAACGGGTGAGTTTTCGGATATCCGCGGGATTAGTTTTAAAGTCATGTACCGCGGAAGCAGTGTCCCCATGTATCTCCCATCAGTTCTCGGTCAACATCAAGTACTCGCGGGTCTCGCCGCAGTTGCCGTCGGCATTGCATGCGGTTTGAACCTTCTAGAAATTGCCGAAGGATTGAAGCAGTTCACCTCTCCGCCCGGAAGGATGAATCTGATGAAAGGCATTAAGGACACCCGGATTATCGATGATAGTTATAATTCCTCGCCACACGCGGCAATCGCCGGACTCAATACGCTGAAGGAATTGTATACTAAGGGAAAGAAGATAGCCGCCCTTGGAGACATGGCTGAACTCGGTGACGCGACTGTGAAAGGCCATGAGGAAGTTGGTGCGCACGTGGCTTCGCTAGATATCCAACAGCTTGTGACGGTCGGTGAAAAAGCGAAGATCATAGCCATGGCAGCAGAAAAGGCCGGCATGCCCTCAGCCCAAATTTCTTCATTCGACCATCCCGAACAGGCAGGAAGATTTATCCAAAGCATTTTGGCTCAGGGAGACATTGTATTCGTCAAAGGGTCGCAAGTGGCGCGGATGGAGAAGATTGTAAAAGAATTGATGGCCGAACCATTGAAAGCATCTGAATTGCTGGTGAGGCAGGGGCCAGAGTGGGTGTAGGGTGGCAGAGAGCCAGAAAGATACCCAAGTGTAGTGGCAAAGCTTGCTTGCTGGTTTGTTAGTATTTACGAATTTAGCGAATTACGGATTGCGGATTGGTTTGTTGGTGAAGAAAGTCTGCAAGCAGGTATGAAAAGGCACAGAGCCAGAAGTAGAGGGATTGGAATGTTGATTGTCAATGTTGTTTTATGTATACTACAAAATGTAGTAAATACTAACCTTACTGTAATTTTATGAAAATAGTTCTCATAGTGATCGGAATCATCATTCTAGGCGGGATCGCATGGTTCGTCTTTTCAGAATCCAACGATACGAACACAAATACTACTTCTGGAAACACAACGACCAATACGCCAGTTAACAGAAATGAAGCTAGTAATACCAATGCCGATGGATTAAATATTAATGTAACCAATGATTCAGGGTCGAATGTGAACGCTACTTCAAATGCAAACACAGGCACGACCAATACGGCCAGTTCAAACACTAACAGCGCAAATACGAATACGACCTCAAACCAGAGTGTCATCGTGACTGCCTCCGGGTTTTCACCGAAGACTGTCACTATCGGTGTCGGCCAGTCTGTAACCTGGATGAACTCCGACAACCGGCCTCATTACGTGGCTCCAGACGACCATCCGAGCCATCAGGCGTATTCGGGAATATGGGATGATAATGGTGCAGGGAATATCTCGAGCGAGGAGCTCTATACCTTTCAGTTCAATACGGCGGGCACGTATACTTACCATGACCATTTAAATTCGTCGCTGACGGGAACGGTGGTTGTACGGTAAGTTTACGGGTTAGCGAATTACGAGTTAACGAGTTGCTTCGATGAATAATTATGGCTCCGGGAAAACTCGGGGCCGTTTTGAAAAAGAAAAGCAAGACCCCCTTTGAGATCTTGCTAAGGCTAAATGTGCACGACTAGCAATCGGCGAACATGCTTGTGTCGCGCGGCCGTTGTTGACGCGGGACATTACTCAGAGACTACGACTTGGGCAGCTCGACGGCGCACTTCACTAAAAGGCAGTTCAAACTCTGGACCGCACTGTTCTATCATCAAAGAAGAAACAGCGGTAGCTAGACATCCGGCGCGGCACCAGTCCATCCTCCTGGACAGGGCGTACATGAGCCCGCCTGCAAATGTGTCCCCCGCACCAGTTGAATCGACGGCCAATGTGGGGATGGCATCGAATCGGTAATATCGGCCTTCGCTGACGATGAGGGCGCCCAAATCAGCCAGGGTGATCACAACCGTCGGGATACCCCAACCCTCCAGGATCGCAGCCGCTTTGTTCACGTCCTTCCGCGGATCGACACCTGTGAGAATTTCTGTCTCCAGTTCGTTTGGTTTGACGACATCAAACAACGCGCAGAGTTCTTCAATGCCGTCCGGCATGTAATGTTCGACGTGCCCACCCGCACTCACACGGCGTAGCAATCCCTGGGGATCGAGCACCATGGTCGCTTTCGTGCGTTCACGGATAGCGCGGATGAGATCGAAAGGAGTTTCCTGGAGAACAGGGCCGATAAACACGATGTTAGCTCGAGAGATGGAATCAGGAATTTGCGTGATTGCTTCAGCCTGCCCGAAGACATTCAATTCGCGATGGCCATGGCGGTCATAGTCGAGCTTGAAGCCACCGGATTCACGGCAGGGCTCGGTACAGTGGCCGATATGAGCAGACTCGAGATCCCAATGATACTGATCGAGGTAGTCTGTTCCTACGCGACCCACCACGCATGCATCGCCGCCCAGCTTAGCGAACGCCAGACCGGCATTCGTAGCACATCCCGACAGTACGCGATCACGGGTACACACCCACGGCGTGCGGATTGAATCGTACACAGGATTCCCGAAGGCGAGCATCATGGCTGCACCGCGCCTTTCTCTCCGGATAGTTTGCTACGCACGCAGGCCAACCTCTGGATACCAGTCATATTCTTTGCTGTCAAAGTGCACCTCCTCTAGTTAACTTATTTGGTTTTGCATTTTATTCAGAACACTCGTGGAGCGTGAATTTATTACAAAAGCAATCGTTTGTCAATGGTACAGTCAGGATTTTACGACCAAAATGAGCCTCTATGTGGGAGTTATTTTCACATCTCTCTTTTCACCTCTTCTCCCTTATGCTAAGGTAATTTTCCAAAACAGACATACAGATCGTTACACAATACAACCCGAAAGGAAGGTAGAAAGATGCCCAGACAGCCGGTCATGCTCGTCTCGGTACTCAAGAAAGATGGGATCGAAGATCCTGTCGGTCGGTTTTCCCAGCTCGGGGGGCACATCATCGCTTCACGAGGTACATGCGAGCACCTGACGAAGTTCGGGATTCACGCCATGGATGTCGCTGACTACACCGGCGAGGAACCCTGGATGCAACATCTGGTGGTCACTATCCACCCAAAGATCGAAGGTGGCCTGATGGTACCGGACACCGAAGCGGGCCATGCTCATCTCGCTGAAAAGGGCGCCCTCTTCATCGACATTCTCTTCAACACCATGTACGACATGGCATCCGCGATTGCGTTGCCGGGAGCTACACCTGAATCGGTCAGAAAGGACACCGATGTCGGAGCCATCGCTATGCGGCACGCGGCTGTGAAAGGCAACCGCATCTGTGCTGGATCGGCTGATCGGCTGAACCAGGTGCTGGCAACATGGGAACAGGGTGGCGTCCCCGATGAACTTCGCCGCGCACTCTGCAGTGAAATGGAGATGGAGTGTGCGATATACCTTCTGAACCTTGCACGCTTCTTGAGCGGTGGCCAGGTCGACGGTTTCATCGGGCGGGTGACTCACATGTTGAAGTATGGTGAGAATCCGTTTCAGATTCCCGCGGATCTTCTGGCGGATCCAGGCGACAATGATCCGCTCGGAATCCAGCAGTTCGAATTCCTCGAGGGTACCGCGCCCAGCTTCATTAATGTGCGTGACTACACGCGCCTCATCTACCTTTTCCGTCGGATGTACTCCACATTCCAGGTGAACGGGCGACCAAATTTCCTTTTCGCCGCCGCTATCAAGCATGGAAATCCGTGCGGAGCCGCATTCGGCACCGATCCTGTTGACGTCATGCGTCGCGTGATTGACGGAAGTCCGCTTTCAGTGATGGGCGGAGTGGTCATGACGAACTTTACCGTCAATCCCGAGGTAGCTGAGATTCTCACTCGCTACCAATGGACCGCCGTACGGCCCAGGCCGATGGATGGAGTACTTGCACCATCGTTTGATGATGGCGCAGTGGACATTCTTCGTCGCGAAAAAACGCAGAAATGCCGGATGCTGGCGAACCCTGCACTCGGTGGCGCTTTGCCCATTATTCCCAGGATGCATTTATCCGAGGTACCGGGCGGGTGGGCACGCCAGCCGACGAACACGCGCGTACTCGATCTGACGTGGCGGTTCCTTACACGCTCAGTGCAATGTTCGCCGGAGCTGGAGGATGACCTGCTCTTCGCCACGGGCGTGTGTTCATCCAGCCCGAGCAACACCGTGACGGTCGTCAAGAATCGTACATTGTATGCGAATGGCGCCTGCCAGCCCGATCGCGTCGGCTGTGTCGAAGTCGCCGATCATCGCATGAAGAAGTCAAAGCTTGACCCGACTGGTTCGGTGCTCTGTTCCGACAGCTTCCTTCCGGACGAGGACGGCGCTCGCGCAATTGTTGCACTGAAGCCAGGACTCGTTTTTACAACCAGCGGGTCCATTAACGACAAGCGAGTCTTTCCGGTGTTTGCGGAAGCTGGGACTCCGGTGTACAGCGTTCCGGACACGGAAGGCCGGATGTTCTTCGGCCACGGTTGATTAGTTCGGTTCGCTCTCTCGCTTCCCCCGCACCAGCCCGATCGGTGTGGGGGTTTTCTTTTTATCTTTCATTCTCTTTACATTTTTTTCACATACTCTAGTATTGACGTATAAAAATCGGACATTGATTCACGGGAGGTGGCAATGGCTAGAATGATGCAGGTGACTAACCGTAGGAAGGTGACGCCGGACAGAAAGGCGCCGGTGCCGCAAGCATGTGTTAGCAAAGCGCTAGGAC
The DNA here is from genome assembly GCA_001003705.1 of Parcubacteria group bacterium GW2011_GWA2_48_9. GTDB lineage: Bacteria > Patescibacteriota > Patescibacteriia > UBA10025 > UBA10025 > UBA10025. Next base: position 3,604 of record LCPQ01000013.1, on the reverse strand, counting down.
AGTTCCTGCCTGAGTACCTTACGCACTCGCTCACTGAGCCGGTTCGGACGCGCGTGGAGCAGCATCTCAAAAAATGCGCTTCCTGCCGCAAAGAGGCGGAGGAGTTTCGTTCACCGAGTACGTAGCACTTGCTGCAGCATTGATGAGCCCTCATGATCGTATGAGGGCTTTTTCCTGATTAAGAAGAACCCCCACACCAATCCGATTGGTGTGGGGGTGATGCTCGAGATGGCAGTCAGCCGATTACAACCTTACTCACTGCAGGGTGGTCGACTGTCGACTCCGCAGAAGTCTCCGAATCATCGAAGATACCTATCAGGGTGACGCTGACATTACGTTCACGTGGCCTGTGATCAAGTTCGAAAAGGAGAACTCTGTCCCAGAGGCCTTTGACACGTTCGCCGTCGGATACCTGAATGGTGACACTCGAGGGCAAGTAAGTGGCCTGGATATGCGCCCATCCATTTTCACACTCGCCGTCGCAGACGTTGACGGTACGCAGGGTACCGATCTTGTCATGACGGTAGTCACCGTCCGGGGGAGCAAGTCGATCAAGATGATCGAAGAGATCCTCATGAAACATAGGCTCATTTTCCTGCTCGACAACGCGCGCTGTCGTATGGGTGGCCTTGATATGCACAACGCCCGCATTCATCCTGTACTTCATGATCAGGAGTGTGATGTCATCGGTGAGGTCGAGGACTGACCGTCGGCCGGTAGTTGTGAACTTCAACATCTCGTGCCGTATTGCCTGGTGCATTTTTCACCTCCAGTCGTGCTCTTTTGTACGTTTTTTATCCGTTGCCAATTATACTCGCCCGGCCGCTGGCTTGTAAAGCGTTGACGCAATGAGCTTATCTGGTAGACTGCCTGTAAATACAAAAAACGAATTCGTACGAAAGGGAGGGGGGAAGCTACATGGCTTTGAATCTCGGGGTTTTCGACAGTGTCGTACCCACGACAAAGCTCGATCGGGTCATACGGACGTGGACGGCAGCCGACATCACAGGCAGGCAAGGCGATGCGGTTCGCGCACACTCGATACGTGCCGCGGCCATCGCTCACGTTATCTGCATGGAACTCCATGCACAAAGGCGCATTCCCGAGTGGTCCGTACTGGGAGCTCTACTCCATGACGTATTCAAGCTCCGCCAGCTTAAAGTGATCATTTCAAACCCATCGAACCTGATGGCATTTCTCGATACGCTTTCAGTGAACCAGGGTCGTTTTCTTACGGCTCGGGGGTGGAATGCCTCCATCGTCAACGCAGCGTCTGCTGCCGGGCACGAAATACTCCCGCGATTTATTCGGCGTCCCTCGTCGATTCCCCTAGAATGCAGGATCGTCTTCTACGCTGACTTAGTGGTTTCGAATGGCGGATTTGTTACGCTCATTGATCGAATCGCGTCTGCCCGCGAGCGGTACGCCCGTATAGATGTCGAAGGCCAAACCTTCTATCACCTCGATGACCGGACCTACACAGTCCTGGAACGATTCGCTGACGCAGTGGAAAATGACTTTGCTCACTGCGTAAATCTTACGCGGCAAGCATTCCACGCCATGATTGTCGATGGAGCTGAGCACTTCCTTGCTCACGCAGGACATCGCTTGTCACGAAGCAGTCCGTAAGATAATAAGTACGTAGGATCCTTACGCCGCCAGCTCACCCGAGTTGGCGGCCTCTTCTTATTTGACGAGACAAATACTTATTGATACCGTAGGGTCGATTCGACGAAAAGAAAAACAAACCATTTCAGTGGAGGGAGAACACCATGTCCCAGACAAAGCACTTTCGACATGTCGCATTCTGGATTCTGTACGCATTCTTTACTACGCTTGCTGTATCGGGCTGCAGCGGCACCGGGCACCGACATCGTGACCTCGAGAAACGGATCAACGGTCTCGAACAAGAGGTCGACACGCTTCAGAGTTACGCAAAGGAATTTGGCATCGAATTCGACGCCATGGAGGATTCTCTCCGCCAGATCAGCCAACAGCTGAAAGCACACCAACGCGGGTTTGAACAGTATGCCAGTCACGGATCGCTGAACTTTGGTGGGTTTCTGGTCGACGTTGTTTCGCCTGGCCGCCAAGTCCGGATCAGTCAGGCGATTAAGTACATCCTGTCCCATAATGATCGTCTTGACTCGCTCTACGTACTCGCCTGGGAGTATTATCCCACAGCGGATGTGAAATTCGGTGCCGCACACATAGGCCAGGATTTCAAGTATATCGCTGTGCTGGATGCGCTTCTAGGTGATGAGTTCACCACGCCGCAAGGCAAGCAGGATCCCTGGGTCATCGCCGATGAAAGCGGTCCGTTGGGTAAAAAAGATTTCGCGGTGAGGACGGATGCCGCCGTCAAGCGTATCGGAAAGCTTCTCCAGGAGTTCAACAATGACATACCGCTCACAGTCATGTCGAACTTCCTTGGTGAAAAGGCGGTCACAAGGGCAATGGAAGAGCAGAGGATCGAAAACTATTATGATCTCTACCTCACCAATCCCGGGTCAGAGTACTTTTTCTGGCTTATCGCCCTGAAGCTCATCATTGAGGATCCTGCGCATTGCGGAGCCGCCTTGCCCGAAGTCCCGTATTGGCGGAGCGTCGATGCGGACACCGTGACTGTGAAGGTCAATCACCGCCTTCCAGTGCGCATGGTGGCAGACTGGTGCCGAGTTCCCATGAGGGAGATTGCTTCCCTTAATGTCGGACTTACGGGAGATGCATGGGGACCGGGCACGTACGTGCTCTATGTACCGCATGGTACGAGGAAACTGTTCTTCGACGGCCTTAGTTCGCTCCGAAAAAAGAAATGAGTGAGACTCATGGAGGACTCACTCACGCCGCCGGGCTCGATAACCCGGCGGCTTTTTCCTATCTGGTCAATTTGACACAGGGTAGCGCCGTCGAGTAATATATGGGCGCCGTCGCAGTTTATTGCGACGGCTGTGAAAAGACTGTTGATAACTTTTCCGTATGTCAAGAAAGCGCAATAAAATAGGCATTATCTTCTGTGGCGGTTCCGGGTTGCAGACAGCCGGAGGCAGGGTGGTAGAGGTACGCAAGAAGGAAGAAATGGCCGAATGGCTGAAAGAAGTACCGGAGCTTGGAATCATCGCTGAGCCGGATCCTTATTTTGTATTTGGTGGTGATGCATCGGAAATAACTCCGAGAGTATGGTCTCAGTTAGTAAAAAAAATAAGCGAGGTATACTCGTCCGTTGACGGTATAGTCATTACTCACGGGTTGGACACCATTCTCTACACAGGGGCGATGTTGTCATTTATGTTGCAGAACCTCAGCAAGCCGATCGTCCTGACCGGTTCGCCGCTTTTTAGGGAGATGCAATCTAGTGAAGAGCTCGAAGGCCTCGTTGCTGATTATCGCAACCTGGGAGTTCGCGCTAACCTTATCAATGCGTTCCAGGTAGCTACTATGGACATCGCTGAAGTGGTTATTGCCTATGGCAACCGCGTACTCCGCGCAAACCAGACGGTCAAGAGCATCCATCCGACGATCAATTATTTCGACGACTTCGCTGACGGTCTGCTCGGGAAAGTCGATTTCGGCATCAAGCTTTTTCTCCTTCGCTCCGGCCGCG
>LCPQ01000012.1 GCA_001003705.1 Parcubacteria group bacterium GW2011_GWA2_48_9 | reverse complement strand
AAAATCATTGATGGTGCTGTGCTGGTTTGTCGCGATCGCAATCCGGTCCGATTGCGGGTCAGCTTCAACGTTAACCCAGGCGGTAACCGAAGCGTCGGCTACCAGGTCAAAGGCGCCGGTTTCTGAACCCCAAGAGCCGCCGGAGGGCAAAAGTTTATATTTAATTTCGCTGGATGACGCCGTAGTGGCATAGGCAACCAGCGCATCCCCGCTGTTGCTTTCCCACTCGATATCGAAGGCGGAGCCTTGATTATTGGCGTTTGTGATGGAGTCCGTCGTATCCGTTGCCACCACTTGGTCGGTCCAAGCAGAGCCGGTCCAGCGGTAGGCTTCTACCTCGTGCGTGGTGGCGTCAATGCCCACGCCCATCAGAATTTCATTTGAACCGCCTTTAGGTTTGAGGGAGACGTGGGTTGGCCGGCCGGCAGAGCTCAAGGAAATATCATTCGTGCCTGTGGTTGGCGCGCAATTGGACACCGGGCCCCAGTTGGTCCCGTCGTAGTAGCAGTAGAAAAGTTTTGAGTCGTCGATGACCGTTCCGGCGTCCTGGCTGTCTCCGGCGTAGACTACCATGGCGCGGCCGGACAAACGCTCGTAGGTAATGTCAAACGCCCGGGTGCAATCAGCTTCGGTGCCTTCGCAGGTCATGGCGTTGTTAGCGGCGGTAGTCCACGCCGTAGCATAATCAGTGGTACCGTCGTCGTAGCCATTAACACCTTTGATGACCATGAGCTGGCCGTCAGCTTTAAGGGCGCCGATCATGATTTCATCACGGGTAATAGCCGGTTTCGCCACAATGAAACGGATCAAGCTGCCGCTGGCGCCGTGCGTGTAGGTCTGCTCGCCGCCGGCGAAACCGAAATCGTAGGTGTTGTTGTAGAATCGGAGGACGGAGTTGGTGCCGTCGCCGTAGTAGAGGCGGCCGGTGGGAGTGACGGCGTCCGAGGCGATCTGCCACTGCCGTGCTTCTAAATCGAACTGACGTGCTGGCGTGCCAAAGGCCCCGAGAAGTCCCGAGGGGCTGACGTGCTGGCTTGCTCTTAAAGGCCCAAGTGTATAAAACTCCGGCGACACGTCCGGCGCGTCAAATGTATACCCGAGTGTGTACGTCTCTCCCGCCTGCCAGTCCACTTCCCAGATAATATTCTCTTCTTCCGGATCGGAAGCGACTTGGCTGACTCCCCCATCCGATATTTCGGAGATTGAAAAGTCTGCTGGAACTGTTTCTACTACCGTTCCGGAAAAATCGTTTGCTGGCTTGATGCTGAAACTGACCGGGTATGCCTCAGGCGGATAAATGCGCGTGGGAAACACGGTGCGTTCAACATCGAAATCGGGATTTTCCTGGACAAAAAATGAGTCGGTAATTTCATGCTGGCCGTTTGCCGTCTCCGCCACCACCCGCATTGAATAGGTACCCGCCGCTCGCGGCGTAAAGTCAAATGAATAATCCGGCTCCATGGTAAATGTCTTATCAGCGCAGCTTGGGTTGCGATGAACAGACCCGCTGTTTGTGGTAGCTCGGTACCGGTCCTTTCCCGGGCCACGGATAGTCACGGTCAGGTCAGCATCGCAGAGCGTATGCCCTTCATCATCCAGCACCGCAAGGCCTATTTCATTTGGTATATTCGGCCTTGTGACTGAGCGTCGCACGTTTACCGCCAGCACCCCCCAGGAAAAGTCCTTTTCGATCATCTTCGAATACCCGTTTTGCTCGAGGTCTACCTGGAGCACGTAATGCCCGGGCGTAGAAAGAACGCTCGGATCAATGGAAAACTCGCCGTATGTTTTTCTGCCTTTCCGCTGCTCCGAGAAGGCAAACTCGAGCGATCGTTCTTCGCCGAGAGGATTTATGAGTTCGATGGATGTAACCTGTCTGGTGTCGGCCGGAATGCCTAAGAAGGATAAAAGCGGTTTCTCGGAAAGTGCGACAGTAACGGTCGGGATTTCACCTATGTGAAAGTCCGCCTGCGGCATGGAAAGGCTCCTATCGATGTCTCGCGCAATAGCCCAAGGAATGGTGTTCACTTCCTGGCTCTGAGCCGTGGAAATAACCTTATGAAGAAACGGGGTAAACACAAATGCCAAAACGAGCACCGCCATGATAAACGGCCATGTTGGTAGGAAGTGTTTCCTTCTTTTCTTTCTAATACGTTTCACGGGATGCGTTGTTTTGTTTTCTTATTGTGTTGTTTTTGTATCAGTCAAAGCTTCCAAAACTAGGCCCAAATACCACTACTGTTTTCGCAACAATAGTGCGTTATATATGCAGTGCTTTTCAACTCGATTATACCCTATTTCTAGCGAATTGTCAATGCTAAAAGCGTAAGCTACATAACAGTAGCCGAATTTTAACTTTGCGGCAAATTTGCTTAGAAATTCACTGAGGCGTACAAGAGCAACGTTTGTGAATCGGCCGTTTCTTCTTGGACGGATGCTCCCCACTTAAAGTTTGTGAGTGCCACGGGCTCGCCATTTACCATTCTCAGCGATAAGTTATCCATTACTCTGACGCCGATAGTCACTTGGTCTGAAGCTGATGGAACTACGTAGGAGTCATCGTTCCCGGATTCAAAAAATTCTGTATATGCTGTCTGGGCTGAAACTTGCACGGTAGCCACGATCAATCCAAGTAAAATAGCGGAAAGTACGAGGATTACTTTTGTACTGGCTCTGATGCGCTTTCGCACATATGCGACGTTTCTGGGAAGGCAGTACGGGAAAAACTCTATATTCTTACGAGTGATGTAGTTATACATTGGAAACTTTGGTTAAAAATTCTTTTAGATCAGCTTCGGTGATACGCCACTGCCCTATCCGGTAGGCGCGTAACTTGCCCGATTTTATATAACGGAAAAGCGTTCGCTCGCTTACCCGCAAATATCGAGCGACTTCCTCAAGCGTCATTAATTTTTCCATAGCTACATGCTAGATCATTTTCAAATGCTTGTCAAGTTTTGACATTATATGTCTACTTTTGTCATTTTACGTTTTACGACACATATCAAGAACTATTAACAAAAATAGGGGATTGGCACCTCCATATCCTCGTTCTTACCTTAATTTCACAGGTAAAACAAAAACACCTAGAAAGTCTTATGACTCGCTAGGAACTTGCCAAAATGGTCACAATCCCCTATTGCCGTTGCACTGGGCTCTCCAACGTTCTCGAGCGCGGGCCTCCGTGCCCGCGATCGATACATCATTGTGTGAGCGCACCCACGGAGGGATGCGCTCGAGTAACAAACGGGTTCTCGACCGATTAGTTAATCACCTATCTTCACCCGAGGCTACTTCTCAACCTCGCCGCTTCCGTAATCGGACCGGGTAGACTTTTCCAGCGTTTTGCAATAAAATGTTTTAAGATCCGGCTCGTCAGCCTTTGATGTAGTTTATCAGGACGTGTTATGGGACCGAACGTAATCCCAAGATGCTTTTGAAGCAGCATGACGTCCTGTTCATACCCCTTCCATGCGGGTCGCTTTTTCGCGAGCTCGCGGAGATTGTCGGGATTGCCGAATCGCGCAGCATATCGAATGTCATCGAGGAAGTGAATGTATGTTCTACGTAAAGCCTTGCGTTCTCCAGGTGAAAGTGCGGCCCACCCGCGGCCTACTCCTATCAATTCAGGAGGTGTACCGAATGAATAGAGTGCTGCTGTGAAGTCAATCGCTCTGGGAAGCTTTTTCACGCCGATGCTCCGCGAGTAACCGAACAACCCGATGTGCAATCGGCGTTCCCTGCGTCTGGGAATATGGGACGACATGCCCGTGATGTCTTTGGCCATATGTTCAACCGTATGCTGATAGGGAGCGGTAAAGCTCTGCATAATACGCTTGAGCTCTGCTGTCTGGCGAGAATTGTAGACTCGAGGACGAGTTATTGGCTGTGTATTGATGAAACGAATCGCCTTCTTTACCTCGGATACGGAATGGTCATAACGGAACGACGACTGAATAGTAACCGTCGTCACTCCTGCATATTCTTCATAGAAATGGTTCAGTGACCTTTGCGAGGGCCGCAAACCTCCTCTGAACGGCAAACTTCCTACACCAATGATCGGATAGACCGGTATGCCAAACTCGCGTGAAAAGTGTTGATATTCTGAAAGAGCTACCTTCGCAGCCAACGTCGCCGGCACGAGCCCGGCATTCAAAGCTGGATCAGAGCGCGCTATAAAAGGGCGAATATACGCTGGTCGGGACTTAAACGTTTTCTTATGCAGTTCGACGTATTGAGTGAGGATATGCCGCGAGTCATTTAAACTTTTTGTCCCTTCGATGAGCGGAATGATGGAAAGGTAGGTAAAAGACGACCCCGTCCGAAAAATGCTCTTCTGTACCTTTGCGAGATCAGAAAACATCTTTTGGATATGGATAAGTTTCCGGGCGTCGTCGCACATCGGTAAAATCACTTCGAAGACTGGCGGATGGGGCAGGCCCAGATCGCGCGCAAGCGTTTCAAATGTGAGGATGCCCATAAACGCCCGCGCGAGCGAATAGCCCTTCTCATGCCAGATATTTGGGATGCGGAACGTCAGGAATATTTTTTTTCCGATAGGGTATTTTCTGAAGAACTGCTCATACCGTGAAAGCAGCTTGTCACCCACCGCTTCGTCTACATACTTCCCTTCCCAGTCCCACATGAATTCCTGGCACCCTAAATCAGCGTAGGCAGAATAGGCTTCGCTCACTTCTTCCTGGACGCTTACGAATCCATCACCATCGCGTTCCCAGTAGGGGGGGAATGCGTTGTCCGGGTGTTGGGTCGCAATAGTTCGAGGGATGTGGCGCATTCTTTTCTTTTTTTACCCGACTTTAGTCGAGGGTAGACCCGGCTTTAGCCGAAGGTCTTTCTCCCCGACTTTAGTTGAGGGTATGACTGTTTAATTCTCGCGTGTCTAGCTGACCTTCCGAACTCTCACTCACATCGATTATACTCGAAACTAATCTTCGTGCATACTCATCGCCATACTTCCTCGCTATGGATCCATAACTTGAAAATGGGCTTGCAGCCAGTTCATGAAAGGTGCTTACCTCTTTATGTTTCAACAAATTGCCAATAATGTACCCGGTAACCTTCTGATCCATTGCTTCGGATGTCACGACTAAGGTTCGCTGACTTTGCCACATTTCTTTATGCCACATACCATACTGTTTCCTATATATATAGGAAGTGCCTCCGTGCATTATCTGCTTAACCTTTGCGAGGTCTAACCCATTATCCAGAAAAAACTTCATATGATAATGATTGATCGAGATACTATAAACCACTTCCGAAAGATTAAATCTCTTCTGGATTGTTCCTATCTGACGCAATACGAGATACTTCTGACCTATAGATCTAAAATATGGGAAATGAAGAAACGTCGACCCAGTGAGAAAATAGGTCGTTTGGTTAGGCCAGTATCTTTGATGGGCTTTCCCTTGCATAGTGGTTAAAGTAAATAACCCTAGGCTAAAGCCTGGTAGAATTTCAGAAAGATGGCACATACCGCTTAGGTGCGTACCCTGAAGGCATTATACTGCTTCACAGCTCTCATGCCAAACAGTCCTTTTCTGGGAGAATAGGATTCGAACCTATATTAGCGGAGCCAGAGTCCGCTGTCCTACCATTAGACGATCTCCCATCGATAAAGTAGCTTGCATGGTATCAAAAAGGCCTCCCGTTTTCAAGAGCACAGGTTCACTCAACAAGCATTATTCCTCAGCGACAACTTCGCCGCCGAACGCATCTATAATATCATGCACGCCATCGGCTGGTGCGTCTTGAGCAACTGGTGACGCAGCCTTTTCTTCCTCGAGCTCGCTTTTTGGCACTACGATACCAGTTATCCCTAGATCGAGGCCAGTGACTTCCTGTAACACCCCTTCAATAACAGGGGTAGAACGCCTCACCTGATCTGCTAAGAGCTTATAGGGAAGCCCGAAAATAATAGCGCTGCCATCAACCCGTATAGGTTTACCGGATCGCAGAACGAGGTACAACCCCCGATGATCCTTGCGGACAGCTTCGAGCACCTTCGGCCACGCCCCACGAACCCCTTCGATGCTCATAGAGGCATTGGCGGCCTTGTGTTCCGAAGACGCTGGTATCGGCTTTGACTCCGTCTTTTCCAGCTTATCGCGACTGGGCAGGCGCGGTGGGATCGAGGGACGATCAAGAGGATTTTGTTGCTTCTTGGAGTGAGCATTCGAAGGCTCCGGTGGTGCGGCGTGCTCGATGACCACCAGTTCGAGTGGAAGTTGCGGCAAGGCGGAATATTTCATTTCTTTTTTCCTCTCAATACAACGCTCAACAAGCGCGATGAGATCGTTGGTTTCGAAACTGCCCGCGAGTTCAGAAAGAGCCCCGACGATTTGTTCGTCTGCTCCGTCACGTTCAGCATCCGGAATGCCGTCAGTAATCTTAACGATGAGAACTTTTCGCAGTAGCTCGATGAACTGCGACATAAACTCCTGCAAATGCACTCCCTCATCCATCATCCTGCTTATCACCGTCAGGCCCGCTTTTCCATCGTGCTGGGAAAGGGAACGGGCAAGCTCGAGAAGTGATGCGATATCAGATCGCGGCAGCACCAGATCAGCGTGGTCGCGAGTGATCTTCTTTTCGCCTAACGCGAGAAGCTGGCCAAGAACGACTTCTGCATCCCGACTCGCTCCTTTTGCATAGCGGGCGATCGCCTGCAGAACAGGTTCCTCAACCGTTACACTTTCCAGTTCGGCAATATGCCGCAATCTTATAACCAGGTCAGCGACCTTGATTTTCTGGAAATCGAAGCGTTGGCATCGTGAGATAATGGTTTCGGGGACACGGTGCACTTCGGTGGTTGCTAGGATAAATACGACGTGCTGGGGGGGCTCTTCAAGCGTTTTTAGGAGTGCATTAAACGCTGAGGTCGACAGCATGTGCACTTCATCGATAATAAAAACCTTATAGGGAAATTTGTGGGGAGTAAATCGCGCGTTCTCGATGATGTGCTCCCTCACATGATCGACGCCTGTATTGGAGGCGGCATCGATTTCAATGATATCCAACGAGCGCTGTGCCAGCATTTCTTTGCAAGCGTCGCAGGTATTGTCTGGTTCGCCCTTCTTCGGATGGCTGCAGTTGATCGAGCGTGCAACGAGCCGGGCAGTCGTCGTCTTTCCAATTCCCCGAGGACCCGAAAACAAATAGGCGTGCGCAACTTTGCCGCTCGCAAGCTGGTTTACAAGCGTTGTCCGGATATGATCCTGACCAATAAGCTCCGCGAATGTTCGAGGGCGGTACTTGCGATAGAGCGCGAGTGACATATGGGAGTAGTATATCGCTCCGCTTGGTACAATGCAATTCAAGGAAATACAACCAAGCGGAGCAAGCTCCGCTGCTACATGATCATTCTGGCTCTTTTTTAACCCTCTCCTAAACTAATCGATATCGTCTGGAGCCTCTTCCTCGGATTTTACATGTTCCGATGCAGGAACCGGACCCAAATCCGGAATCTGTGCTTTAGCACCGACTTCAGATGACTTGATAATGTTCTCTACCGCTGCCCAGGTAGGGGCACCTTCTTTCGGGACGAGCACGACGACCTCGTCTCCCGGTTCACCTTTGAAATACGTGATGGAGGCAAGGAGCATCTTGTATGATTTATTCCCTGCGAGCACGAAGTAATCCCCCGTCGTGTCATCGCTCGTCAATGTCCCAACTAGCCGCATGCGGTCGACAGGGCCAATTTGTTTGAAGACAAAGGATCCATCCTCTGTGATGGTCAGCTTCAGCATATCCCCTTCGACTAGCTTTGATTTGCTCGCGTAATTTGCCGGCACGCTGTACCGTTTCCCATCCGGACCAACCATGTTCTGACCGTCAAATACACCTTCAATAATTTTTTCGTTTCCCTCTTCTGCGACCGAACCAGCTTTTTTCGCTTTCTCCTTGAGAGCACCTTGTTTGATGTCTTCGACTCCAAGGTCGCGCAAAACCTGCCGCGCGCCGTTGAGGGACGCCTGCGCAGTTTCGACGAGCTGGTGGAGTTCCGTGAGTTTATTTTGGTTTGTCATATTTTATTGGTTTTTTCCTTCCTTGTGCACTCTACTTTTTGCTATACAAGTCTATCAAGCCGGTTTTTTGGCGTCAAGTGGCACGTCATAGACAAAAAGGGGTACACTCTTCTGGTCGGGTTTATCTGTAAGTGTTGGGGTCCAGCCCGGGATGGAAAATGCGTAGGAGAGCACCCGCGTGCCGGGCTTTAACTCGTTGGCGAATTTCACCGCGAGTTTCTTCATGGCCATGGGCGTCAAAAAACAAAACACCACATCGGCATCGCGAAGAGGGTAGGTGAGGAAATTCGAAAAAAGGACTTCGGCGCGCCGACGTACGCCGGCAAGTAAGATACGTATTCGAGACACGACATAGGGTATCATTGAGACTTCAAACCCGACAGCGCGGCAGTGTGAATTCTGCCCGACTGCGATAAGTATCCTGCCGTCACCTGACCCCAGGTCATACACCAGTTCGCGTTTGGACAGTTCCATGTGGGCAAGGATGCGCGATATGTCCTTTGCGTGCACGGGCACCCATGGAGCCGCCTTCATCGATGCATATGCAGCCGAGCCGAAGACGACTATCACAAACAGCAGGATGCCAAATTCAACAAAAGGAAAAGTCATGTCCAGTTTCGCTTGCCCTTTTGAAGACTCCAAATCGACATTACTAGAGAAGATGGCATGGCTGGAATCATGGGCATCCTATTGGCGTGGCTTCGGCTTGTAATAGTAGTTGTGCGCTACGATATCGTCAGCGATGTAGGTATGGTAAGGGTACGCCTCGAAATTGTAGACAGTTACCGGGGCCTCGACTTTCTCAATCGAAGTGATGGTAAATGCTTCTTCCTCCGCTGAATGAATCTTGTCACCTACCGAGAGATCACCGATCGGCACCCATTTCCCTTCGGAATAGACGGCGTGGTTCGGAGTGACTTCCAAAGAGTTATTGATGATAAGGTAGTGGTCAGTCTCGTGGACAAAGAGTTCTTTCACTATGCTTTTCTGGAAAGTTTGAGACTTCTCATCGAAGGAGAGAACTTCGTCTCCAACTGCTATTTGTTCGATAGGTTTCGTGCCACCATAAGCCAAGCTAATAGAGGTACCGGCGAGAAAGCAAGGTGGCCAGCGGAAAGGGCTCGGCAAATTAGTCAAACAACCCGTTCCATCGCTGACGCACGTCGTGCCACTGGGACATGTCCCGCACACGGTACCGCATGCGTCGGTGCCGCAAATTCTAGATCCGCATCCGCAGGCGACACATTGCCCGGTGCTCGCATTGCAGGAAGTACCACCCGGACAACCGCAGAGTGAGCAGTTATTGACTAACGAGGGTGCGCTACCGCCACTGTCCTGGCAAAACGACGGTTTATTTGCCGAACATATTCCTGTGGCCGTGCCGTCAGAACATACTGCGTATACGGCGTTGCCAGCTCGAGAATTATCATGCCCCGCCGTCGGCCAACGAAGCAGGTCAGTCCGATATCCTGTCACTATATCCCAGACGTAGAAATTTCCGTCCGATGCACCCACGCCCACTTCAAGTTTTCCGTCATTATCAATATCTGCAGCAGCCACCGAACCATAGACGTTACCAAGTGTGTATTTCGGAAAATCTGCGACATCCGATCCCGAATGATGCCATGCACTCAAAAGATCGCCATGCGACCCGACAAGTATTTCCAGATCGTTGTCATTGTCGAGATCTATGAGAACCGGGGAAGCATATACAGAGCCATAGGCATTTCTGGGCGCAGTTATTTGGGTTCCTTCCTTGCGCCAGAAAAATACATAATTATTGAGGGTACCAACGAAGATTTCTTTCCCATTGTTAGCCGTTGGATCAACATCGGCTACTGCGGGAGTCGAGGTGATCGAATAGGATTCTGACGGCAGCGTGACCGGCCAACCAGTATAGTTACCATTACGGTTCCAGACGTATACCTTGCTGTCATTCGAGCCATTGCCACTGGTAATATCCGATATCGCCTGTATTACCTCATTCACCCCATCGCCATTGAGATCTGCGATGACTGGCGACGATTTTCCAAGCCCAGGGAAGGACTTCTCAGTATAGACAGAATTCCCGTCCTCATCCCATACGAATACTTTTGTCTGTCCTCCACTATACATCGTCGCGACGATTTCCAGACCGTTCTGCGGATTCCCATCGATATCACCAACTGCAGGAGAAGCATGGGGTAGGTGAAACGGAATTGAGCCACCCTGGGGCACTAGCCAGTTAGCAAGCACAGACCCAGTTTTTGAGAATATATAATTATGGAGATTCGTATCTGCGCCTAGGTGGCCTCCGACAATAATGACTTCCTGACCCGTGCTGGTAGGATCGACATCGGCTATGACAGGAATAGTGAAACTCGATGCTGCTACATTTTGTGACCAGAGCTGCGTACCATTGCGATCCCAAGCATACACAGTAGCTCCGTTAAACCCGATCACTTCCGGCTGACCGTCGAGATTTATATCACCGATCGCGGGTGTTATCCAATTAACCCCCGAAAAGTTTTTCTCCCAAAACAGAGACCCATCTTGATACCGTACATAGAGTTTGCTTTCACTATCATAAACGACCTCTTTTATCCCGTCTCCCGTCAAATCAACGAATGCCGGCGACCCTTCATGCCATTGGTACAGTCCGGTGTTTACCGGCCAACCGGTATGAAGTGAGGAAGAATAATACACGCGCGTATACCCATACGTGGTTCCTCGAGAATCTTGTACTCGGAGCCGGATAATATTGTATCCATCTGTTAGGGTTGATGGATCGAGCGTCGCCAGTACTCCACCATTTACTTCCGTTGTACTGCTGGTAAGCGTCACGCCAGATGCCGACCAGCTCGCAGTGGAAGAATCAGTATAGAATCCGTCTCGATGGTCGACGGAATAGTTAGTAAATGTCGCGCTTTGCGCCTTCCGTGCAGTGCCAACAATCTGTATTTGGGGACTAGGGCCAACAACAACATCAAATGGTGAGCTGATATCCGCGATTGGCTTGCTCGTCAAACCATAACATTCTGGTATGTAAATTCCATGGTCGACAACGAACGCATCACAAATAGCCGGCTTGTTCGTGCCACTATGCAAGCTTTGATCGACGACCAGTATGTCATAGAGAAAATTATGGAAAGAATCCCCCTCGAGTTCCATGGTTCTAATGAACAGGTCATCGGCAAGCGTCTGCCCAAGAGACTGACGTACGTCCCAGAGCGCTCCGGCAAACGCGATGCCATCCATCCACTGATTAATGTTTTGAAAAATTGGATGCCGAGCCGTGTTGTCGACTGAGATACCGTTTATCGTGTCAACTGGATTGTTTCGCATCGAAGCAGACCAATAAAACGCAAACGCTTCGTTCATTTCAATAGGCAAACTCGAATAAATCTCACCGACTACCGTGTGAGCGTACTCGTGAAATATCACGGAACGGTGGCGAGGATAGTCGTTCGAATCGCAAAAATATGTATTGCGTCCTGATGCATAGGCAGCGATTCCCGAGGAACAGCCGGGAACGTCTACGGTAGAAGTTACTGGATATGAATAGGTAAACGGAGCCCCTTTGGAAAAGAAATCATGGGCAACGTTATCATGATAGAAAATGTTTGATCGCTCGTAGTCGGAACTGTCAGTATCTTTCCAGTTCCAAGAGTGCGTGGAGGGGTTCGTGACTGTCGCCGTATGCGTCAGATCGCTGACGCCACTCTTATAGACAGTCGTGAATGGCCCTTCGAGCTTGGACACGAGTGATACGGTGCCTGATGCGGTGGCATTATAATACCCCGACGCGTCAGTAGTGAAAGCGGTACCCCCCACCGTTACCGTGTTATTTTTCACATTGACGATGGTTGGAGAATCACCTGAAGTGTTCGGATATATGCGTGCGGTAACCGTACCAGTAATATTCCCCTCGATTACTGACTCTTCACGATCAAGAATCGATCCATCCAGCGCATCAATGTAGTACACGGGTAATGATGGCTTGTCTGTGCGTTCGAGCTCCACCTTCCATGCCAGACGTGCTGACGAGGCGGTGCCATCGGGAGAGAATACAACCAGAGTAGAGTTTTTGACAGTAACGACATCCGGAGAAACAGGTTCTGAACTTGGCTGTTCAACTACTGGTGAACTGTCGGGTGGTGGAAGATCCGGTGTAGTAGATATTTCAAACGAAGCATAGTCGCCCGAGGATTCAAGGGATGACGCCGTCAATTCGGCATCTTCTCCCAACACTTGCGCTTCTGTCGGGACATTATCAATCGGGAGATATGAAGACCGGACAATGGCAAGCTCATCACCGAAATATCCGAGCGTGACGTCAGCGCCGACTACGGGTAGCGACTGGTATGTTTGATCGTAGCTAACAACGGTGCTTGAAACTGTAGCTCCTTCTGTCGGCTCATTTTCTTTCATACGGGAAACCTCCAGCGAGTCAGGCGCGATACCGAATACGCCCTGGCTATCCGCGAGAAACGTCTTCGAAACAGAATCCACGGAAGCCTCATTCACTGCCGTAGCAGTTGGAACGATCTGATCTACCGGTATCGTATTCCCTGCAAGCGCGGTAATAAATCCGGTTTCATCGGATACCTCCACTACCCATTCGCTTCCGTATTTGGTGGTAAAAGTCGACCACGCATCATCGACGGCAGTAACTGTCGCTTGTTCTCCACTTCCATACGGCAATAGCGCTGCAGCGAACGCAATAGCCGTCGAAATGCTGCCGAGCATCATCACAACCAACATGATTTTTTCTCCAATACTTACCGACGTTTTCACCTCGGTAACGACTTCCTGTGGGGTATTCATGGGTTTTTTCATGTTAGTTGGTGGCCGATTCGATAATTTTTTGGGCATATTTTTCTAAGAGAGTGAAGTCTGATGGCGATAGTGTACCACGGTACATCCCACACTAAAATAGGCGGTTGTGGTGATGTTTCAGATGTTCTCGATGGTATGCCGCTGCGTTTAATCTGAACGAAACGCCCTTTCTACTCCGCTGGTGGCTTTTTGCCGAGAGCGTTATGGGCCACGATGCCATCAGCGATGTAGGTATGGTAAGGGTACGCCTCGAAATTGTAGACAGTTACCGGAGCTTCGACTTTCTCAATTGAGATTATGGTGAGTGCTTTCTCTCCTGACGAGTAAATAGTATCCCCTACAATAAGATCGCCAATAGGCACCCATTTCCCTCCAGAATATACCGCGTGGTTAGGTGTTACGTTAATGAAGTTGTTTATTACAAGGTAATAATCAGTCTCATGGACGAAGAGTTCTTTTACCATACTCTTCTGGAAAGTTTGAGACATCTCATCGAAGGAAACAACTTCGTCACCTACTGCTATCTGTTCAATGGGCTTCGTGCCACCGTAGGCCAGGCCTATCGAGGTACCGGCGAGAAAGCAGGGCTTGATAATGCCGCCGCCGGACGGATTGGTAATGCATTGCCCCGCAGAGCAGCTCATTTCGCTTGAGCATGACCCGCAGGAACCACCACAGCCATTTGAACCGCAGATCTTCCCCGTGCAGTTCGGCGTGCAGGGAACGCACGACTCGCCGCTGCATATAGTCCCGGCACTACAGTCCCCACAGGAACCCCCGCAGCCGTCAGAACCGCACACCTTACCTATACAGGCAGGCACGCAGCCAACTTGAAACGAGTAACTTTGAGAGAGAGTATTTCCGGCAAGATCCTGTGCTTCAATATGTACTTGTACGTTTTGGGGACTGGTAAAATCGCTCGGTGGATTATATACAATCAGATAGTCAGACGGCGTACCGGTAACCACGGGTGTTACCGCCGAACCATTAACGGTCATCCCCAAACTGGACTTATCAACCCCATAGGCCGAGTCGGTAACATGAAGACTGATATTCGTATTAGCAGAAACGCTTGTTGCTCCGGAAAAGGGTGAGAGATTTGATAATATCGGGGCGAGCGTATCAGGTACGTTAGTCCAGTACAGTCGCGCCTTTGCAGTGCCTAAATCTTCGTAATATTCGACGTATATTTCATGCCGGCCAGAGTTCGCTATGGTAACAGGCACAACATAGGTTGTTTCTGCCTGATCGAACCACTTATCCAGCCCGGTAATTAATTCTCCGTCTACATATACGCGCATTCCGTCATCGGTGGTCATGATGAAATTATACTGGCCGGCATTTAAATCCCAGTACCCCGTCCAGCGAGCGGAAAATCGATCCGAAGTAACAGCTGGATGTGGCGTACTATTTCCCCAGTCAGAGTTTATAGTCGAGACTGTGGTGGTGTATGCAGGCACCCCACTCATGTCCTTATTGTTATAATACTCCGCCTTGAAGGAATCGTACGGGAAAAAATCAAACTGATATTCATGGGCGGGAATATACTGATTAAGCGTAGGCGAGTAGGTCTTGATATTTACTGTATTTGTCTGCGGGCTAAAGCGGATAATTCGTAAATACCCGTTTCCGCCATTACCATACGACTGATAATCTGACAGCATCTGATGTATGTCATTCCCACTGTCCCCCATGCCCTTCAAGTATCCCGTGGTATCCATGTGGCCGCTTAACACCATGAAAACGTTTCGGTGTTTTTTGTACCACGCCCACTGCTGTTCCCCGTCATTACCGTTTGGCGCGCCTAAACCGTAATGCGCACAGTCCCACGTGACTCCCGGCTGCATCCTCTGGCCATCACCCATTCATGTATGAATGGGTGATGATGAGCACCTTTTTATCTTTATTATTTTCAATGACCGTATCGGCCCAGTCCAGCACTGCGTTTCTGGGGCAAAACTCCAGATGCATGATCATGAAATCGATACCGCCACCGCTAAAAAACTCATAATTGTTTACGTATGAGTTTGGATCAAACGAACCGCCCCACCAGCTTTTTGTATTGTAGTTGGCAACGTTAAAACGCGAATTAAAGGTGCCGGCATTTCTGCTGCCTACAGTGTTGTAATCGTGGTTTCCGATGGCTATTGCATAGGGGATACTGGCCGCATCCAAGACCCCAAGGCTGCTCACCGCCCTATTCCATTGCGTTGTTGAAGGGGCCTCATCGACCACGTCTCCTACATGAGTTACGAACTGTGTGTTCAGTGCGGCATAGTGGTCTCGAATCCACTCTGTCTGCGCTGTAAAAATATTTGGATAACTTTCTGAATAGTACTGCGTGTCGGGCAGAGCAATGACGGTAAAATCGGCCGGTATGGTTGATGACGTTTCATTGGACGTCGTATCGGCCGTCTGTTCGGTAGTAGTCAAAATAATGCCGCTGAAGAATGCAGCCACGCTAATCATTCCCCCAACGACCATAATCGCTATGGAGACTTTTTCGAGAATGCCCGTCGTATGTTTCGTCTCGGTCGTGAGAGAAACTTGTTGGTTTCCCATAGTTTTTTTTGCAATACCCATATATAAAGCCCTTTTTTATCAAGTCCCATCGCCACGTGGCGATCCAACGGAGCCACCTCCACGAAGCCTGCGCACGCTCATATTCCCAGAATTTCTGGGAATATGAGCGTTAATAATACAGTTAGTACTATTGAGTCAGCACTTTTGACCCTGTAAGCAGTTTACTCCGCCGGTATCGGACAGGCTCCCGGCGGCTTATTGTGCACAATAATGCCCCATGCAATGTAGGTATTATCAGGTGAAACTTCGAGGTTATATACGTTAACCTTCTCATTGGTTTCTTGAATTGAATCGATGATAAGAGGTTGACCTTGGTCATTGGTGAGTGAGTCTCCTACTTTGAGTTTGCCGATTTCTACCCATTCACCGTGAGAGTACACGGGATGAAGTTTCGTGATCTTGAGGTCTCCATTGATAATGAGGTAGGTTTCTGCTGCATACTCGTAGTACTGCGTCACCTGGTTTTCAACAAGCGTTCCCGTCTCTACGTCATAAGCTTTTACTGCGTCGCCGATCATTACGTCCTCAATCGGCTTTGTTGAACCATTCGCCATGGTGATAGGAGTACCAGCTAGGAAGCTTGACCTACAACGTGAAACGCACGATGTTCCGTTCACGCAGGAATACCCGCTTCCGCACGACCCACACGATCCCCCGCAGCCGTTTGAACCACAAACCTTTCCTGTACAATTTGGCGTACAAGGAACGCACGACCCGCCGCTGCATATAGTCCCAGCACCACAGGTACCGCAGGATTGGCCGCATTGGTTCGTTCCACACTGTTTCCCTGCACATGAGCACGGCTGGCAGCTTCCGTCACCGCTGCAGTAATTACCCGAGGTACAACCGCAGATGCTACAATTATTTGCCAGCGTAAGATTAGTCTGACAGTATTGAGGCTTCGTTGCTGCACACACACCCGCAAAAGTACCATCCGAACAGATACCATACTTCGCATTGTTGCTCCGGGCATTGTCATGATGTAACGTCGGCCAAATCTGTTTGTTGGCGTTGAAGTTCGTCGTCAGATCCCAGACGTACGTATACCCCTCTTCAGAGCTCATAGCGATTTCAAGCTGTCCATCATTGTCGATGTCGGCAACGGCGGGCGTGCTGCTCGTAAATGACATGATATCTTTCGGGAAACCGGCCACCAGTGCGCGGGTATGATGCCATGCGTAGAGATTACCATCTGGATTGCCATTAACGATTTCTAGATCGGTGTCATTATCCAGGTCAACGAGTACTACTTGTGAACTGCGTGTTGGAATAGTTCCGCACGTATTCCCACTTAATGGAGTGGTAAACTGAGTTCCATTGGCATTCCAGATAAATATTTTTCCCCAGAGAGTCGGCTGAACGATTTCGTTCGTACCATTGCCATCAAGATCAGCAACACTTGGTGAGACATATATTTCATCTCTCTCTTCGGGTAGCGTCACAGGCCAGCCGCTCAATCCGCCAATTGCGTTCTTATTCCAGATATACACCTTGTTTTCAACAATTCCATCGGTGGGATCATCCTCAAAAACCGACTGAATAATCTCATTAATACCGTCATTGTTAATATCAGCTATTACAGGTGAGGCGTTCGCATCGCCATTCAGGACTTTCGCAGGAATAACTTGGTTGCCATTTTCGTCCCACACATAGGTGGTCGGTGTGCCGTTGACACTAAACGTTCCGACAATTTCGACGCCGTTTTGCGCGTTTCCGTCTATGTCACCTACCGCTGGTGAAGGAAATACCAATCCCCAACCTGGATCCGACGAATTTGGTACTTGCCAGTTGTGTAATAATTGACCGCTACGACTCAAAATATAGATGCTGTGAATTGACGCAGTAAACCAGTGGCCGCTATGAATTATCACCTCCTGCCCTTGGCTGGTGGGATCCACATCGGCGATAACCGGCGTGACATAATTTCCATCCGGCGTCGTATACTTCCAGACTTGATTGCCGTTTTTATCCCAGGCATAAATGTCGTCGTAATAAATCGCCACTGTTTCATACTGCCCATTCAGATCCAGATCACCAATAGCGGGATTCGTCGGTGAACTCATATTCATGTTAATCTTCTCCCAGAGCAACGTACCATTATGTGTCCGTGCATCAACGCTGTTACCATCATGGAAGATCACTTCCTTAGTGCCGTCCCCATTAATGTCAAATAATGCTGCGGAGCTTCCTTCTTGGCTCACATCTGCAAATATCGGCCAGCCAGCATGCATTCCGCCGACAAATCGAAAGCGGCTGTAATCATACGTTGTGCCTTTTGAGTCATTGACGGTTAGACGAAGTACATACCACCCGTTATTAAGGGAGCTGGTGGCAATGTTGCCCAAGACATTATTATTGACCGGTGAGGTCCCTCCGCTCGTCAAGGTAACGCCAGTGGCAGACCATGTGGACACGTCCGACACATCATACCCGACTCCGTAATGAATCTGAAAATTGGTAAAAGTTCCGCCCTGTGCAGTTCCTGCAGTTCCATTGACTGGGACAGATGGAGAAGTGTTCGTGAAGAGCGTCTCATACGGTGTGATAATGTCAGCAATTGGTTTCGAGGTATGGTTCAAACACTCCGATACGTAGATACCATGATTTGTCGCAAATGAATCGCATATGTTTTTGATATGCGTGCTTGTGACACCGCCAGCAGCAGTAATTAAGTTGTTTAAGAAGCTGTGGAACGTCCTCCCATCCATTTTTTCCGCCAGCATGACCAGTGGATCTGCGATGGTTTCGCCAACTATTATGCGAAAATCCCAGAGTGCGCCGCTGAACCCGACACTGTCGTTATGTACTTCCCCGGTCAAATACATCGGATAACGGGTGGTATTATCAAGGTTACGTATACAGTACGGAAATGGCCCATATCCGACGCACTCGTCGTTCGTGATTGTTGAAGCCCAATAATCTGCCAATGCCTCGTGCATATCGCCAGGCATACCGGAATCAATTATTCCGTTGATCAAGTGCGCATACTCATGGTAAATAATATCACTTCCTAATGATGTGGCGCCGCAGGTCAGGGTAGATCCGTCTTGCCTTGTGACAGTGCCTGCCGCCAAGAATTTCATTTCTCTCGCGGCACGATTTGCACAAGCATTGCAGGCGACAGTGCCGTTACAATTGGAGCTCACATGGGCGAGTACCTGGCCCGCGAGCGGCACATCGAAGGGACTACCCGACGTGAAGTACGCATTGATATTGTTAATAAGGTAAAACACATTACTGCGCTCGCCGTAGACTTCCGTATCCTGTGTCGACCAGTCCCAGTTGTGCACCGTAGGGGGGTTCACTGTAGCTGTGTGGACCAGGTCGCTAACTCCGTCCTTCACTACCTTTACATACGGTCCTTCTAATTTAGCTTGTAGTGACTGGCTTCCCGTCACTCCGGCAATCAAATACTGGCCCAACGCATTACTCGCGTCCGAAAGATTACTCGGTGAGAGGGTGACATCTTCGTCGCGCATCTTTACTGCCTGGGCAGTACCGCCGCCTGGCCTGATAGCAGAGGGATAGGTGGGATAATATTTCCCATCGATAGTTCCGGAAATATTTTCTTCAAGTATTGTCTCTTCTCGAAAAAGCAGATCCCCAATAAGTGCATCGAAGTAATACACCGGCACGGAAGTAATGTCCTTTCTCTCGAGAGTAACTTCCCACGCAAGTATGTAGGTATCGGAGTTTTTCGGAAACTCATACACCATGAGAGTGGTATCAACCACTGAAAGATTCTCGAGAGCGACTGGCCCGGGTGTCTCGAGTACTCCTGATTTTGCGGCGTCGACGATTTGCAGAGGACTTTTTGTCGCATCACCAAGTATGGAGAGGTAACTGCCGTTGGATTCTAAATCCAGCGCCCGCGTTTCAGCCTGTCCCTGGGAAACTGCGGGTGTTGTCGAGAGGGAAGACAGGATGGCATAGTTTGAATCGACAAGTGACAAGGCATTACCGAAATACGCTAAGGTGACTTTACTATCTTTCACTGGCACGCCCAGATAGTTCTGTTTGTAATGTATAATAGCGCTGTCACCCGTACCAGAGATTACTTCATCATCAAAAAAAGTTTGATCTATTTGTAGATTATTTATATCTACAGAAAGAAGCGCCTGGTTGTCTTGTAAAAAAGTTTTTGAAATTGCATCTATATTTGCCTCTTCGACTGAAGCCACTCCTGAGACAATCTGTGTAGTTGCAAGTTTGCCTCCCTCGAGCCGCTGGCCTCCCAGGGTTTCATCCATCTCCAATGTCCAAGTAGCACCGTAGCGAGACTGGAAGTCGGAAAGGGCTTGTTCAGCCGTCATTGACGTTGACTGCTGTTCACTCGTGGTAACGATAATGCTGCTCATAAATGCGGCAAACCCAATGATTCCAGCGATGACAGCGATACCAACAGAAATTCCCTGTATGACTTTTACTTTTTGCTGGGTGGCTGTTTCGAGACGTTGATTATTATTTGGCATAGGTTTCTTGTTAGGCATAATGATCTAATAATGTTAAAAAAATACGTCTAAGAATTATTTACAATTACAGCGTCCTCTCCCCCACGCTCTGTGCCTTGGCAACTGTTGCTGACTTTCCTAGCTGCGAACGTTCCAAAATCTCCGCCTCAACTATTCTCTTGTCCCGGCCGTATTTTACCCGAGAGTACTCGGCAATCGCTTTAGCGACGTTTGGATCGCCGCCTTGGGGCGGGTAGGTTTGCATGTTGAACGGCTTTGAAACGGAATTATCGATCAGTAATTTGACGTTCGCCGTGAACATTTCGACATTCATGGCGTCATACTGGTCAAATACCGGATCAAACTCCTTTTCCATAATCTCTGCGTCCTCGACTCCCACGCGAAAAGCAACCATGGTGCCGACGTTACCGAATACAGCGTCCCGGATCGTCACATCGTCTTTTTGCACCAGCTGTGAAACGTATTGGTGAGCGATAGTTAAATCTAGCCGGTACTTACGCGCCTCCGAGAGAATCGTTTTAATTGAATCAGTGACGAAATTTTGGAACTCATCGATATAGAGATAGAAATCTTTTCGTTCCTGCTGGGGAAGTGATGCGCGGCGCAAGGCGGCCATCTGAAGCTTCGAAACAATGATCAAACCTAAAAGATTGGAATTAACTTCACCGGTGGTGCCTTTCGATAAATTCACTAGTAATATCTTTCGATTGTTCATGATGTCATACACATCGAAGCCTGATTTCGGCTGGCCGATAATATCCCGCATCATGGCATTTTCTACGAAGCGGCCGACTTTTGAAATAAGGTACCCCAGCATTTCAGATTTATGAAAATCGGACGTCTTAGCCATCTCTTGTTCCCAAAATGCCCGAACAACCGGGTCGGTAACTTTCGAGAGTTTGTATTTCTGGAATGCAGGGTCGGTGAACATGCGAGGTATCTCGGCAATCGTGCCGGGATATTCTTTGTCAGCCATAAGCGTCAGCATCGCATTGCGCATATTGTGTTCGAACATCGGTCCGATCATCTCCGGCGGGAACAGTTTGTAAAAAATTGCAATCATTTCCTGAATAGCGAAATCCTGTTCCTCGGGGGAATTCGCTTCGAGCATGTTCAATCCGATCGGCCTCTCAATATCAGAGGGATTAAAAATAACGACATCTTCGGCGCGTCCGCGTGGAATCTGTGGCAAGATATCGTTCACCAAATCTCCGTGCGGATCCACGACGCATACGCCTTCGCCGTTGTGAATATCCTGTACGATCATGTTTTCGAGAAGTACTGATTTTCCTACCCCCGACTTACCTACCACGTACACATGGCGACGCCGGTCTTCCGGCTTGATCCGGACAACAGTCTCAACGCCTCGATATACATTCCGTCCCAGTACCAACCCTTCTGTGGGCATACTGGTGGGCGGTGGTGCCTTCCTCGCAGACAGCCATAAAATGTTCGGTGTTTCAGTCGTCGGCAAGGGAAAGTGGAATACGCTTGCAAGCTCTTCGGTATTCATGACTATTTTCCCCCGCTCGCTGAACTTACGATAAATAAAGTCTCGGATCAGTCCTTCCTTCGACATCGGGTCGTGCCGCATAAACCCATTGCCGTATTCGTACATCGTATACTCACTGAACNNNCCTTTTACGATATTTTCTTCCATCGGCGACAGCCGGTACAGTGGTTGATCCGTTTCAGGATTTTTCTTCTTCGGGAAAAATGTTCTGAAAATCATCTTTACCATTCCGAATGCTCCCTGTGAACCCATCGCTTCGTTCAATTTCTTTCCTTGCTGCATTTCACGCGCGATGCGCACTCCCTTCTGGTGCCAGCTCGATTTCGCAGAACGCGCAACGATTTGAATCGCTAATCCTTCTTCGGGAGCAACCTTGCTCATCGCGTTTGTGATAGCGTTGAGCGGATCGACTGCTAGTACGCGATACGTCTTGATGGGAAACATGTAGGGTCTGCGGAATACGAGCGTCGTACCGATTATCGTACTGTGCGGGTTAAAAAGATTGTAGTCTGCCATCTCTTCTATCTGTGCTCGGGGGTGCTGTGCGTGAATCTGCTGTTCCATGAACTGGCGCAAAAAATCCGGGACAACGACATAGAATGATATGACTCCGCCAAGCGCAACAATTTCAACTGAAAAATGGTCCGTCCGTCCTCCCAGCGTCGTCCTCATACCTCGTTGTGCATGCATGCCGCCGAGCGTGTTCCACCACGCTTCGGGGATCGCGAGTATCTCATCTATTTTCTTGCGCGCTTCCTCATCATCAAGCTGTTCTTTCGGCACGGTTACACGGAGGATGATATGACGCAGTGCTGATGACTCTGCATTCCTTTTCCTCATATTAATCCGTAGAACCGCCAGAAGAACGAGCGTAAAAATCATCACTCCCAAAAGAATCATGAGTATGATAAAAACCGGGGAACCTACTAACGAACCCCACATGGTGGTTAACCCTCCGCCGAAATTTAGTGAGATGCTCGGTGTCATAGTTTAGAGACGCTGCTTTGCCCGAAGTGCAAGCAGCCTGTCAGCCTTAATCTTCGCTTCCTGTTCGAGAAAAAACTTATTTACCCCGGGGATAATCTTCAGCCATTCCCTGATCAGCATGAGTACCTTACTTACTCGCACTTTCACTTCCTGGAGAAGCACCGCGATTTGTGTCGCGGTCTCTTCGCCTTTTTTTTGAAATGCTATCTGTACCTCGGGCGGCATCTCCATATAGATGTCCTCCAGCCCGTCAGAGAGTATCTGTTCGATTTCTTCGACTATGGCGCTTTTTGGCGCCACTGGTTGAACCACTTGGGCAGGCACCGGCGTTGACGGAGCTTGCGTGAGACGACCGATCTCGCGCTCAGAAGCTTCGCGAGGAGGTTCTGACCGTTCCCGTTCTTCGCGCTGCTGTTCCCGTTCAACCGTACGGACGGTCCGGCCCTCACCTGCACTAAAAATATCCTCGGGTTCTGGACGAGATGTTTCTACTTGGCCCCGCTTTTCATCTGGGAAAGCCATCTAATGTTTTTTATTCAAATTCAAGACTAAGTATAACAGATTTAGGAGCTTTTTGCAAGTGATTGGACAGTTTCCTTCTTACCTTGACAGAGCTGAAAATACGTGCTACTATGGCACGTTAAAACGAAAAGGTAGTTAAACCAGGAGGCTCATGGAACGGGAGGATACGATGCAACGCTCTTTACAACTTTGCGCGGTTTTGATTGGCCTGACTCTCATGTCGGGCTGCGGTTTCTATTCACAAACGAACGCCAACGGGGAAAAGGAGTACAAGGCAGTACTGCTCTATAACATACTGCCCGAGCGACCAGCCATCGGAGACACCTACGACGGCGGGTGGTCAATGAACGACAACGAATGGTACAACTTCCCCCGAAATTCGTGGGATGTCCAGTTCTATCTGCTTCGGAACACCCCTACAGACGGCTTCTGGCAGATAGTCATCGACTCCGCACGATTTGACGGTCCCGGCTCGGTCATATGGGACACGCGGTACATCTGGAACGCTCCAATTCCCTTCCGTATTCGTTCAACGGGGGAAACGGGCAATGGTCGATTAGTCGTCTTCTACGACTACATCGACTACTACAACGGCGACCGGAAGACTTCAGCATTCAGGAATAAATGGGTGACGAAGTCGCTCAAGGAGATCGAAGATCACCTCCGGGATCGTGACGCGCAGCTCTGGAACAATACCAGGGATGAGCTGCGGGACCACATCCTGCAAATTACTTCGTCGACGTCACGTGTCGACACATTGATTCCGACCGACGAGAAGAAGCGCAGTAAGCAAAAGGTTTATCAGCTGATGCACGACATCAGGAAAGTAAACCCCAAGCTGGCGGACGCCATCGAGCCGAAAGTCCGCGAGCGCATGTTCGAAACCCTAGTAGCCCGGGAGTTCATGGTACAGTTCAACTTCCGGTTCTTACAAAGGGTCGCAGTTCAGAACGTGAACTACGGCTGGTAACGCACCCCGCGCAAGACAGACTAAAAAGGGCGCCAGATTCTCACCACGAGAAATTGGCGCCCTGTTTCATTTTTTGCTTGAAAAAAACACTTATCTGTGATATACTATGGCATACAAGTGATAACATACCGCAAATGTACAGCACTGAAGTGGCAGTCACAACCGAGCTTTCCACGGGGACAAAAGTTATCCTCGTAGCTGCGATGATACATGCGGCCTTTTTTGGTGCGGCATTTTTTTATATGGCAAACGCGCTTGCAGGCGCTGCGCCCATCACCCGCCAAACGCAGCGGGACGTGATCGCCCCGTATGTGACAATCATAGAGCCCACGGAACAAGCGAACCTGTCTGGTGATAACATCGTCGCTGCGCTCGCATACGACGAGGCGGGAGTCGGCCAAGTATCATTCATTATCAACGGCCGTTTGGCACACATTGATCGCAGCGCAAAATTCGGGTGGACAATGGAGTGGAATACCCGGGACGTGCCTGAAGGCACATACACCCTTTCTGCAATTGTTGAAGACCGGGCAGGCAATCTTGGATACTCGCCAACTCGAACTATCATCATTCAGCACACACTATGAGCTCGTCATTCAATTTTTCCCTCATTCTGATTTTCCTCGTGCTCGGCGTGGTGATCTATTTAATGTACCGGGAGAATTCGAAAAGTTCCCTTAAATTTAGGATGCTTGATATCTATTCACGAGACCTTACCGCGCTCGCAAAGCAAGGAAAAATCGACCCCGTTATTGGCCGGAAACATGAAATAGGGCGGGTCATCCAGATCTTGTGCAGGCGCACAAAAAATAATCCCGTGTTGATCGGAAAATCGGGTGTAGGTAAAACTGCAATTGCCGATGCACTCGCCATCATGATCGCTGAAAGCAAGGTCCCCCAGCTATTGATGGGTAAGCGTGTGTTGGCTCTGGATCTTTCCGGCCTCGTCGCAGGAACGAAATACCGGGGTGAATTTGAGAAACGTCTCAAAGCCCTCACGGACGAGATCATTGCCGCGCAACGCAACATTATCCTCTTTATTGACGACCTACGTGGAGAAAGATACGACACTCGAGCGCAGATTCCAGCCCGTCATAGTCAATGAACCGTCAAAAGAAGATACGCTGGAAATACTCCGTGGCATTAAGACAAAGTATGAGCAACACCACCACGTCACCATTACCGATGCGGCGATACAGAAAGCAGTGGAACTCGCTGATAAACACATGCACGATCGGGTATTTCCCGATAAGGCCATCGACTTAATCGATGAAGCTTCCTCGAAAGTGCGCCTCAAAAAACTCGATGACCGTCAATCTGGTAAACAAGAGCGGCGCATCGTAGATACGAGTGACATAGAGGATGTCCTGAAAGAATGGCAGGCTGATACGTCGGCTGTTCAGATAATGGGAATTAAGAAGGCCTAGGGTAGTTCGCGAGTTGCCGAGTTACGAGTTTGCGAGTTACTCTCAGTGCAAACAATACGCTAACCCGCTCAACCCGCATAACCCGTCAACTGGAAAAAATGCTTCAGCTCTACAACACCCTCACCCGCATGAAAGAACCCTTCACCCCCCTCAAACCTGGTGAAGTATCTTTATATACGTGCGGCCCGACAGTGTACAACTATGCACACATTGGCAACCTGCGGACCTACATTTTCGAGGACCTCCTCAAACGCGTACTGTCCTCCAACGAATATCGAATCAAGCACGTCATGAATATCACTGACGTAGGGCATTTGACGTCCGACGCTGACGAAGGCGAGGACAAAATGGAAAAGGGCGCAGCACGAGAACATAAAACGGTATGGGAGGTGGCTGAATTTTATACCAAGGAATTTAAGAACAACTTAGCTGACCTCAACATCAGTGAGCCGGATGTATGGTGCAAAGCGACGGACCATATTAAGGAGCAGGTTGCCTGGGTGCAGAAACTTGAAGAAAAAGGATTCACATACATAACATCTGACGGCGTGTATTTTGATACAAATAAACTTCCCAACTACGGAAAGCTAACCGGCCAAAAATTGTCCGAACTGAAGGAAGGTGCACGCGTTGAGAAAAATTCTGAAAAACGCAACCCCACTGATTTCGCACTGTGGAAATTTTCCCCGAAGGGATCGAAGCGCCAAATGGAGTGGGAAAGCCCGTGGGGCAAAGGCTTCCCGGGATGGCATCTCGAGTGCTCGGTCATGGCGCGAAAGTACCTGGGAGAGACCATCGACATCCATTGCGGCGGTATCGATCACATCCCCGTGCACCATACGAACGAGATAGCGCAGGTCGAAGCGGTAACGGGTAAGCCGTTTGTCCGGATATGGATGCATGGCGCTTTCTTGGAAATGGACAAAACGAAGATGGCAAAATCGGGAGAAAATTTCATTACGCTCCAAACGTTGAAAGATAAAAAAATCCAACCGCTTTCCTACCGGTATTTTTGTCTGGGCACGCACTACCGGAAACGATTAAACTTCTCATGGGAAGCCCTCGAAGCAGCGCAGAATGGATATGAAAACCTTTGCGCATTGACGGCGGGACTCGGGGAACCGAAAATAGGCTGTGCGGAATTTGAGAAAAAGTTCACCGATGCGGTCAATGACGATTTAAACATGCCGAAAGCGCTCGGAGTCGTATGGGACATGTTAAAGTCCAGCAACCCCCCGCACGCGAAGAAGGCGTCACTTTTGAAATTCGACGAAGTGTTGGGATTAAACCTGAAAGACGCCAAACCTATCGAAGTACCGGATGATGTGCGCAAACTCATGGAACAACGCGAAGAATTGCGAAAGCAGAAGAAATGGGATGAATCGGACCAGCTCCGGGATGAGATTGCCGACAAAGGATTCCGGGTAGAAGATACGCCTGCGGGTACTATTGTGAAACAGCGGAGAAGGGTATAATAACGTTACAAATTGTTAAGTAACTAAATAAGAACTATTCTCACTATGGAACAGCAAACAGCTACGCAAACAAAAACACAGTCGACAGTTTTTACCGTAACATTGCTCGTTGCAGCGTGTATTGCGGCAGGAGCGGTAGGATTTGCATTTTTTGTTACAAAAAACATCGCTGATGACGAAGTAACACAAACGACTGGAACGACAAGCGCGGCTCCCATGGAAATTTCTGATATCTACGACGCGAGCGTGAGTTTTGATCTAGGAGTTGATGAGGAGGACAGCGGGAACACATTGATCACATTTGAGGGACTTACCGTCGGCAGTGGGGTTACATTCGGCGAGTATGATGCTTATTCGGGTTATGCGGATGGGAACTCTGCGGCATCAGATACCCCTCTCATCGTAAGGGTAGCATCTGATCCCTCTCATCCTGCAATGCTTGCCACTTTAAGAACCAATATACCAGTGGCAATGAACGATTCTAAAATCCCTAAACTTATCCCTGAAGCTCAAGCGCAGGTAGGCATTATAGAACGGGCAGTCTGTCTACCAGCAAAGGTGGCAGTCTCTAACCACTGCACCAATGGTCTTCTCGATGGGGATGAAACTGGTGTGGATTGCGGCGGAGCTGACTGCCCAGCATGTCCACAGACTCCCTGTGCAGCCAGTCAATGTCGGAATGCTTCGGGTCAATGTGTGAATCAGACCAACGCCACGTGCGGCATCAATGGCAGTGCCTGCGTTAACTGCGTAACATCAGGGAAAACATGTGACTCAACGACAGGGACATGCACAGCGGGAACGGCAATGTGTGGCAACGGCGTAATCGACGCGGGTGAACAATGCGATGGGGCAAACCTTGGTGGCAAGACATGCGTGACCCAAGGATTTTCGGCTGGCACGCTTTCATGTAGTCCAACGTGTACATTTAATACATCTGCATGCACACAGACCCCCTGCGCAGCCGCCCAATGTCGTAACGCCTCTGGTCAGTGCGTGAACCGAACTAATGCGACATGCGGAAACAATGGAGTCACATGTGTTGCCTGCGGAACTGGTGAGTTTTGTGCTTCGGATGGCACTTGTGAGTGTACAATCGGTCAAACTCGTTGCATTGAATCAAAACAACAGACCTGTGTTAATAACCCCATTGCTGGAAGGGGTGAGTGGCGAGACAATGGTGGAACCTGTACAACAAATTCTGGAGCTTCACTTCTATTCGGTATCCCAACAGCTCATGCTCAGGTGGACATCAACGGCAATACAAACACTGCCCCCATTGAAACTACCATCTATTACGTGGACATCAACGGCAATACATATTCTGATGCGGGGTTAACAAACCGACTCAATACGGTCGACTGCCAAACGCTTGTTCGGAAATCTTACGCACCTACTGATATAGCAAACATCACAGCGAGCGGGAGTCTCAATCTTGGATTAGAGACGTATGCGTATTTTGCTAAAGATTGGAGCGCGCCTCTCGGAGGATTTAACTCTACGAACGGGTTTATCGATCTTGAAGCGGATACGCTTTCACTCGCCCCTCTTTTCGTGATAGGCGGTAATAATACGGGGGCTGCTCTCACTACTCCCGAAATGACACTTACTGTCACTGAAAACGGCAACGTGAATAAGAACCTTTGCCTGCCCTTACAGAAGGAATTGCCGGATGGCGATTGGTTCCTCTATTTCTACGACACGAATGGTAAACCCTATACAGATTTGCTGCTCCAGCAACCAGTGGCTTGCGGCGAGACCCGTTCATGCAAGACGGTGAATTGTTCGAAACTGCCATTCAACGTGTGCTGTCGGTACCAAAAAGTCGCGAAGGAATCTGTTCGAAAAGGTATCTTTCAAAAAGGGTCGAGTACATACTCGATCCTTTTTTGGGGATGTTAAATCATTCGGGATAGGCGAGGCTTGAATGCCTCGCCGGAATGATTCCTTGCCAAGGCATGCAAGCCTTGGCTACCCGGTTGATGCGATGAAGATTGACGAAAGTGCAGGTTGTTTATACACTCATTGCACAAAATATCCTAGACGCAATGAACAACTTCTGGCAACAACTCCCGAAGCCCATCATAGCCCTCGCCCCCATGGCGGGCGTGACTGACGCCGCGTTCAGGATCATTTGCAAAGACTTCGGCGCCGACGTCATCTACACTGAATTCGCTTCGACGAACGCGCTGGTGCAGGGAAACGACGCGACGAGAAATATGATCGCTTTTGACCCGCGTGAACAGCCGGTCGTGTGCCAGCTTTTTGGACACGATCCTGAAATGTACCGGAAAGCGGCCCGCATACTGGAGGAAATGGGGTTTGCCGGTGTGGACATCAACTTTGGCTGTCCGGCCTACAAAGTGGTGGCGCACGGTGGCGGCGTTTCACTTATGCGTGACCCGAAACGGTGCGCCGAACTGGTGCAGGCAACGTGCGAGGGGGTGAAAAATATCCCGGTGTCAATAAAAATCCGCGCAAGCATATGCAAAGAAAACTGCGACCGCAGCGATCCCGCAAACCACGTCACGGCACTTGACTTGATCGACGAGATTAAACGCTTGCCGGTCGCCGCCGTCATGATCCACGGCCGCAGTTATGAAAAACCATTTGATGGCGACCCGAACACTGGTGTGATTAAACAGGTGAAGAAAGTTTTTAATGGAATTGTTATCGCCAATGGTGGTATTAATACTCCCGAGGATGCAAAGCAAATGCTCGATGAAACGGGTGCCGACGGCATCGGCTTGGCACGCGGAGTGCGAGGTTCTCCCTGGCTTTTTAAACAGATAAAAGAATACCTCACTACTGGTTCATATCAAGAATACTCATGGGAGGATAGAAAACTTTTGGCGCTGAAACACTCCGAAGCGGCATTGAAAGTGAAGGGTGAGTGGGGCATCATTGAAATGCGCAAACATCTCGCGTGGTATGTCCGCGGAACGCCGTATGCCGCCAAACTGCGATCCCAGCTGGTCCGCGTCAACACGATCAAGGACGTCGAAACGATTCTCGCCGGATAACAATTCTCTTTTTGTCATTGCGAGGAGATCCCTGGCGAAGTCAGGGACGACGAAGTAATCCGGTGCGGAGCACCGAGATCCTTCGACTCCCCTTCGGAAGACTCTAGGTCGCTCAGGATGATGCGCCTCTGGCGCATCAAGAAAAACGCCGTACTCGATTGTGGGTCGAGTAGGCGTATAGTGGCATGCGAGCCTCGTCAGTCATCGACGGCCTCGATTTT
>LCPQ01000011.1:45103-72978 GCA_001003705.1 Parcubacteria group bacterium GW2011_GWA2_48_9 | reverse complement strand
CTCGTAACGCAGGTCGAGCACCAACTGGAAGATAAGCTCATGATCAGCAGGACGGCCATCCTGGTCGCCCCCACGAAGCAGGGGGACT
Organism: Parcubacteria group bacterium GW2011_GWA2_48_9; assembly: GCA_001003705.1. Lineage (GTDB taxonomy): Bacteria > Patescibacteriota > Patescibacteriia > UBA10025 > UBA10025 > UBA10025. The sequence continues at coordinate 72,890 of LCPQ01000011.1, read as the reverse complement.
TCTATGTCCGTGGGCAGGAGGAGCATAAGAGGAAGTCGATCAAACGATCAAGCGCTCTCATGCGATATCTCGTCAGTGACAGGCGCGTTGTCGTGCTCGAGGGCTTGGAGCGGAAGATTGAAGACACGTCCGAAGACACGGAACGGAAACCGCTCGAAGAGTCAAAAGCCGAACTGGACGGCCTCGACGCTTCCGTCGTAGCACCGGTGGTGATAGGGGAGAATGTCAACGCGATCATCGTGCTGGGCCGCAAGATGTCCGGAGACCCTTTTGGCGACGATGATATTAATCTTCTCGAACTCTTAGGCCCTCAGCTCGCGTCAGCGATCGTGAAATCCCAGCTCTACGACCAGATCCGCCAATTCAACGTCAAACTGCAAAAAGAGATCGACATAGCCACGCACGACTTGCAGTCCGCGAACGATCAACTGCAGGAGCGCAACCGTCTGCTCCAAGTCATCCAAAACATTACAAATCTAATGACCAAGTCGCTGAACTTGAAGAAAGTGACGCAGGACATCGTCGATTCGATAGACAAGGAAATGAACTATCTCGGCGGGGTCCTGCTGTTTCTCGGCAAAGACAAGCGAAAAATCTTCCCCGAAGCCCTGACTGAGAAGGGAGCAATTACTAAGACTGTCCTAAGACTGCTCCCGAAACCGCTGACTGAGTATCAGGGGAACTTCCAGGATGACAGCACCCTTACCGTCAAAGCTATGAGGAGCGGCAAGATGGAAGTGGGAGAAAACCTGTCAGACTTCTTTTCACCGCCTATACCTCCGAGAATCTGCGATGCGATACAGTTCGCCATCAATGTCAAGTCGGTGGTGGCCGTCCCGATTTTTTCCGAAGAAGTGATCGTCGGTGCGCTGGTCTACACGCATAATATGCCAGCAAGCGAGCTAAGGAAAACTGATTTCGAAATGATGCAGTCGCTTGCGAGCCAGACGGGCGTCGTGTACCGCAACATTGAGCTCTATCGCCAGCTGGAGCAGTCAAATACGGAGCTCGGGGAAGCGAACGCCCACTTACAGCAGCTCGACCAGGCAAAATCAGAATTCGTTTCCATCGCGTCGCACCAGCTCCGTACCCCGATGACGGGCATCATGGGATACCTGTCCATGCTGGTCGCCGGAGATTTCGGCAAAGTGAAAAAGGACCAGCAGCAAATTCTGCAGAACCTCCTCGATGAGTCCCAGCGCATGATCCGCCTCATCCGCATCTTCCTGAATGTGTCAAAGATTGAATCAGGCAAACTCGTACTTGAACGGAACACCGTGCATATTGAGGACGTGATCCAGAAAAGTGTGGAGGTGCTTTCCAAGGCCGCATCTGATAAAGGGTTGAAGCTCATATTTGTCAAACCAAAGCAGCCACTGCCTGAAATAACCATTGACAAAGACAAAGTCGGCGATGTGGTGATGAATTTAATTGACAACGCTATCAAGTACACCGACAAAGGGTCCGTCACCGTGAGCGCGAAAAAAGAAGGCGACATGATCCATACCTGGATTATCGACACGGGCATCGGCATCGAACCGCATGAGGCAAAGAATCTTTTCAACAAATTTGTCCGCGGATACGGTATTGCGCAGATCAATCCCGACGGTTCCGGTCTCGGACTGTACGTGGCACGCCGTTTAACTGAAGCCCACGGAGGTAAGATATGGGTGGAAAGCGACGGCAAGGGGAAGGGAAGCCGTTTCCAGTTCACTCTTCCGTTGAACCCGTCCAAAGAAGGAGAACTCTCGGCTGGTGGAGACCATCTCCAGTATACCCGGCAGAACCGCTAACTGAGACCATTGCCGAAACAACCATCGTGGGCCGATGGTCGTTTCACGCGAAGCGGCCTTTTGAGCCGATCGCAGGGCTATGATACACTATTCGTATATGGCGTCAACCAAGACAGCAAACAAAGCAAAGGATACAGTGAAGGAACACGCAGGCCACCAGAAGATTCGTGACGATATAAGGCATCGCCAGATACAGATTGGCGCTATCGTATTGTTGGCGTTACTTCTAGGATATGCCGTTTACGATTACATTTCGAATCGTGACCAAGACACTGTGCGGACCACGCAGGTTGCTCCTCGCAAGACGTTCGACACAAGTGACTGGGTGATGTATACGAATGATGCATACGGCTTCACCATGAAAATTCCACCCGAGTGGGAAGGATATGCCGTCACGCGCGCGACAGCCGTGGTCGGTGAAGGTGAGGATGAGTGGTCGTACAATTATTACCACTTTGAGTATCCGAAGAAGCTCGTGGAAGACGAAGATGCCCCGGAGGTTGGCAGCGCTTTTTTCGAGATCGGCCTCTTCAGCCCTGCGAACTGGGAAAATGTGAAGCAGGACTGGATACTTCTTGGTACGGCAGAAGATGTCATTCTCGCCGGCAAATCGAGTGCCAAAGACTTAGCCACCGGCTTAGCCGACAGGTATGAGGAGATCGAGGGAGTCTTCCAAACCTTCGAGCTATAATTTTTTAAAAAACATATGCGCGTATTCCTATCGGGGACGGTTGGATTGACGCTCGTGGTTATCGCCGGTCTTCTCGCGGGCATCGGCTTGTGGTACGCGGGGCAATTTCTTTTAAATGATGTACAGCCTGTGGCGCAAACAGCTGTAAATACTACCACGGTGACAAACCAGGACTCAGAAGTGTCCTTTAATGAGTTAGATTTACTCTATGCAGTGAAAGAGGGAACGACAGTGACCGTATTCCGGCGTGAAGGGTTTGACGGCAACAACACAGAGCTCTTTTCTTACAATGAACGGGTCGAGGCCGATACATCAGGGAATCTCTGGGCAGGCCTGCCACCGAGTATCGCGCTCTCGAACGGCGGCGAATCTGTGGCATATGTCACGGGAGATGCGGTGGTAGTCCGGAATTTCGAGACAGGTGAAACTCGGAACATCATTTCCAAGGTTGCCGAACCTTTACCCCTGGTTACCAGAGCTGTGAACGGTGACGGCTTCGCGGCCCAAGGCGCCGTGGGCGGCAATGTGTATTATCACTGGTCACCAATAGGCAATCGATTTGTACTGCCGACGTACGGCGCGTATGCCCGCCCGGGTTTGTATGTCGGTAGCGGTGTTGACGAATTGGCCGTGAATATCTTACAGGGCAGCGAAGTTGCGGAGTCAGATTTCTTAAGTGCAGAATTTTCGCCGCAGGGGGATCGTATCGTGTTTGTATACCAACCGTATAACCTGGGAACGAACGTTCAGAAGATCGGTACTGTCGCACCTGATGGGACGGATTTGGAGTTATTTTCCTATACAGCTGTTTTGAGCTCGCCGTTTTTCGGGCCGACGAGTAATGAAATGTACTTCGTGAGAAATACTTCTGAAGGCATCTACAAACTTCAGATGCATAACCGGAAGACGGGCGAATTATCGGATGCTATGCAGCTGCCAAGTGGTTATAACCAATGGTACTATCTTGGTTGGATAGATGGGGATGTGCTCATGCAGGGAACTGTCGCGCACGTAGGGGTGGAGGCTGGCGATAGCACCCAACTTTATTTGCTGGATCCCGACACGGGTGCAGTGGTAAATACGAGCGGGCAGTTCGATCAGTTTGTCACGTTCATGGGACTGGCGAAATAATCCAGCTGCAACGAGTCATCCAGGCTGAAGGGGACTGTGGGTTTTTATATTCAGCAAAAGTATATTACAATGTGATCAGCTATGCTTCAGTTGACAAAAAACCAAGTGGCATTCCCGAGACAGAGATTGGCGGCCGGACTGGTCGACCATTTCCCACTCATCCTGTTAATTGGAAGCTACTTGGTAGCTGGAATCGTCCATCTCATTACGAGTACACCGATTGATTTTAGTTCATTGTCAGATGAGGCAGTGCCGGACTCCTTGGAGGTAATATGGCGATTGATCGGGTTGTGGGTAGTTTTTTGTTTTACGATCTACCCCTTGCTCATCGGACTAAACATCATACTGGTTCATTCCAAGGGTGCGAGCCTCGGGAAACTCATTTTTGCCATTCAAGTGGTGAAAGCTGATGAAACCCCGCTGTCATATAGGGACATACTGATACGCGAGGTTGTCGGGAGGATCCTTTCGACACTGCCAGTTTTTGCTGGTTATCTCGGTATCTTTCATGACAGCCACAGACAGGCGTGGCATGACAAGTTCGTACGTACGTATGTAATTCCAAAGTTTTTCGCACTTCCGTACGGTAGCCCGACAAAAGTGCATGGGGAAAATATAGTCGGTTAGTGAATTAACGAATTACGCATTAGCGGATTAGCTTGAAGCTAAAGAGCCGGGTAAGATAATTAGTATATTCAACAGCCCTTTCTAGGGCGCGGTTTCAGGTTTACATTTTGTTTGCGTTGTAATCAGTAGGTTGCCGTCTAAGCAGACCAGGATTTGATTTATTGCTGGAAAAATGGTATACTGTATGAAGATACAGGTGCTGTTTTTACTTCTAACATAAACAAAAAGACTATGCCTATTTCACTTCCCTGGGTTATCGCTGCAATTTTCGGTGCAGCGGTTATTGTTGTACTCATTCTCATTGCGATGTCACGGAAACCCGATGTTGATATTTCAATCGGCAAAAAGCTCGGAATACTCATCGGTCCAGGGGGCAAACCACGTCTTCAAATGAAGGTTACTTTTTCGAAAAAAAAGCACCCAGTCGTGGTGAATCGTACAGGTCTGGTATTGAATAGTGATGCGCCAATGGTCGCTGAACAGTACGTGGAGGATATCGGCATTGCCTACATGGGCGCAAAAGCTCAGGTAGTGCCCATCAGAGTAGAGTCCGAACACCATGAATCCATTGAATTCGGTTTTTCCAATTTGATTTCAGGCCAATGGAAACCAGGCCCCAACCTTTTGCTCTTGAAGATCTGGCTGGAGCCGAATCTCACGCAGCACAATCCCTCAAAAATGTACAAGATAGAATTCTTCCTCGATGACCATGTGATTGCGGCAGTCATGAAACACCAAACGCCAGCTCAGGACGTGATGTATACGAATGTGACGTCGCTTAATCAGGTATTTCCGCCAGTGTCGTTCAAGTTAGTAAAACCTTTACGCTAGCATATACGCATGAGACTACGCACGGCAGATGACATCGATGTACGCGGTAAAAGAGTGATTTTGCGCGCTACATTAGATGTCCACTATATCGAGCAGGATGGGAAGCGCGTCGTGAAAGATGACGCCCGTTTGCAGGAAATCGTTCCGTCTGTGCGCAGCCTGGTTTCGCGGGGCGCAAAAGTGATATTGCTCTCGTGGCTTCAACGCCCCGAAGGGATGCCCGTCGAAACGATGAACATGCAGCCAGTCGCAGAACGGTTATCCCAGCTACTTGGGCAAAACGTCCTCATGTTACCCGATTGCTTTGGCATGGAGGTGCGAAAAATGATTGATGAGGCGCCCGCCCCATCGGTAATGCTTCTCGAAAACGTACGTTTCCATTTGGGAGAAAAAGACACGAAAGTATTCGATATTGAGTATGCACGAGAGCTCGCTAAAAATGGTGATATTTTTATTAATGATGCATTTGGTCAGTCGCATCGCAACGTAGCTTCGATTACCGGTATCCCGCGTTTTCTCCCAAGTTATGCAGGGTCGCTACTCATTAAAGAGGTGAAGGCACTAGAGTCCGTGTTAACCAAACCTGCGCGACCTTTTGTCGCTGTGATCGGGGGCGCAAAAATCTCTACCAGGATAGGGGTGATCCAGAGTCTCCTACAAAAGGTTGACAGCTTACTTCTCGGCGGTGCACTTGCGAATACTATCCTTCGCGCGCAAGGAGTGCAGATCGGTACGTCGCTCGTTGAAGAAGGTATGGTTGAGGTGGCAAAGAGCCTCAAATTAACTGACAATCGCCTCCATATACCAATCGATGTCGTGACAGCGAAAGATTTGTCACCTGCTGCTGCCACACGCACATCAGCGGTAGGAAAAGTTTTCGAAGATGAAAAAATACTCGACATCGGTCCCGATACGATAAAGCTTTTTGAAAAAGTGCTCGCGACAGCACAAACGGTAATCTGGAATCAGACGCCTGGGGCTTGAGAAAAAGATTTCGTTTATTTCCATGGGAGGCGGTGCGATGCTGGATTTCCTGGAGGCAGGCACATTGCCCGGCATCGAAGTTTTGAGGGAAAGCTAAGTCCGCATACAGTATGAAACATACAATCAAACATATTTCCGCACGCGAGATACTAGCCTCTGTGGGGAGCCCGACTGTGGAGGCACGCGTGGAGCTCGATAACGGGCTGGTTGCAAGCGCATCGGTGCCGTTTGGCGTGTCCGCAGGCAGTCACGAAGCCACTACGTTGTTCGACGGAGATCCGAAGCGCTACAACGGTCAAGGCATGTTGAAAGCTTGTTCGAATATCCGCAGTAGCATTGCGCCCGCCCTTACCGGGATGCAGGTAACAGACCAGAAAAAGATTGACGCACGAATGATTGAGCTTGATGGTACGGCAGCAAAGAGCAAGCTTGGAGGAAACAGTATTCTGGCCGTATCTCTGGCGTGTGCCCGCGCTGCAGCACTGGTTGAAAAAATCCCTCTCTATGTGTATATACGCTCGGCGTTTAACCTTTCATATAAGGCATGGCACCTGCCGCGACCGATGATGGTACTGATCGAAGGGGGGAAGCACGCCTCCAACTCGACAGATTTCCAAGAATATCTGATTAGTGTATCAGGTGCGAAAACGATTCACGAAGCACTACGCTGGGGTGAAGAGACATATGGGGAAGTAAAAAAAATTCTCGATCAGCGCGGCATGAATTCCAATGTAGGCAATGAAGGTGCGTTTGCTCCATCAGGCATGACGAACAATGAAGAACCGCTCGGCATCCTGACCCGTGCTATAGAGGCTGCGGGGTATCGTCCCGGAAAGGATATTGCATTGTCGATAGATCCCGCATCATCAGAACTCTATTCACCTGACGAGCGGGCCTATTTTCTTCGACGTGAGCAGGCGACACTTTCTTCCGATCAAATGATAGCGCTTTATAAAGGATGGATGGAAAAATATCCCCTTATCTCGATTGAAGACGGTCTTGCAGAGGATGATTGGGAAGGATGGAAAACATTCTTCAAACAATGCGGATCATCCATACGGCTCGTTGGTGATGACCTGACAGTGACAAATTCAGAACGCCTCACACACGCTATCGAGCAAAAGACGATTAACGCTGTCCTCATTAAACTTAATCAGGCCGGCACACTTACCGAGACTATTGATACGGTTCGACTCGGCCAGTCGCACGGTTTCTGGCAGGTAGTCTCGCATCGCGGCGGTGGCGAAACGAACGATACGTTTATGATTGACCTCGCAGCCGCTATCAACGCAGAGTATGTGAAGGTAGGTCCTACTCGCGGAGAACGCGTGGAGAAGTATAACCGTTTACTCGAGATCGAAATGGAGCTCACCATGGACCACTTATGGTCGTCGTACCCTCACACGGTTCTTGAGGCTTCAGGTATCGCGGCTGGACTTCCGCCAGGGCAGGCGGGAAACTCAGAAGCTGGACACCTAAATATAGGTGCTGGCCGACTTGTCGAGCAAGATGCAGTGCTCATTTCCCATCGAATCAATGATGGCTCTTTTTTTCGTAATCCAGCTTTTTTAGGGGCGGTTGAACATGTGCGTAAATTTAAGTCGAATGTGCACCTCATAGGACTTCTCACGGGGGACCAAAGTGCTCATGCATATCCTGAGCATATTCATGCGATTCTTCAACTGCTCTCAGGAAATAACATATCACGCATCTATCTCCATCTCATTACCGATGGGCGAGATTCAGCGCCGCACAGCGCAATAGCGGCACTGGATGAACTGCGGCAGCACTTTAAGGGAAATGAAAAGATTGTCTCTATCATCGGACGATTTTACGCGATGGACCGGATTAAAGAGTGGGAACGGACGAGGTTGGCGTATGAAGCGATGGTGAGTGGAGTGGGGAGGGGCGCTCACACAGCAAAAGAGGCTATCATGCAGGCGTACAATCGTGAGGAAAATGATGAATATATTCAGCCTACGGTGCTCACAAAAAACAAGAAGCCAATCAAAACAATAGACGATAATGATGCGGTCATTTTCTTTAATCTGCGGTCAGAGCGGGTGCGCCAAATAACCAAGGCATTCGTTCAGGGTGATGAATTCATCGGTTTTCCCCGAAAAAGAATTTTAAAAAATCTTTATTTCGCCTCACTCACCGATTTTGGGCCCGAACTCCCCAATGTTCATGTCGCGTATCCGTTTCGCCGCTTATCCGCGACACTTCCTAATGTTTTTGAAGACTATCGCCAACTATATATTTCTGAGAGTGAAAAATACGCTCACGTGACATATTTTTTCAACGGCGGTCATGCTGACCCTGTATCTGGTGAGGATCGTGTTATCATTAAATCGCCTCGGATGTATTCGTATTCAAAGAAGCCCGAAATGAATGCGGAAAAAGTCACTGAGTTTGTTTTGACATCAATAGAAGAAAAACGGTATGATTTCATCGTGGTGAACTTCCCGAATGCAGATATGCTCGGGCATACTGGTAATATGGCAGCAGCTATTCAAGGGATCGAATACGTAGATTTTTGCATAGGGCGTATAGAATCTGCTGTGAGGCGGGCTCATGGTCTGCTCGTAATAGCCGCAGATCATGGAAATGCGGACGAGATGGTTAATATGCAGACAGGAGAAGTCATTACCGAGCATTCGAACCGTCCCGTGCCCTTCATTGTTGCGGGGGATAGCGCCAAGGGTCGTTTACTAAAGAAAACAGGTGCACTCTGGCAGATTGCCTCTACGATCCTCGAAATTGCGAATATAAAAAAACCGAAGGAAATGACCCGAAACACACTATGGCTCAAACCGCCAAACCCGTAGTACTCGCGATCCTCGATGGATGGGGGATTGCCCCACCATCAAAAGGAAATGCCATTTTTTCATCGGCTACGCCAGCCATGGATGATTTTTTGCAGAATTTTCCAACGATGGCAGTGCAAGCATCCGGTGAAGCAGTGGGCCTCACCTGGGGTGAAATGGGAAATTCCGAAGTTGGTCATTTGAATCTGGGTGCGGGACGTATCGTGTACCAAAGCCTTCCACGGATCAACAAAGCAATCTCCGATGATTCATTTTTTTCGGTGCCGGCATTTCTTGCAGCTATTGCGCATGTCAAAAAGCACGGATCACGACTTCATCTCCTAGGTTTATGCTCAAATGGAGGGATCCATAGCTCCCTGGATCATTTATTCGCCCTCCTCGAGTTAGCAAAGAAAAAAGACGTACAGGACGTCTACATACATGCCATACTCGACGGCCGCGATAGTCCACGGGACAGCGCAGCAAATTTTATAGAAAAAATAGAATCGAAGATAAAGGAAAACGGCGTAGGCGAGATAGCAAGTCTTTCTGGCAGGTATTATGCGATGGACCGGGATAATAGGTGGGATCGGATTGAGCAGGCATACCTTGCCATGACCGAAGGCATAGGTGGGCGCACGGCAGGATCGCCGGTAGAAGCAATTCAGCAAAGCTATGAGAAGGCAAATTATGACGAAGAGTTTGTACCGACAGTCATTACCAAAGACGGGAAACCAGTGGGTACTGTGGACAATGGCGATGCAATTATTTTCTTTAATTTCCGGCCTGACCGCGCAAGGGAACTGACAAAAGCATTCGCGCTTCCGAGTTTTGATCGTTTTCAACGCAAGAAAACGTTGAAAAAATTGTTTTTCGTTACAATGACACAGTATGATCGCGATTTGCCCGTGAAAGAGGCTTTTTCACCTGGACTCGTTACCAAGCCAATTGCGAAGGTCATTTCTGATGCTGGCTTGAATCAACTGCACATCGCCGAAACTGAAAAATATGCGCATGTCACCTATTTTTTTAATGGTGGTTTGGAGGAGCCATTTCCTAATCAGGATAATGTGCTCATTCCTTCTCCAAAAGTGTCCTCATACGCGGAGAAGCCCGAAATGAGCGCGAAAGAGATTACCGACAAGCTCTTGGAAGAAATTGAAAAGGACCAGTACCACTTTATGGTTATCAACTTCGCTAATGCCGACATGGTTGGCCACACAGGAAATCTGAAGGCGACCAGTGTAGCGGTACAAATCGTCGATGAGTGTATGGGTAGAATTGTAAAAGCCGTCCTCCCGCTCGGCGGAGTGGTAGTGATAACTGCTGACCATGGAAACGCGGAGTCAAAAATTAATTTGCAAACGTCACAGATGGACAAAGAGCATACAGTAAATCCGGTTCCTGTCTACATTGTTGGCGAACAGTTCCGTGGCGTGACGCCGTATAAGGATTTGGCACAAGACAATGATCTCTCGATGTTGCCAGTTGTCGGAATTCTCGCGGATGTGCCAGTGACAATACTTCAAATAATGAATTTGCCGGTTCCGAATGAGATGACAGGTAGGAATCTCTTGACCTAAGTCTATGAACTTGCGTGCGCTTTTTTCCCCACGATCTATAGGTGTTATCGGCGCTTCAGCTGATCGCAGGAAGCTTGGAAATGTCATATTTCGGAATTGTACGTCTTTCGGCTATCGTGGCGTTGTTTTTCCGGTGAATCTAACTGCTACATCAGTTGAAGGCCAGCAGGCATATCGAAGTGTAAAAGATCTTCCGACGCGTCCAGATCTGGCGATTATTGCAACTCCCGCGTCCACTGTTCCGGCTGTACTTGATGAAGTTGGGGAAGCCCACATCCCAGCTGCTGTAGTAATTTCAGCCGGATTCCGTGAGCTGGGAAAAAATGGCGCCATACTCGAAGAGCGCGTCATTTCAATCGCAAAAAAAACTGGCGTTGCCCTCTTGGGTCCGAATTGCCTCGGCTTTGTTATCCCATCCATCAGGCTCAATGCTTCATTTGCCCAAGGAATGCCCGCTGACGGGGGAGTGGGCATCGTTTCACAATCGGGCGCGATGGCGGTCGCTATTGCAGATTGGGCGGAAAAATCGGGCCTGGGATTTCATTCACTCATCAGTTTAGGCAACAAAGCCATGATCAGTGAATTGGACGTTCTCAAACTAGTCGCCGAAGATACACGGTTGAAAGTATTGCTCATGTACCTCGAAGATGTGCGCGACGGCAGGGCGTTTCTGGCCTATGTCGCGAAAATTGCCAAACGTTTGCCCATAGTGATTCTCAAGGCCGGTAGGACCCCTGCTTCCGCAGCCGCCGTAGCGTCGCATACGGGTGCGCTGATTAGTTCGGGCCGTGTCACAGTCGCTGCTCTCGAGTCAGCGGGGTGTTTAGTCGTTGATACGATTGAAGAACTTTTCGATATGGCTCGAGCATTTGCAACACCGCGGCGTCCCAAAGGGCCTCGTATAGCCGTCGTCACCAATGCCGGAGGGCCTGGCATTCTCGCTACGGACTCAGTTGGCCGGTCATCCTTGCAGATGGCGCATCTCACTGAAAAGACGGAGAAGTCATTGAGAAAAATATTGCCTCCAGCCGCAGCAATCCATAATCCAATCGATGTGATCGGCGATGCGACGCCCGAGCGCTACGAGGATGCCCTTCGTTTGGCGGCAAATGATCCAAGCACTGACGCAGTCTTGGCGATTCTTACGCATCAACTAGTGACAGATACGCTTGGCGTTGCCCGCCGAATTCTAAAAGTGAACCACGCGATCTCGAAGCCTCTCTACGCCGCTTTTGTCGGTGGCGAAGGCGTCAGGAAAGGTATTGAGCTTCTCCGAGATGGCGGGATTCCCGCATACGAATTTCCCGAAGCTGCAGTTCACTCCTTAGCACAGGTAACCGCGTGGACTGTCCGTTCACCCCGCGCACTTTCAATATTACCAAAGCCACACAAGAAACTTACTATTCCACACGGTTCGTTGTTAGGCGACGACGCGCTGCGCATATTGGAAAAATATGGCATGGATATTCCACCCGGCCTGACTGTTCGTTCGAAGGAGACCGCTGTGACTGCAGCTGAGAAGCTTGGCTTTCCAGTAATCATGAAAATAGTAAGTGCGCGCGCTGTCCATAAAACCGACGTCGGCGGCGTCGTGATGGATGTACATAGCAGCCGTGCCGCAGCTGATACGGCAGCAGACTTCATGAGGCGCTTCGGAAAATTATTTGTATCGAAAAATGATGGTATCCTTATCCAACCCCATATCCAAGAAGCTGTTGAAGTATTTCTCGGCGGCGTCAACGTTCCTGACTTTGGTCCCATGGTCCTCGTTGGCCTCGGCGGTATCTTTGTCGAAAGTTTACAACAAGTAATCTATCACCCAGCGCCGCTCACTCGTTCCGATGCCCTAGCATTACTGAAAAAAAGCCCGCTGTGGAATATCATCAAAGGCACTCGCGGCAAATCATTTGCACTTTCTCGGTTGGTTATTTCACTTGTCTCCCTCTCGTCGTTCATCGCCCACCACCCGGAAGTTTCATCTGTCGATTGCAACCCCGTCATGTTGACGTCGAAGGACGCATGGGTTGTCGACGCCCGAATCGTGGCGAATCAGTAACACATGCGGGCGTCATTTAACAGGTACAAGGTCGGAAATGTGAAAGTTTTTTTCAACCGTCTTGGATACCATGCAGCGCCGAACGGCAGTTTTGAAAAACGTATCAATCGTGGCGACCTTTTTCCGCGTTTCCATGCGTATGTTGAAGCAGACGGAGAGAATGTTACCATAAGTTTGCATGTAGACGCTAAGCGGCCAAGCTACGAAGGCACATCTGCGCATGCGGGGGAATATGCAGGGCCGCTAGTGGAGGCGGAATTTTCCAGAATTCGATTGGCACTACCCGCCGACGGCGGCACACTACATCTATGACCTCAAAAGTCTCAAAAAGTATCGGTGCCATCGTCGTGAATGATCAGCATGACGTGTTATTGTTATTCAGGACCTTTCAACGTTTTTGGGAGTTCCCGAAAGAAAAGCCTCACCCGGGAGAATCTGAAGACGCTACACTTAGACGAGGCCTGAAGGAAGAAATCGGTGTCGAGAAATTTGAGTTCATACAACCTTTTCGTGAAGAGGTATATTTTGATTTTCAGCTGGGAGACGAGATGATTAACCGTCAGATTACCTATTTTGCCGTTCATACTAATGATTCTATCAAGATTTCAGAAGAGCATTCGCAGGTAGGCTGGTTTACCTTCGAAAAGGCGAAGGAACGCTTACAATTTGATAATTATCGCAGGCTTGTGGACAAATTACAGACAGTGCTTCCCAAAAGTCCTTTTAAGCGTGCGTGAGGTTGGCCGGTTTCACGCACCTATGGTATAATCATAGCCAGTTAATGAGTTTTTGACATTCGAGGTAAAATAAATGCAAAAAAATTCCTTCAGGTGGAAAATTGGCGGACTAGCAGGCAATGGGATAAAAGCTGCGGGCGATATTTTCGCAAAAACGTGCACGCGTGGCGGCTTGCACATTTTTGATTACCTAGAATTTCCTTCCCTGATTCGGGGTGGCCACAATACGTACCAAATTCGCGTTGAAGACCGTGACGTTTTCTCACATGATGACCGTATCGACCTCCTCGTCGCTTTAAATGATAATGCGATACGACTCCATCAAAATGAGCTGGATCCGGGCGGGGGAATTATGTACGACCCTAGGGTTATAACCGCCGATGTAGAATCTCTGGGAGCAAAAGGCATTAAGCTCTTTGCCATCCCGCTTGTTGAATTAGCTAAAAAATACGGAGAAATAGTAATGCAAAATACCGTATCAGTAGGTGCCTCATTCGCGCTGGTGAAATACCCTTTCGAAATTCTCGAAAGGGTTATTCATGACGCGTTCGCTGGCAAAAACGATGAGGTGGTCACCTCGAATGTATTGGCTGCAAAAGCCGGATATGACTTTATAGAAAAGGAATTTTCCTCAGTAGATTTTTCACATCTTCTCGAACCGATTGGCTCGTCATCCACACAACTTGTCGTGACAGGGAACGATGCACTCGCACTCGGCGCCATTCAGGCAGGATGCAAATTATATGTCGCATATCCAATGAGTCCTTCTTCGTCAATTCTTCATACCATGGCGCAGTATGGCGATCAATTCGGCATCGTGGTGAAGCATGCTGAAGATGAATTATCAGTGGCGAATATGGCAATCGGTGCCAACTATGCCGGTGTTCGCGCAATGCTCGGGACCTCGGGCGGTGGCTTCGCACTCATGGGTGAGGCAGTCGGACTCGCAGGAATTACTGAAACGCCTCTCGTGATGGTTGGCGCCCAGCGGCCTGGGCCGGCGACAGGATTGCCTACGTGGACCGCACAGAGTGATTTACGATTTGTCCTTCATGCAGCCCAGGGTGAGTTTCCTCGGTTTGTCATAGCGCCAGGAGATATGGAAGAATGCTTTTATACAGCCAGTGAAGCATTTAACTTAGCCGAAAAATATCAGACACCGGTCATAATTTTGCTGGATAAATATCTCTCCGAGGGGCACAAATCTGTAGTGCCGTTCGATCTCTCACGGGTGAAGATCGACCGTGGGCAAGTGGCGCGGGAAAAAGATTTATCTGGATTAAGTGAATACCGCCGCTATGCGGTCACAGAGAGCGGCATATCGCCCCGGGCATTTCCTGGCACCAAAGGCGGCCTGCATATCGCGAACAGCGACGAACATGATCCGTATGGCTACTCCGAAGAATCGTCCGAAAACTCCACTGAACAGATGGAAAAGCGGCTTCGTAAGTTTGACAAGGCAGAAGTAGATATCGAGCAGCCGAAACTCACTGGTACACCGAATGCTGATGTTACCCTTGTTGGTTGGGGATCAACTAAAGGTCCTATTCGAGAGGCGATGCAGCTGCTGGAAGGAGCTGGGATAACTGCGAACCAGCTGCATATTCGCTTTATCAACCCATTTCCGTCAAAAACTGTCGCATCCGTGTTCCGGCAAGCGAAAAAAACAGTCGTTATTGAAAATAACGCTACCGGACAACTATTCGGCCTTATCCGCGAGCGTATAGGACTGGAAGCCCATGCAAAAGTACTGAAATTCGATGGCCGTCCGTTCCACCCACGTGAAATTAAGAAATCAATTGAAGATATTCTCACCCATGCTTAAAGGTCAAGACTTCAATACAACATACCAACCGACGTGGTGCCCGGGCTGCGGCGACTTCGGCATTTGGACCGCCCTCAAGACTGCCCTGGATGAATTACAGTTGGACCCACACAACGTTGTCGTTGTCTACGGCATTGGCTGTTCAGGCAACATGGCGAACAACGTGAAAACGTATGCGTTCCACGGCCTCCATGGGCGTCCGATTCCAGTTGCCGAGGGTATTAAGCTTGCCAATCATGATTTGACAGTCATCATCATCGCAGGCGACGGCGATACCTACGGTGAAGGCATGAATCACTTTATTTCGTCTATTCGCGGGAACCATGATGTTACGCTCATAGTTCATGACAACCAAGTCTACGGCCTGACCACCGGCCAGACGTCTCCGACGTCCGAAAAGGGTTTCAAAACGAAGTCAACTCCCGGCGGCGTCATTGAAGAGCCGGTGAACCCAGTAAGTCTTGCTCTCTCGGCAGGGGCCTCATTTATCGCAAGGGGATTTTCCGGTGACACGACTCAACTCACCGATTTAATTAAGAAAGGCATCCAACACAAGGGGTTTGCCCTCGTCGATACACTTCAGCCGTGCGTGACGTTTAATAAGATTAATACGTTCCAGTGGTTCTATCGTCGCGTCTATCATGTTGAGAAAGAAGGGTATATTCCGAATGACTGGAATAAAGCGATGGCAAAGGCGCGAGAAATGGAACGCATGGCTACCGGCGTGCTTTACGTTCGCGAGCGGCCGTCCTATCACGCATCACTGCCGGTACTCGAGAAGGGGCCGCTGGTCAAACAGCCGCTTGATGGCATCGACATTTCTAAGATATATAAGGACTTTGTTTAGTGGTAGTGAGTAATGTAGTGATAGTCGCAGGGATATGTCTTTGTTGATATAATTTGAGTATGACTCGTAAACTCATCATTCTCGTTTCCGGTTCGCTCGCGTTCGACCGAATCATGGATTTTCCGGAACGATTTAGCGACCATATTCTTCCGAGGAAAATTCATCAGTTGAGCGTAAGTTTTTTGGTCGAAAAATATTCGGAGAACTTCGGCGGCACTGCGGGCAACATTTCATACAATCTAGCTCTTCTCGGAAATCAGCCCGTTGTCCTGGGTTCCGTAGGCAAAGACTTCACGCCGTATCGCCAGTGGCTTATCCGACATAGTGTCGAAACTCGTTATGTTAACCTTGTCAGAAATACTACAACCGCAGTTGCCCATATGATTACGGATAAGGATAATAATCAGATTTCCGGGTTTCACGTAGGGGCCGGAAAAACGTTTGCAGGCGTTCCCCCTCGTTCGCTTCTCATGAAGGCGGCGTTTGCCTGTGTGTCTCCTGCGGGGCATGAGGACTTAGCGCGGTTTCCGAAGATTTATAAGCGCGCCAAGGTTTCCTACGCCTTTGATCCGGGACAACAGACCACCACACTGCCAAAAAGTGATTTGATCAACGGGGTAACTGGCGCGGAAATATTCTTTTCAAACGACTATGAATTGGCACTGTTCCTCAGCAAGACGGGTATGACCGAACGGCAAATATTGAAACGTGCCAAGGTTGTGGTAACCACCCTTGGACCTAAAGGTTCCATGGTGCAAACTGCTTCAAAACGCATCCGTATCCCTCCAGCGAAGCCACAAAATACATCAGACCCCACTGGAGCAGGGGATGCCTACCGTGCAGGGTTTATTTCAGGATACGTACGTGGGTTGCCTTTGGAACGATGCGGCAGATTGGGAGCAGTAGTGAGCGTATACACGGTTGAAAAATACGGAACGCAGACCCATCGGTTTACAGAAAAGGATGTAATGGCAAGATACTTCAAGAACTTTCATCACAAAATCCTCGAATAAGAAGAACCCCCACACCAATCGGATTGGTGTGGGGGTTAGTGCTACGAGGAAAAGGTGAATTGAAAGAGCTGATCACGGCAAGTAAATGCCGGGGTGGGGTCGGACTCGATCCCTCCAATCCTTGCCATGTGCTCCGTGACGTATGTGATGTGTGATGGAAGTGACCATCCCATCTCTTCATGTGCACGTGCGTGCTTATCCGGACGCGCCCGCTTGTTTTGTGGGAGTCTCATCATGTGAGGTCGAACCGAGGTTGTTTTCACTCCATCCACGTGTGTCGGTGCAGATGGGCGTGTGCCCCTCATTGATTTTGCTCGGTCGTGACTGGCTCGTTGGCCGATTACACAAAAATAATGCATAGCCTCGATCACGACGAGTTCGAGCAAACGCCGAAGCGATGGAATCGACACCTGCGTGTGACTGTAGAAGATGTGATCCCCAGCAACCAGTGAAAGGTCCACCAGTTCGGCTTTGAAGTGGCACGGAGTCGCACCCTCCTTAAAGACCGTAACCTCTATACCAGCGTCCGGAAACACATGATTTTCGGGATGGAAGGCGATGCCCATGATCCCTGCTCGGCGGAGCGGACTCAAAGATACTGATATGCAGTCGCGTCCCCCGCATCTGAGACCATAGTGTGTATTCACTCTGATCTCGCGTTGTTTCTGTTCACACGCGCGGGTGATTTCCGGTTGGTGCGATTCAAACCAGCGCATGAATTTCTGTGCATCCTCTTCACGGCCGAGTGTCAATGTGTTCTTTCGCTCTAGAAACCCACCTATCTGTGCGGCGTGGGATGACGAAAGGACGAGAGTCGGGTTTTCGAAATCAAATCGAACTTCCTCGAGTCTCTCTGGCTTCGGTACCATGACGAAGATATTCGACGTCCGGCTACACAGCAGTGCAACGATACCCTCGAGCATTTTATCGGCTGTATCGTCACTTTCACAGTGTTCGATGAGCATGAGCAGAACACGCTTCTCAGGATGTCGATCGTCTTCGTTTACCACAGCGACTCTCGTCACCACGTGAACAAAGAGTGGCATGTCGTCGTAGGTAACACCAGTCTGATCATCCTGGTGGGCAATCGGTTCATTGAGCTCAATGTACTCAGCCCATTCAGCGAACAGCAGGTTCCAGAACCGCTTAGTCCATTCGAGCGCGGACCCCGCTACCCGATAAATTGCCCTATTGAAATTCACGTCTACTGGACGTATCACAGACCGGTGAAGTACGCACAGCCTTCGCAGAAACTTGTGATCCTGGTTCAGGCAGATTTGTGCGAGTGCCTCGAGAAGGGGATCCCCTTGTGTGAGCAGTCTCAGACGTTTCACGGGTTCCCTGGTCAATTGGACCTCTATAAATCGGGATCCAACAAGCATTGCAGCTGTCGGGGCTGGCGGTGGCGGAGCGGTACGTGTGTTTTGATCCATCCAGTTCAGTATCAGCTGGATATTCCGATAGATGCTATCGGATGAACGACGGCCCGTTCCGTTGCCACATACTTCCTGCACGATTCTCGCGATGTACTTCGGTTTACTACGGTCCCAGAACTTTTCAAGCAGTTCAAGCAGATCACGGCCATTACTTGCTGTGACTCCCATTGCACCCCCCTGCGCAGGTAGCACGAGTTAATTGTGAGTGTTCTATGTTTTGTCTACGAACGTACCAGAACAATCCATGAATGTCAACTATTTTTGGAGTTTTGGCGAGTGGCGAAAAATATGGTATACTTTGGCTATACTATGCAGAAAAAGTGGGTAATTGCTGATCCGATTTCGAAAGAATTCCGCAACAAGTTCCCGGAGATCCATCCGGTAATTTTGCAATTGCTCCATAACCGCGGGATGCGAACGCAGGAACAAATCGATGAATTTATGAACCCAGACTGGGGAGAAGACATCCATGATCCGTTTTTGTTCCGCGACATGAGGAAGGCAGTTGACAGAATCCGACTGGCGATCTGGAAAGGGGAATCAATCGTTGTGTATGGTGATTACGATGCCGACGGCGTCTCAGCATCAGCGATCCTCTTTGAGGCACTTACCGCGTTAGGTGCAAAAGACGTACATGTGCACTTGCCCCATCGGGAAACCGAAGGGTATGGGTTGAATATTCCTGCTGTGAAGGAACTCATCAAGCGCAAGGCAAATGTCATAATCACCTGCGATTGCGGGACGAGTAATTGGGAAGAAGTTGCAGTCGCTAGCAAGGCAGGCATCGATGTCATCGTTACCGACCATCACCATGAACCCAATCAAATGCCTACACCTTTCGCGTTTTTAAATCCACAGCTCAGTAAAGAAACGTACCCATTCAAACATCTGGCTGGCGGAGGAGTAGCATTCAAGCTTATACAGGGTCTCGCTGCAGAGGATAGGAAAAAGGAAAAAAAACTTTCAGAAGGATTCGAAAAGTGGCTGCTCGATTTGGTTGCTATCAGTACTGTTACTGACATGATGCCGCTTGTTGGAGAGAACCGTACACTGGTGCACTACGGTTTGGTCGTGCTGAGAAAAACTAAGCGCATAGGGCTCCAGGCGCTCATGAAGACGGCTCGAGGCAGGTTGGAAGACATTGATACGCACACTATCGGTTTCCAGATCGGTCCGCGGCTGAATGCTGCTGGAAGAATGGATCACGCGAATACGGCGTTCGAATTGCTCATAGAACGCAGCAGTGAGGTCGCGGCTGAAATTGCGGAAAAACTTGATACGAAGAACCGGGAACGCCAGCGCCTATCGGAAACAATGGTGAAAGAGGCGGAAAAGCAATTAGTAGGATCTGATGAACGAATTCTTATTGTACAAGGGAAAGAGTGGCCTGTCGGGGTTATCGGGCTGGTTGCGGGCCGCTTGTCGGACAGGTATCACCGCCCGGCATTTGCCCTCGGTGAAAAAGGCAATGACATCGTAGGTTCAGGCAGGAGCGTTCCGAGTTTCGACATTACTGGTGCCCTGGCTGCAAATAGCGACCTTTTTTCGAGATATGGTGGCCATACGCAGGCCTGCGGATTTACAATGCCTAAAAAACATCTGAAAGCATTTCACGCTGCGTTCAAAAAACTTGGACGAAAAATTCCTTCGAAGGATTTGATCCCTACGGAGTATGCTGACGCTGAAATAGGACTTGACGATGTTAATTGGAAACTCTATGAGGTAGCCGAGAAATTTGAGCCGTTTGGAGAAAACAATCCATTTCCACGATTTGTAGCTCGCGGTGTTGAAATAGTAGAGTGTCAAAAGGTAGGCAAAGACGGCAAACACCTTCGACTTCAGGTGAGGCACGCATCTGACCTGGTTCGGAAAGTCATCGCGTTCGGTTTTAGTGGTCATGAGGCCCTTACGGCCGGAGCAAAGTTTGATATGATGTTTGAAGTATCAGTAAATGAATGGAACGGCAATCGTGAGTTACAATTAAAATTGGTAGATGCTCGCAAGGCAACTCATTCATAACGTACTTGTATGAACGTAGAAATTTATAGTGATGGTGGAGCGAGGGGAAATCCAGGCCCGGCCGGCATTGGGGGAGTGATTAGATCCGGAGGGAATATTATTGCGACGTATTACGAGTACATTGGCGAAGCAACAAACAACCAGGCCGAATATCGCGCAGTCCTTCGGGGTCTCGAGGAAGCAAAGAAGCTTGGAGCTATTAACATCCAGTTTGTACTTGATAGCGAGTTAGTGGTGTCACAGTTGCGTCGAGAATATAAAGTCAAGAACAGGGACCTCGCGACACTGTTCGTACAGATTTGGAATATATCCCAACAGTTTAAGTCGGTGAAATATCGCTGGGTGCCGCGCGAGCGAAATTACGAAGCAGACGCGCTAGTGAATAAAGCTATCGACGGAGTCTTATGACTTTCGCGTGGCTGTCACTCGGAGTGTTACTCGGTTGCGCAATCTTTTTGCTGATAGTTTTGTCGTTATATTATGCCGATCGGGTGATTCGCCAACCTCGTGAGACACACCCAGATGAATTGCGAAAATACGGGCTGTCTGGAAACAACATTACCTTCTACGCTCGTGACGGGATAAAACTCATCGGCATGTTTTTTCCTGGGACAAACGGTGCGACGATAATATTATTGCACGGTTTTTCCCGTTCAAAAGAGCAAATGCTTCCACAGGCCTCATTTCTCCATAAGGCAGGATACGGCGTACTTATGTTTGATTTTAGAGCATCAGGGGAAAGCGGGGGAAAATACATTACCTTCGGTGTCAAAGAACAGTTTGACCTTGAAAGCGCTATACGATATTTAAAAAATCGTCCAGAGATCAGCAAGGATCGTATCGGTGTGGTTGGTTTCTCGATGGGAGGAGCTGTGGCGATACTCAAAGGATCCGATATCCCCGAAATCAAGGCATATGTGATCAACTCTGCATTTTCTCGCATGTCAGAAGTTATTAAGAAGAACTTTCACGAGTACTTACCGCATATCCCATTCTATCCTTTCGGATACATCGCACTTCTCTATATACGACTGCGGACAGGTGCGTATTTTCCCCACATTAATCCCGTACAGAGTATTTCACGATTAAGCTCGCGGCCGATACTGCTGATTCATGGCGCGCGTGACGAAACAATACCCTCACACCAAGCTAGAGAACTCGCTCGCTCTTCGGCAGGGAATGTTGAATTGTGGGAAATTCCTGGCGCAGACCACCATGGTGCATATACTGCAGCACGAGATGAGTATGAACGTCGTGTTTTGTCATTTTTCTCACAGCATCTTTTGATGTGATCTGCGATCTGCGGGTCGGCGTCAGTAGGGTCAGATAACTGGATTGACAAGCAGCCATGTATATTGTACACTGTTTGGTACTCAAAAGAAGGGATACCCTTTCGTTTTGAGTGCCACAGTTTCCAAGTCAACTAGATGATTGCTCTTAAAAAATCCACCTTACCGTGGGTTGCTAGGGGAGGAAAGTCCGAACACCCTCCTTTGTTACGTCAAGTAGCAAAGGTGCCAAGGATAGTCGTTAATGGCGACCAGGAGCAGAAATGGGCAGAAGTTCTATAGTCTTCTGGCTGTTTTCAAGCCTCGGGATAGTACCCCGCATCGCGGGGTTTCGTTAAGAACAGTTCTTATCGAAGCAACAGAAACATACCGCCCACCTTCGTCCCGCATCGCGGGACTTCGGCGAGGTAAGGGTGAAATCGTGCGTCCTGAACGCGCAAGCGGGAGGGAATAGTCCTGCCTACGGCGGGATGAAGTAAGAGCGCACGCGTTACCTATGTGAATAGGGACGGAGCAAACCCTATCCGGTGTAAAGTCAAATAAGTCAAGCTCAGCTTGATGGGTTGACTGCATGATCTCGTCAGCAATGGCGAGGCAAGAGAGATGATCATCATCCGCCCTGTCTGCCTTCAGGCAGACGATGAGGCGGAAACAGAATTCGGCTTATCGGTTGACTTGGGAATTGTGGTACGAAGTATGTTTGGTACTATATGAAGAAAATCAATCTAATTTTTACGGCGCTACTAGTCCCAATTGACTACCTGATGATTTTTTGCGCCGGTCTTGGCGCGTATTATTTGCGCGTCGGGTCATTTATACAGGAGATCAGACCAGTTTTTTTTGAAATTGATTTAGGCGAGTATCTGACAATTATCGCCGTGGTGGGAATTTTTTTTCTCATAACATTTGCTCTAGCGGGGTTATATAGCATACGGAGGCATAAAGGGTTCATGCATGAAATCGGAAGAGTATTTATTGGGTGTTCGGCTGCGCTCACCATTATCATCATCGTCATATTCTTTCAACGGGAATTTTTTTCCTCCCGGTTTATTATTTTATTCGGATGGCTTTTTAGCTGTGTATCGGTCATGGTAGGACGGGGGATCATCCGATCGATACAGCGTATTTTGCTAGCACGTGGAATCGGTCTGCGGCTCGTCGCCCTCGTGGGTTCTGATCCGACGAGTGAGGAGTTAGCTGGCGAGCTTCATAAGAACCCAAGCCTCGGGTTTCGCGTAGCAGTACGGTATGAACATTTCGATGATGACGCGAAAAAAGACCTCCATGACCGGGTTGCCGCGGACCGTATTGATGACATCATTGTTGCTCAGCGCGGAATGCCCACGAACGAAATGCTTCCAATCAAAGAATGTGCCGACGATTACCATCTCGGATTTCATTATTCCGCAGGCCTTTTTGAATTTCAATCGCCACACATTCAGTTAGAAACAATTGCCGATGTTCCTGTTGTCGAAGTCTTGCGTACCCGCTTGGACGGGTGGGGTAAAATTTGGAAACGGATTTTTGACATCGTGTTGTCCTTTCTTGTGATGCTGCTTCTTTCCCCAATTATCCTTCTTGTATCCATATTAATAAAGATCGATTCACAGGGTCCGGTTATTGTCAGTTTAGAACGCATAGGTGAACGTGGAAAAACATTTAAATTCTACAAATTTCGATCAATGGTTAAGAATGCACATCTGTTGAAGAAAGAGCTTCTCAGGGAAAATGACAGACGTGATGGTCCACTTTTTAAAATCAAGGATGATCCTCGCGTTACCCGCGTAGGCAGACTTATCCGCAAACTTTCACTCGATGAACTCCCACAACTGTGGAACGTTTTTCATGGAGATATGAGTCTTGTGGGTCCGCGACCCCATGAGCCGGAGGAAGTCCAGCAATACGAACGTTGGCAACGAAAGCTTCTCACCATTAAACCGGGGATGACGGGTCTTGCGCAGATTTCTGGACGATCAGAGTTGAAATTTGCCGAAGAGGCTCGGCTCGATATTTACTACATACAAAATTGGTCAATCGGGATTGATTTGTGGATTTTGCTCAAGACGCCGAGAGTCGTTCTTTCGGGTCGAACGGCCAGCTAGGAACACTATGCGCGTCGCTCTCGTTCACGATCATCTTAATCAACTCGGTGGCGCTGAATCTGTGCTGAAGGCTTTCACGGATGTTTTTCCCAATGCACCTATTTTCACCCTTATCTACGATGAGAAAAGCACCAATAGTCTTTTTAAAGGGAATGTTGTCATTTCAGACAGTTCTGGTTTTGCAAAAGGTGTTATCACATCACCGGGGACACTTCACATAGATTATTGCCATACCCCTACGCGGTATCTCTGGAGCGATCATAATGTGATAATAGATCGTCTTGAGCGTATAGGGCTGGTTCGGAGAATCGTACAGGGTTATAAGTCTTATCTGCGTGTGTGGGATCGTATGGCAAGCGATCGCGTAGATTCATTTATTGCTAACTCAAAATTCGTTTCGCAAAGAATACAGAAGTATTATCGCCGGGGTAGTATCGTCATATATCCGCCGATAGCTACCAGCGAATTTCAGGTGTCAGAACGACAAGAGGATTACTTTCTTTTGATATCACGCCTCCGTCCCTATAAGCGAGTTGATATTGCTGTTCAGGCATTTAATAAGCTACGCATCCCTTTGAAGATTATTGGCACCGGCGAGGAAGGTGAAAAACTACAACAAATGGCTAAATCAAATATAGAATTTCTCGGTTGGGTTGATGATACAACGAAGCGGCGACTACTCGAAGAGTGCCGAGGGTTAATTCATCCTCAGGAGGAGGATTTCGGCATCACCCCCCTCGAAGCTATGGCCACGGGGAAACCCGTGATAGCGTATCGAGCAGGCGGTGCTGTTGAGACAGTGGTACAGAACGTTACCGGAGTGCTCTTTGAAGACCAGTCGTGGGAGTCACTCGCCGATGCAATTATCCGTCTTCGCGGCAAGACATTCGACCCACATGTAATCAGGAAACACGCCGAACAATATGATGTTGCACAGTTTCGCGATCGCATAAGGGGCTTTGTCGAGCAGGCTTGGCAAAAGTTACACTCTAATACATAATATAGTCATTCTTATGAACACCTCTCATCCCACGTATTTTCTCTGGCAGTATCGTGTATTGATCTGCATAGTGACGCTGGTTGTCGCAGGTAGTGCGTTGGCATTCGCGCTACTTTCCCCAGTAAAATTCGATACTTCTATTTCTTTCTCGATTGATCGAGTAAGCATCCAGGAAACGAGCGCATATCAATATGACGGCTACTATGCAATTCAGGCCGCCGATCTTTTTTCGCAAACAATTTTAAGCTGGTTTCTCACTCCCTCCGTTTTATTGGAGATTTATGATCATGCCGACATTGATCCAGGACTTACCTCTATTGAGGAATTAACCACACGGTTTAAGGCGAAGAAGTACTCTGCTCAAAACGTTGTTGTACGTTATGTCGAACGCGATCGCGCAACCGCTGAGAAGATCGCTTCCGCACTCACGACTGTCATCGAGGAACGAGCTGCCACATCCAACCAAACGGCGCAGCAGGAGTCTGTCTTCGCTGTTTCTGGCGCTATTCCTGTAATCACTGAAAAAAGTCCCTCACCACTTTTTACCGGTATCGTGGGACTTATTGCCGGGGTCCTACTCGGATGTATTGCCGCATATACGATCAGCGGAATGCGGGTACACAAAGCACCGGAGGAGCATACATAAATTAGCGGATTCGCATCCATGCGCCTAGTGATAGATGCTCGCGTCCTTGGAGAGAAGGCACAGAGTGGCATTACACACTACGCCAGGGAGTTGATTCGCCATCTTTCCCCCCTTGTCGAACATGATGAGGTGACGCTTTTTTCGAGTGGTATGCGTGGTCCCGTGTCAGTAAGTGACACGTTATTAAAAAAGCATCTCAGGGTTCCAAACAAGATTTTAGGGGTCATGAGTGTTGTTCTTGGGATTCCACGAATTGACCGTATTGCAGGAGGAGCTGAAGCGGTCTTTTTATCCAATCTTCATTTTGCAAACGTAAGCCGTACATGCAAACTCATCGTAACTGTCCACGATCTTTCATTCCATCATTTTCCTTCGATGTACTCGCTACGTGGTCGTCTCTGGCACGTCCTTGTGAGGCCGCTGCACTTACTCTCACGTGCTGACGCAGTCATTACCCCGTCAGAAGCGACGAAACGCGATCTCGTCGAAGTGTACAAGTTAGATGCTGGCCGTATTCATGTTATTCCCCCAGGGATAGACCTGAGCCCGTATGAGGAGACTTCAGAACACGCAGCAGTAGAAATGCGATCTCGGCTCGGTGTGATGGGCAAATACATACTTGGCATCGGCGGCTTCGACGAACGGAAAAACATTTCAGCAGCCGTCGAAGCATATAAGCGTATGCCTGAGACGATACGGAAGGACGTGGCAATGGTGATTATAGGTCAGACTCTTTGGAGAGAACACCGTTCAGAGCGTGCACGAATACTCACAACCCCTGGTGTCAGATTTCTCGGGTTCGTGTCAGAGGCTGAAAAGATCGCACTTCTGAAAGGTGCTGTGGCACTGGTTTACCCATCACTTTATGAAGGCTTCGGTTTCCCTATCCTCGAAGGATTTGCCGCTGGCACGCCGGTAGTTACTAGCAATGTTGCGTCACTTCCTGAGGTCGCAGGAGATGCAGCGCTGTTGGTGGATCCACTGAAGCCGGATGAGATAGCTGCTTCGCTAACTCTGATTATCAACGATGCTGCTTTATCTGCGCGCCTTTGTGAAGCTGGGAAGAAACGGGTTCGAGAATTTTCATGGGACCGCACAGCCACGGCGACGTATGACATTATTAAAGACGCAGTTCACACCATGCCGATATGAAAATAGGCATTGATGCCCGGTTCTTCGGCTCTCTCGGCAAAGGACTTGGCCGCTACACGCAGAAACTCATCGAACATCTTGAGAAAATTGATGCCGTTAATAGTTACGTCATATTCTTGCGCAAGGAAAATTTCGAAGCATATAGCCCATCACGCCCTAATTTTTCAAAAATACTCGCTGATTTCCGGTGGTATAGCCTCGAGGAGCAAATAAAATTTCCGCGAGTCTTACAGAATGCACATGCTGATTTTGTGCATTTTCCTCACTTCAATGTTCCAATCTTCTACCGCGGGTTGTTTTGCGTGACGATCCACGATCTGATTTTAACGCATTATCCGACATTGCGTGCTACAACCCTCAGTCCATTACGATACGGTATCAAGCACCATGCCTATCTGCATGTGATCCGTCGAGCAATTCGTAAAGCAAAAAAAATCATTACTGTGTCAGAATTTACGAAACACGACATCTCCAAAAGTTTTTCAGTATCGGGCGAAAAAATAGCAGTGACATATGAGGGGGTTGAAGCCCCATCGCAGCTGGAAATCAATGCAAACCAGCATGCTCAACATGGTGTCTCCAAGCCCTACATACTCTACGTCGGTAATGCCTACCCCCATAAAAATTTGGAACGGTTTATAGATGCGTTCGGTGAAATACGCAGGGAGTTCCCTTCGCTCACGTTTGTCGTGGTAGGGAAGGATGATTATTTCATTCTACGGCTAAAGGAGTATGTCCGTCACAAAGGGCTCGCAACATCAGTAGTCTTTACCGGGTTCGTATCAGATGTTGATCTTTTTTTATTGTACCAGCGCGCGCGCGCTTTTGTATTCCCATCTCTCTATGAGGGATTCGGACTGCCACCGCTCGAGGCGATGATAAATGGTACTCCTGTCATTGCCAGCAATGCTACGAGCATCCCTGAGATACTTGGTGATGCTGCGCAGTACTTTCGGCCCGATAACATCCATGATATGATACAGTCCATTCGTGCCGTACACACAAATGATAATCTCAGGAAGCAACTTATTGAACGAGGAAACCGTCGGGTAGAGCGTTTCACATGGGACGCAATGGCTCGCTCAACACTTGATATCTATCGGCATATCGTATGAACCACTCGCTTCGTTTCAGAAAAGCCCGAAACGCGAAAGCCTCCTCGATGATGTATGGATCTCGTGATATTCGCATTACACGCACTCCGGAATCCAATATCAT